>DASVLC010000086.1:0-7843 GCA_036385045.1 Thermoanaerobaculia bacterium | reverse complement strand
GCCAAAGCGGATGCGCAGCGTCTCGGCGGCTCCGACATCATTACGAAGCCTTATACCGAGGCGGGGCTGCTCGCGAAGGTTCAGGAACTGATGGTGATTCCGACCGCTCCGGCGAAGACTTCGAGCCAAAACGCCGGCGATCTGCTCGATGAAATGAAGCCGGCGCGCAGAACGGCAGCCTCCAAAGCGAGCGATGAAGTCGACAAGATGCTGGCCGATACGCTCGGCGGAATGATGCCGCAGCGCAAGCGCGAGACCGCACCGGTCCAGCCGCCGGCGAAAGCGAAAACCACTTCGGAGCTCGACAGGAAGCTCCAGGACACTTTGTCGGGCATCGAGAAATCGGCCCGACGGACTACAGGCGGCGGAACGCCGCGGCCACCGGTGCCATCGCAGGTGCCGGGTGATGATGATCCCGAAGCGGTAACGACGAGACTTCCGCTGCCGGGGTCTGCTGCCCGTACCGAGCCGCAGCCGGTGCAGGAGCGGTCCGCTTCCCAACCGATTTTCCGTTCCCGCACGGCTGCAGCGTCCGATCTCGTGAAGCTGGCGCCGGAAGTCGAGGCAACAAAGCCGGATGCCGGCGCACCGAAGGTGGAGGATGACGATACTCCCGAGGCAAATCGCTTCGGGCAGTACGTACTCGTGGACAAGATCGCGGCCGGCGGGATGGCCGAAGTGTGGAAGGCGAGGATGCGCGGCGTCGAAGGCTTCCAGAAGATCGTCGCCATCAAGAAGATTCTCCCGCACCTGTCGGATAACCAGGACTTCATCGAGATGTTCATCGATGAGGCGAAGCTGGCCGCGCAGCTCAACCACAACAACATCACTCACATCTACGACCTTGGCAGGATCCAGAACAGCTACTACATCGCAATGGAGTACATCGATGGCTTCGATCTGAAGACCATCCTGCGCCGGGCCGAGGATCGGAATCAGCCGCTGACGCCTGAGCTGGCATTGTTCATCGCATCGAAGGTCGCTTCGGCGCTCGACTATGCGCACCGAAAGAAGGATTTCGAGGAACAGGAGATGGGGCTCGTCCATCGTGACGTCTCCCCGCAGAACGTTCTCATCTCTCAGGAAGGCGACATCAAGCTCTGCGACTTCGGTATCGCGAAAGCAGCGTCGAAGGCGTCGCACACGCAGGCGGGAGCATTGAAGGGGAAGCTCCAGTACATGTCGCCCGAGCAGGCATGGGGCCGCACGATCGACCGCCGGTCTGATGTCTTTGCACTGGCGACGGTGCTTTTCGAGATGCTGACCGGCCGGAAGCTGTTCACCGGCGAGAACGAGATGTCGATTCTCGAGCAGGTGCGCGAGGCGAGAGTTACCGCCCCATCGCTCTACAACGACGAAGTCACACCGGAGATCGACAGCGTCGTACTCAAGGCTCTGCAGAAAGACCCCGACAACCGCTACCAGACGGCTGGCGAGATGGCGCGGGATCTCGATGCAATCCTGTATGAGTTCCGGCCGACGCCGACGAGCGCCGATCTCGCGATTTTCATGCACCGGCTGACGGCGGCCGAAGCGATCCCTGAGCCGGTCAACGAGCCTGCGACGCAATCGGTTGCTGCCATCGAGACACCGATGGCTCTGCCGAGCCCATTCGCGACTCCGTCGTTCGAGTTGCAGGCGCCGGTCATTGCGGCGCCCGCGTCTCCTCCTGTCGCGGTGAGCGCGGTGCGGGTGGAACCGGCAGTGGTCGAATCGCCTGCAGCCGAGCCCGAGAAGAAGAAGCCGGTCGCCCTGATGGCGGCGGCCGCGGCCGTGCTGCTGCTCGCCGGCGGTGGCGCGGCGGCGTGGATGATGACGCGGAACTCTCCGGCACCCGCCGCCACGACCACCACGCAGGCAGCCGTCGTTCCGGCAGTTCCGCTGGCTGTGCCCGCGGCAGCGCCGGCGGTCGAGACCGGCGGTCTTTCCGAAGCGATTGACACTGCCGAAGCGGCGACGACCACGATCGACCCATCACTGGTCGACCGTGAAGTGCAGAAGCTGCTGGCCGCGGAGCGGTCGCGCCTCGAAGCGCAGAATCGTGCGCAGGGTCAGCCTCCGGCCCGCGCGCCACAGGTCGCCGAAGCAGCGCAACCCGCGGTCCAGCAGAGTGAAACGCGTCCACCGGCTCCTGCGCCGGTCGTTCAGGAAGCGCCGGCGGTGCAGCAGCCGGTACCCGAACCCGCGGCACCGCAGCAGACGGCGCCGGCAGTCGCCCAGGCGCCCGCGCAGCAACCTGCTGCTGCGCGAGCCAGAGAAGGCGAGCTCGTTCCGGTCGGAGCGGAGGGGCTGACGGCTCCTCGTGTGCTGCGACGTGGCGCGGTTTCGTATCCGCCGGTAGCGCGGATGCAGAAGGTCGAAGGAACCGTCATTACGAGCGTGCTGGTGTCCGAGACCGGACAGGTAATCGAGGTTCGGATTCTGCGCGGTGTCAATCGTCCAGTCGGATTGAACGAGGCTGCCGAGCAGGCGATGCGCCGTTCGACCTTTGCTCCCGGAACGAAGGATGGCGTCCGTGTGAAGTCATGGGTGACCGTGCCTGTGGAGTTCAAGCTATGATGCGCGCGAGACGAGACATGGGGGTGTGAGATGCCGATTCTGACCGACCAGCAGAGGAAGTTTTACGAGACGACGCTTCAGGTAACGAAGCAGGAGATCAACGATCTGAAGGATCAGATCGAGGAAGAGCTCTCGAAGGTCAAGGACCGGATTGCCGACCTGCAGTCGGCGATCAACGCATCGAAGCAGATGTATGCCGCTGCCTGCACGCGGCTCGGCGTGCCGAACGAGCTCGACGACGAGGATGGCGGCGAAGGCTGAGCGTACGATCCGTTCGACTGAAGGCGACCGCGGCTCATCGGCCGCGGTTTTAGTTTGCAAAGCGACGAGGCGGACGCCGGCGCTGCTGGTTGCGCTCCTGATCGCAACGGCGCTCACCTTCTGCGCAGAGGCGCCCTCGCCTGGAGATCATCGGGATGATCTGGGCCGCACGGTACAGATCTCCGCAAAACCGAGCAGGATCATTACTCTCGCCCCTAACGTCACCGAGATGGTGTTTGCGATCGGCGAAGGCTCGGCACTCGTCGGCGCAGATGATGCGTCGAATCATCCTCCCGCGGCCGGTGTGCTCCCGAAAGTAGGAGCGATGCAGCCTAACATCGAGAAGATCGTCGAGTTGCAACCCGATCTGGTGCTCGCATCGACTGAGGGGAATCACCCGAATCTTGCAGGTGCTCTGGCCGCGGCCGGTGTTCCTCTTTATGTCGTCCGCACCGACCGGCTCGATGAGATCGCAGCAGCAATGCGGCGACTCGGACGGGTACTGGAGGCGCCGGGAGCGGAGCCGGCAGCTCGGAAGCTCGAACGCGATATTGCGGAGGAGCGTCGCACGAGATCGCGGCCACCGAGGGTGATGTTCGTCGTCTGGACCGATCCACTCTACGTTGCCGGACGCGAGACGTTCACCGACGATCTGCTCGAACTGACCGGCGCGGCGAACGCAGTCGAAGTGAAGGGGTGGCCGCAGTACTCGCTGGAGTCGGTCGTGAAACTGCCACCCGATCTCGTTCTCTATCCGCGCGGGGCGATGACGGAGGGTCAGATGGCTGCGTTTCTCGGGCGCCTGCCGCTCCCGCATCCGGAGGTAGTGGCCGTCGATGAAGATGTCTTTCAGCGTCCCGGGCCACGTGTCGACGAAGCCGCGCGCCGGCTCAACGCGATTCTCGACGCTCGGCGATGACGGTCTGCGCACGAAAGGCGAAGTAGCCGCACGCGCTGGGCGCTCCGAGTTACGGAGTACGCAGCCTGCCAGGCCCCTCGCATGCCCGCCCACCCGCTCGGGGTGACGCCTCGCCTGTCATCCGAGGGGGGCGAACCCGCCCTGCACTTGCATCTTGCCCGTGCATGGCCGATTGCGCAGCCCCTCACCCGGCCTTCGGCCACCCTCTCCCCGCTAGAATCGCGGGGAGTGGGGCGACAAATCTCATGTTTGGCGGGGCGTCATATCGAGCAGAGATCGGGGCGCACTAAACCCGCGGGACGATCCAGGTGCGGCCGCCGCTGGTGACCCGCTCGGCATCGAAGCCGAAGAGGGTGGGGAGAGTCTGCGAGCTCATCACCTCCTCCGGCACCGCATCGAGTGCGACGGCTCCGGCGTTGATGACGAGCATCCGGTCCGCGTGTGCAGCTGCCCAGTTCAGCTCGTGTGCGGCAAAGATCACCGTGCAGCCCGTTCTGTCGACCACCTCGCGAAGGAGTCGTGAAAACTGTTGCACGTGATTCAGGTCGAGCGCCGCGAGAGGCTCGTCGAGGAGGATCAGGCGCGGTGTGCCTGCGAGGACTCGAGCGAGGAAGACACGTTTGCGCTCGCCACCGCTCATTTCATCGAGATACCGGTCCGACAGGTGGGCGGCATCACAGAGTGTGAGCGCATGCTCGGCCTCCTCCCAGTCCTCCCGGCTCTCCCATGAAAACCGTGACAGATAGGGAGCGCGGCCCGAGACGACGACATCGATTGCCCGCATCGGGAAGGCTGGATCGGGATCCTGCGGAAGGTAACCGACTCGACGCGCGTACTCCCTCGCGTCCCATCGCTGTAGAGGAATCGCATCGAAGGTCACCTCACCGGAATCCGGTGCGATCACGCGAGCAAGCACCTTGAGCAGGGTCGACTTCCCTGAGCCGTTAGGCCCCGCGAGCGCCACGAGCTGGCCGGCAGCGATCGAGAGACTGACCTCCTCGAGTGCAGGGACGTCGTCGTACGAATGAGCGACCTGCCTCACCTCGAGCAGCGACCCCCTCATCGGGACCTCCGCAGAAGCGAGAGAAAAAACGGAACTCCGAGCACCGCGGTGAACGCGCCTACCGGGAGCTCCGCCGAGGTGACGATCACGCGCGAGAGCAGGTCTGCGAGTACGACGAGCGCCGCGCCGCCGAGTGCGCAGAGCGGCAACAGAAAGCGGAAGTCGCGCCGCCACAATAGACGGATGAGGTGAGGGACGAGCAGGCCGACGAAGCCGATGATGCCGCTGACGGCGACCGCAGCGCCGGTGACGATCGACGCCGCACCGAACCCGATCAGCTTCAGCCGCTCGACGTTGACCCCGCGCGATTTCGCATCGTCTTCACCGAACGCGAGCAATCGGAGATCTCCGGCGACGAAGGAAAGAACGATCAGCGTCACAACGAGCAGCGAGGTCACGAGAATGACGGCCGGCCAGGTGGCTCCGAAGATCGTTCCCATCATCCATCGAAGAGCCGCGGTCAGATCGGCACTCCGCGAAAGTGAGAAGGCGATCAAGATCACAGCGGAGAAAAAAGCATTCAGCACGAGGCCTGAAAGCAGCAGCCTGGTGGCGTCGGTGTGATCGCGCCGCCGCGCGAGGAGGAACACAGCCGCGGTGGCGGCGATTGCTCCGGCGAATGCAATGAAGGGAACGAGGCCCGGAAAGCGGCCGAGACGAAAGGCGGTTGCGACGGCGGCGCCTGCTGCCGCACCACCCGACACGCCGAGGATGAACGGATCGGCGAGCGGGTTGCGGAGCAGCGTCTGGAACGTTACTCCGGCGACTGCGAGCGCTCCTCCGATCGCCGCGGCGAGAAGCACGCGCGGCAGCCGGATATGAAAAAGGATCGTCCGGCCGGAGTCGCTTTCCCAGTCGATCGTCGTTGCCCCGAACCAGAGCGCCAGGCCGATCGAGAGAGCGAGCACGATCGACAGCAGCAGGATGGCGGTGCGCAGAGGCATGGGGGATGGATGGTAGCTTCTTCGGCCGGCGTCTGGCTTGTTTTGGTTGCCGCCCGCGGTTAAGACCACCTGCGAAGCCGAACGGTCGTCTGTCAACCAGCGGCGCCGAAACCGGCAAGAGAACCGACACCGCGGCTCACGCCGTAATCTCCTGGAGGGCGCCGAGAAACAACTCGACGAGCTTTGGATCGAACTGAGTGCCGGCGGTCTCGCGAAGGCGGGAAACTGCCTCGCCTTTGCCGAGCGCCGACTGATACGGCTGCTGAGTGGTCATTGCAATCCAGGCGTCGGCGATCTGAATGATGCGGGCGGCCAGCGGAATCTGCTGGCCGGAGAGGCGGCTCGGGTAGCCCTGTCCATCGAAACGTTCGTGATGCCGAAGGACGGCCTGTGCGACCTCCGGACCGAGTAGTGGCTCGACGAGAGCAGCGCCGACGATCGTATGCTGGGCCATCAGCCGCCGCTGCTCGGGAAGGAGTCTCGGCTGGTGGTAGAGGTCTTCATAGTCGAGCAGCCGGAAGCCGACGTCGTGAACCAGCGCTGCGAGCCGGATCGTCTCGACTTGCGAGGCCGGAAGTGCGAGATGTCGTGCAAAGCGGGCAGCCGTGGCCGAGACCTCGCGGCTGTGCTTCGCAAGGTCGGGGTATCTTCGGAAGTCGGGTTCGAGAAGGTGCTCGGCGAGCGCAGGACGATCGACGCTTCCGCCGGCAGAAGCGAGTGCTGCGTCGATCGATGGTTCGAGCTGTCGCAGAAATCCCTGCAGGACTCGCGACGCATCGTCCTTCGAGACCTGCTCGAATGCTACGGTCAGCTGCAGGCCGTCGAGTGACTGGGGATTCACGGGCAGGCTTGCGATGGCGGTAATGCGGGTCGCAGCGATGTCGGTCCATTCGGAACCGAATGGTTTCAACACCGCGGGCCGACTCGTCATGTGAGGCTGGTTGGCGCCTCTGAGAATGGTGCCGACATGGGTCAGGATCAGTGTCATCGCGTCGTCCGACAATTCGGCACGAGCGGCCACCATTCGAGGATTATCGAGACTCCCATCCATACTCAATACTGCGATCAGTGCGCCCGGCATTGCCAGCGCCGAGGGGAGGAGGATGCGCATGGCATCGAGTTCGCGCTCACCAGCCGTGCGCTTTCCCGTCTGTGGGGCCAGCTGGCGTCGCGAAAGGTACTGCCTCGCTGAGTCGATGGCGCCGAGTGCCTCCCTGGAAGGGGTATAGGGAGCGGACGCGCCACCCGCCGGCTGCTCCCTCTGAGACGCAAACCGGGGCACCGTTTCCTGCGAGCCGGTGATCGCTGGCGCCGGGTCTTCCACCAGCGCCAGAGGCTCGAGACCGAACAGTTTGTGCTCGCTGAGGACCGCGAGCATCTGAGAGGAGATCTCCCTGGCCGCTTTGATGTCGGCGTCTTCGAACGATTTCCTGCCCGCCTTGTCCCGCATGTCGATGAATCCGATCAGCCGTCCGCGTGACATCAGCGGGGCGATCAGCATTCGGTCGTTTCCCTGGCGGAACATCATCTCGGCAAACCGCTGGTCCGCGGTCAGGCCGTTCACATAGAACGCATCTCGCTTCACTACCATCCGGTCGACGAGATCGTCGGAAGCCTTTACGACCGCCCTGTCGGAGACGTTGTACTGATAGCTGGTGACGACCTCCCAGCTTTTCTGACTGAGATCGTGGGAGGAAGGAAGATAGAGCGCCGCCTTGGTCGCCTGTACGTGCTCGACGCAGCCGTAGAGGACCTGCTTGAGCCGCGCCTCGATCGCCTTGAGCTCACTCAGCATGATGGATGTGCGGATTCTATCCCGAGGACCCTTGAACCACGTGCTGCCGAAAAATTGGCCCCTCAGCTAGCTGAACTCGAATCGGACGCGTAGCCGCGCGTGCCCGAGCAGTGCTCCCACGGCGGCGCCGCTCGTGTTCCAGATCACGTCGTTGATGTCGGCGACGCGAGAGGGGAGAAAGTATTGCCAGCCTTCGATCACGAGACAGAACGTGAGACCGAGTAAAACCGTGAGGAGATAGGTTTGCGCCGTGGGTCGCTCGACACTGTACAGAGAGATGAACAGCAGCATGCCCCAGGGGA
>DASVLC010000085.1:0-29337 GCA_036385045.1 Thermoanaerobaculia bacterium | reverse complement strand
CACGGCTCGGTCGAGATCTGGAGTGCTGGAAGCTTCGGCGGGAGCGGTGTCTCCTCACTCACGAACGGTGAGCGCCTTCCCGTGGTGGTGTCGATGACGTGTCTCAACACCTATTTCCACGATCTCTACACCACCAGCTTCTCTGAACGGCTGCTGCTCAATCCCAACGGCGGTGCGGTTGCGTCCTGGAGCTCGTCGGGCCTGACACCTCCGCTCGGTCAGCGTCAGATCGCAGCCGAGTTCCACCGGCAGATTTTCGCGGGCGCAACACTGGGCGAGGCGGCGATGCGCTCGACGCCCAAGACCAGCGATGGGCATGTGCGCCGTACGTGGGTCCTCCTCGGCGATCCGTCGATGAGACTACGGCAAGGTGTCACGGAACCCTCCTGTACTTCTCCGTCCATCGGCTCCCAGCCGGAATCGACATCGATCGTCTCGGGCAACTCGACGACTCTGCAGGTGAGCGCGAGCGGCGACGGGCCGTTCACCTATCAGTGGTACGCCGGTACCAGTGGCAACACCTCGAACCCCGTCGGCGCCAACTCGGCCAGTCTCAGCGTCTCTCCGATGGCGACGACCCGCTATTGGGTACGGGTGACCGGCCAGTGCGGACCGGCGGCGGACAGCAATCACGCCACGGTGACCGTCACGGCGGCGTGCGTGCCTTCGTCGATCTCGTCGCACCCCCAGGGTGGGGTGATCGTCTCGGGCGACTCGGCGACGCTGCATGTGGTCGCGAGCGGCGATGGGCCGTTCACCTATCAGTGGTACGTCGGCACCAGTGGCAACACGTCGAATCCCATCGGCAGCAACTCGGCGAGTCTCAGCGTCTCTCCCTCGGCGACGACCAGCTACTGGGTGCGGGTGACCGGCCAGTGCGGACCGGCGGCAGACAGCGCCGCTGCGATCGTTTCCGTGTGCACTCTCCCCCGGATTGTAAGAACGTCATCGCCACAACCGGTCTTCTCCGGCTCTACCGTCACGCTCAGTGCCGAGGCGACCGGAAGCGCGACGCTTCAGTATGTCTGGTACGAAGGCGCTCTGAACGACACATCCAGTCCGGTCGGATATAGCGCGACCATCACGCGAACGATCACGACATCGACACGGTTCTGGGTGCGCGTCGTGAACGCGTGCGGCGAGGCGCGAAGCGAGGAGATCTCCGTCATGGTGGTCCCGGCGAAGGGACGTTCCGCACGGTAGACAGGATCTACCGATGAATTGACGTCGGTTCCGGCCCCGCGGCACATCGAGCGCGGAGCCGGGACGCTCTCACGTCCCCGTAGTCCACCGGCGACCGTCCCATCGGAGGACGTTGATTCTTGCCGACTGAGCCTGCACCCGAATCACGATCACTTGTTTTCCCTTCGCGAGGACGATCGACCCGTTGCTTGCCTCGCCCGACGGAGAAAACGAGCAGAGCATCGAGGTACCAAAGCGAACCGGCAGGCGGTTGGCGAGATACTGACCCGGAGCCGTCGGATCAGGCACGTTCCCTTCCGGAATCGCGATCGCAGCCGAGGCAAATTGGAAGCGTCGTGGGCCGTCGATGCGGCGATCCGTTCCGCGGGCGATGTCGTCGTTCCGTACGCCGTCGCCGTCCCCATCCTCATAGATCGTCCAGCTCCAGTGCGACCCTTCCGGCCGGAAACGAATTGCCACGTACCGGTCGCGGGCGAGTGCGAGTGCCCTGACCTGCTGAAAGACGGACCGAAGCTCGGAGACCGATGTCGCGAGTTGCACGCCCTGGTTCGTGGCTTCGATTGCCGAGGTCGAGATCGTGATGAACATGGCAGCGACGGCCACCCCTACCAGTAGTTCGACGAGCGATTTTCCGGACTGACTCTGCATTGACTCCTCCTGCGAGGGGGGGAAGAGCGAATGGCGTGACATCGCGTGCAGAGCTGGAAGTGGTGTGTGGTTAATAGTTTACGCAGGAGACGCGTAGGAGAGCGTGTCAAAAAATTGAGCATCAGGGGGAGAGAGCGGGGTGATTCTGAGCGTTAATGACCGGCGATGGAGGAGGTCGACCGATCTCGTGGGCGACGCCTTCGGCAGGCATGAGATCTGTCGCCCGTCTCCCCGCGATCGGCCACAAGCGAGCGATTGGGGTGCGGGGGGCGAGACGCCCCCTGCGGACGAGGACGTCCGCGGTACGGCAGGCGAGGACGCCTGCGCTACGAACACAAGAAGCGCGCAACGGTGGCATGGACAGGTCACAAGCGTGTGGTCCCAATGGCCTTTAACTTCAGCTCAGCCACGCTGTCATCCTGAGCCAGGGACGGCGCGACGCCGCGACTGAGAGAAAAGAAACTGCAGCGCGTCGAGCGCAAAGGCGCACTTCAAATCCGGCGCTCTTTGTCGGTCCTTCCTTGCCCATGCCGGTGGTTTGGCACCGCCCATCCCCCAGATCCCTCGCTACAGGGATGACCAGAGACAGGCATTGAGCCTCGCCGCCCTACTCTTTAGCCGGCGTGATCGTGACGGCTCCGGCCTGGCTGACCGAGAGGTAATAGCGGTTGAAGCGAACGAGGTTGCTGTTGACGGCGAAGACGATCGACGGATCGGGAGAGAAGGTCAGTACATTCGTCGCTGCATCCGTGCAGCGGGCTTTCGTCGAGACGGTTCCGTCGCGAAGAAAGATCAGATCGACTTTGCTGTCGAGGGGACAGACCACGTCTTTGAATGGATTGGTGGTATTCGTCCGAAGATCGACGCCCGTCATTGTGATCCATGCTTCGCTCGCGCTGACCTGGCGACCGTCCGAGCGCATCGGGATCCAGTTCCCGGCAACCGCCATGTCGGCTCCCGACGACGTGAGCATTGCGTACGAGTAGCGCTCGTTCGCCGCATCGAACGTAATGCGCCACGGAACTCGTGTGGACAACGCCTTCTGCCGCACGTGACGAATCGCCGACGATGCCTCGGCAGCGACGCTGCGGATGCGGTACTGCGGCATGAGCTGCATGAAGGCGGGTATCGTCACCAGCGTAACGACGCCGACCATGGCGACGACCGTCAGAAGCTCCGCGAGGCTATATCCGCGCTGTCGCTCTCTTCGATACACGTACCTCACCTCAATTCGCCGCCGACATGATCGCCAGAATCACCGGCGTGGTCGGCATCGCCCATGGCCAGTCCGGCTGGCCGCAGAGATAAACGTGCTCCATCTTCGGCAGATCGATTGCCAGCGTCGCAGTATTGACCAGCGTATCGTGATTCACGCGATTCTCAGCGATGACGATACCAGCGACGGAGTTATTCGAGTCTCCCTTGATCTGCTCGTGTGCTGCGATGACTCCCGAGTAGGCGGGAGCGGCAGCCGGGTCTGCACAGACGTTGTTCGTCGGTGCGCAGCAGTCGGAGTGAAAGTAGATGTCGCGTCCGGCGAGCCACATGACCTTGCTCGAGAGGGCCGGATACCAGGTCGTGTTCGAGTGGAGATGGATCGATCCGGCGGCGATCACCGACATCGTCGCATTCAGGTTGCCATGCTTGTAGAACTTTCCGTCGACCAGCACTGTCGCGCCGTCCTGAGCGCTCTGGATCTCGAACGTAGTCTTCGGAACTCGAAACTTGTTGAAGGGAATATCGGCATTGTCCGTCGTGGTCCCGATGATTTCATCGGCGACCCGCGCCACACTGAAGGTCGGTCCGCCGGTACATGCGCCGACTGCAGAAAGGCTTGTGCCGCTCGAGCACTCGTCCCATTCCGAGTTCGTGTTGTTCCACCTGTACATGTAGGGAGTGTCGGTCGCGGTCCGCGCCGGTTTGGCGCTGTTGTCCGTCGCGTACTCGAGGTTGTAGTCCTGGCAGCGCGCGAGACCGCCGTTGCCGCACGGGCGCGGCGCAGACCCCTTGGTCGACGCATCGCCATCGCGCCACGCCGCGTCGAGCCGACGCGCCGTGACCAGATAGTACTTGGCCAGTTCGGCCGTGACGGACGGCTTGTAAGTCAGATCCCAGGGATTGATCTCCGGCGGTTCAACGAACGAAGCGCCGGCGTTGATGCTCGTCGAGGTGCCGGTGACGGAACCGGTAGCGCTCACCATCGGATCCTCGCCGCCGGAGATGTTCGGCGAGATCGAGATATTGCCGTTTGCATGGATCTGTTCGCAGCCGTCACCGCAGAGATCGCGGTTGCCCGTCGTGCCGATGTCGACATTCCCGTTCCCGAGAATTGACGGCGTGGGGGTCGCGTCTCCGATGATCGCGATCAGCGTCTCGCGCGCCATGAGTCCACCCGAGGCATCCCGCTTTTCGGCAGTCACCCGCACCGTCGCGATGCCGTACGCCTTGTTGTTGACCATCGGCGGTGCGTAGAACGAGATGTCGGAGATCCGGCCCGTGTCGAGGTTGAAGTCCGAGCTGGCTGACAGCATCGCATTCAGTTTGCTGTCGAGCCAGCACGAGCTCGACGCGACAACGCTGGTTGCATCCGAAGGATCCGTACAGTTGAACTTCAGATCGTAGACGTCCGAGATCGCCGTCGGGCTGTAGGCGCCACCGAACACATTCGCCCAGCTCGTTCGGAACGGCGGGGAAAAGAGACTATCGTTCGTGCCGGTGTACCGGGCCGGCGAGGCACCCGCGCGCACGGCTCGCCAGATCCCGATCGCGTTCAGATTCGTTTCGACCGCCGCCTCGTTCGCACCCCAGTAATCCCACGCTGCGTTCGCAGAGGTTCCTGTCGCACTGTAGAGAGGGATCAGGTTCCGATCCTGCGGCGAGCGGAACATCTCCTGCACGACCCTGATGCCTCCCTCCGCGACCGCCCGCACCTGCATCGCATCGCGGTACGTCGTCGCGGTGCGCTCCTCGGTCGTCGTGAACGTCACCATGGCGATGCCGAGGGTCGTGAGCACCATGATCACGATCACGGTAAGGATCAGGGCGGCACCTCGCTCGCCGGAACGCTGGCGGCGACTTGCTGATTGAAGGCTTCTTGCTTTCATCGCGAGCTCCATGGCTTACGGGATCGGCGTTGAATCAACGAGCTGTTCAGAGCTTGGTGAGGGGCTCGTGATTCCGACCAGGATCGAGGTGAACTTGCCCGGGATACCGTTGTTGTGGGTTCCGTCATGGGTGAAGTTGTCGCTGAACTCGAACGTCAGAGTTGGTGAAACAGAGGGCAGGAGCTCGCTCGTCGCCGCGGTCAGCGTGACCGCCTGTGACAGCGTGATCGTCGCTCCTGAAGCGACGCCGGTCGCGTTGTTGTAGAACACCGGCGCCGTACCCTGACGGAAGTTTATGAATCGAACGCTGCTCAAAACGCCGCTCCAGACAGGCGTCAGCGTGTTGAATGTGATCGCGCTCGGGCAGCTGTTCTGAATTCGGAACGTCATCTGCCGCGCGAGGTTAATACCGGCGCCCGTGAGGACCGGATCGACGATGGTCAGTCCGCAGGGGATCGTCTCGAGCTCGAACGTCGTCTCCGTCGCGATTCCGACGCAGGAGCCGATCGTTCCTGAACCCGTGATCCTGTAGGTTCCATCAGGCAGGCCGCTCACGTCGAGCGCGGAGAAGTTGTACTGGTTCGACGTCGGCGCGGCGGCGATCGTCGCCGTGTGCACCTGCGCTCCTCCACTGTTCCAGACGGTGATCGTTCCGCTCGTCCAGCCCGTTCCGGCCGTAACGAGACGCAACGGTAACGCGGTCGTATAGGGCCGCGAGATCGTGGAGCCACTCGCGGGAAGTCCGATCGAAATCGTAGAGCCGGATGGCGGCGTGCAGGCGAGGGTATACGGGTCTGAAGGCGGACCGTTCCGAGGGCCGCCGTCTCCTACGCCGCAGTCATAGACGCCACGAACGTAGTAGCGATACTCAGGCAGCTGTCCGGAAACGAGCGATGGAGCGGTAAGGGTGCCGGTCGTCGTGCTCTCCCAGACGGTGACGTCGGCGGTCGGCTCATAGATGAAGTCCGGGTCCGCCGGCATTTTCCGCCAGCGCTCGAGCACGTACTTTGCGACCGCCGCTTTCTCGCCGGCCGAGTCACGCGTCACCGGCGGCCACGTAAGCTGGAAACTGTAGTTCGTTCCGTCGTTGAGCACCGTACCTGTGGCGTAGGGAGCCGATGATGGCTTGGCCGGAGTGACCCCGGAGGCAGCGGCGAATGACGCCGCGGTAGTCATTGCCGTGGAGAAGTCGGACGTGACGTCGCAAATATCGCACGCCTTCACCCGATAGAAATAGTCCGAACAGGGGGCGGCCAGATTGTCGATGAAGGAGAGCGGATCGAGACAGCTCGCGCAGGCTGCCGCAACCGGCGTGTTCGTCAGCTCGCCGAGGCTGAGACTGGCGATGTCCGGCCCCGCCGCGTCGGCTCCTGAATTCGTTCCGGTCGATCGAACGCGATACACCTTGTAGTTGCCGAGGTCGCGGGCCTGCTGATTCCAGGGGGACGGCGGCGCAGAAAGCCCGGTCACCGTGCCGGCACTCGTGCAGGAGGTGTCAGCGATGGCTGCCGTGTTCAGTGTCACGTGATCCCAGTTGACCGACAAGGCGTTGCCATCGGGAGATTGACTCGCCGTGACCGTCGTCGGTGCCGTCGGCGTGCTCGCCGCCGGGTTGGCCGAGGCACGCGTCACAGTCGACGTGAAGGTACCAGTTTCCCCCGCGGCCACGGGGGCCACCTTGAACGTCCACGTACGGAAGACGCCAGCGGTAAGGTCTGCAACCGGCTCTTCGAACTCGTACTCGAGTCCGATGACGGTGAAACTCTCGTCGTACGCGGGGACACTGCCCGACGCCGCCGCGGAGATATTGATCTTGTAGGTCGTCACACCCGCGGAAGTCGATGCGGGCCACTGCACGAGATAGCGGCGGCAATGTCCGTTGCACGCCGTGATGTAGGCGGGCGCATTGAGAGTGAGCGCCGGCACGTCGTAGTGAGCCTTCCCCTTCATCCCCAGGTTGTGCGAAACGATCATCTGCGTCAGGGTGAGCTTTCTGTAGCTCTTCGTCGCGGCTCCCTCGGCGGGCGTGTACGTCACCGGATCGGTGTACGTGCGGTCCGGCCTCGAGGTCATCGCGGTCAGGCTCGGTTCGATTCGTCTGATTGCCCGGCGGTGGATGCGCTGTGCGTCGGCGCTGCCCGAGTTGCTCGCCGCGGTGATGATCTCCGTGGTTCCGGTCTCGGCGTAGTACTTGAACGACAGACGGAACACGTTATCGGCGATCACCTCGTAAACCGGATTTCCTGCCGCATTGAACGACACCCGTGTCAGCTCGTACGGAGGGTTCGTCTGCTGGGCGAGCGTCGTCGCCGCAACGGCGATCGTTGCCGTCTCCTCGCCGGTGATCGAGGCGTCGGTCGTGAAGATGGCATCGCGGCCGGTCGCTGGTGTCAGATCGGCCTTGATCGTGATGTTGATCGTGTTGGCTCCCGGCTTCCGGAGTACGAAGCCGACGATCTCGTCGTTGCCGGTGCGTACCATCGGAAACGTCACCGTTTCGAGAGCTGTCTCTCGGGAATCGTCGAAATCTCCCCGCACGAAGATCGCTGACTCCCACGCGCCCTCGATCTGTTCATCGGCAAGGCTGTTCTTACCGAGCGGGTTGAAGCTCGCGCCGGCATCACGAAGCGTCTGGGTCATCCGGTCCATCGCGAAACGGGTGTTCTGCTGCTGCACCGATGCGGCATCGGTCTGAAGGTAGGCACGGTTGGCCGTTTCATAAAGCGAAAGGGCGGTCAGGAAGATGACCGTGAAAATCGATACGGCCACCAGGGTCTCGATCAGCGTCATTCCGCGCTGTTGCCGGCGCCTGTCACCGCTTCGAAATCTATGCATCTGACGCCTTTCCATGCCGGACCTCACTCACGGTTTCGAACGAAGATTGAGCGCCTGGAGGCGTACGTGGCGTTCCCGTGTGCCACGCTCCGCCCAGGTGAGGTCCACCACGATGCGGACCATCGATGCGCTTGCGAACGTTGCCCCGGAAGGCAACGGTGTCATGGTCACCGACAGTGTCGCGGGTGACCCGGTCGCAGCGGGGAGATCGGCGGACGCGAGCAGCGAACGCCAGAGGTTTCTTTCCACGATAGGCGTCGTCGTGCCGGTCTCCGCGGCCGGAGTCGTCGTCGCTCCGACACGCGTCCACACCCTGGTAGCGGTGGTAGCCGTCCCGGCAGCGCCGAGCAGTTCATGCGGCGCGTAGATGTTCGCTCTCTCGAGCACGTGCTGCGCGATGGTGCTCGCTTGCGTCATCTTCTTGCCGCCGTAGGCGCGATGCACCCCCGCCGTGACGAGACCGAACAACGCCAGGATGATCACGCTCAGAAGTGCGACCGCGACCAGCACCTCAGCGAGACTGAAGCCTCGCAACCGTTCGACGCGTTCGTGATCAGAATGAGGACAGCTCATAAGCCCGTTCCTCTAGCGAGTGTCACGCCACTTTGCCCGGTTCGATGCAAGTGTATGATATCGCAGTGAGTTAGGATATGCGACCGCAGCTGTTTGTGGATCGTGAGTATGAGAATGTGGCACTTTTCGTAACAACTCGTGTCACGTCCCGCCGCTTCCGCCCATCGGAAATTCGATCCGAACCTCTGCTCCTTCCCCTGGCTGTCCCACGATGCGAATCGTTCCACCGTGCTGAAGCACGATCTTGCGGGCGAGTGGCAGCCCGAGACCGATGCCGTGAGGCTTTCCGGATTGAAATGGGAGCATCAGGGTCGCGGCCTTATCAGGGTCGAGACCGATGCCGTTGTCACGGATCACGATCGCCGGTGCGGGGCTCGCGGTGACTTCAGCCTCGACCCTCCCGCCGCCCGTCGGATGCTGTTCCCGGACAGCATCGACTGCGTTTCTCAGAATGTTCTCGATTGCACGTTCGAGCAGATCCGCGTCGCCCTCGACGATGACTCCTTCAGCGGTAAGGAACGAAAAGTGGACGTCCTGACACTCTTCGGAGAATCGAGCGATCACGTCGCGCGTCAGAGCGTCGATCGAGACGGGATGTGCCCGAACCTCGAGCGGCCTGGTGAACCGCAGGAGGGCATCGACGACTCCGGCGAGCCGTTTTGCTTCTTCTTCCGCCGCGCGAATACGTGGCGTGGGATCGTTCCCGTCAGTCTGACGCGCGAGCTTCAAATAGCCGAGGATCGCAAACAGCGAGTTGCGGAATTCGTGCGCGATCCCGGCGGACATCTGGCCGAGCGCCACCAGACTCTCCATGTCGCGGAGACGAAGCTCCATCCCGCGAGCTGCGGTCACATCGACGAACAGCACCAGCATGCCGAGATAGTGGCTCTCGTCGAAGAGGGGGACTGTCGTGCAGCCGACGATCACGTCACTGCTCGAGAGCGCCACCTCGATGCGATTGACGCCGACCTTGCTTTCGAAAGACCGCAGGACCGCTTCGGTGAACTCCGATTCGCCAAAATCGGTAATCCGTGACGGAGAAACGTCGGATGGGAGTCTGAGAATCTGGCGGCCGGCGTCATTGACCGACAGGACCTCGCCGGTTGCATCAATCGCGATGAGTCCGGACTGGAAGTTTCGCTCGACCGTCCTCATGATCTCGCCGAGGTCGGGTGTCTGGCTGCTGGCGGCTTCGCGAAGATGTTCGATCTCGCTCGCCTGCCGCTGGACTCGCTCTACCGCGGAACGAAACGTCTGAACGAGATAACGAGCGTCATCATCGACGTCGCCGCGTTCGTTGATTTCCTGCGCGTGCGCCAGCATCTGATCGACCGGCCGCAGGAACTTCGGTAGATAGACGATGAGAATCAGAAGGCCCGCAATCACCATGAGCCCGACCAGGGCTGCCACGGTCAGTGTGCCTTCGCGTCCCCCGAACAGGACCAGAGGTTCGTAATAGAGAACCACCAGCGTGCCGCGAATCTCGTGGCTCACGACCTCGGACTCGCCCGGAAGCTCACCCGATGCAGTCGCACTCTTGCCGGGCGACACGACCTCGATCCTCGCGATGCTCTGTTCCCGGCGTAGCCGTTCCAGCCCTTCGTCACGCGCCCGGCCGGTCGTACGCTCCGCGAGCACAGACGCCTGCTCGGCAGCCATTCGCGCGCTGCCGGCGCGAACATTCAACCGCAGGAGGGAGCTGGCAAAGGCCAGCGTCGCCGCCAGAAGAGCGAACAGCAGCACCACCAGCGCCGCGATGAGGTATCGCCCTTCGCGACGGAGGCCGCTCTTCGAGTCGGACGGCACGGCAGTCATCAACATTCCCTGGTCTTCGACAGCTTGTAAACCCGATGCTCGTCAGCGGAGCAGCAGGATGAGATACCACTCCCACAGTGTGGGCCCGAAGAAGAGCACGACCAGAAAGGCGATGCCGAGGAAGACGCCAAAGGGGATCGCCACCATGAGCCCCTGCGAGCTCCTCATCGCGAGGATCAGGCCGGCGATGGAACCGGTGAGTGAGGCGATGAGCAGCACCGGAAAGAGAGGCTGCCAGCCGACCACGGCGCCGATCATCGCCATCATCTTCACGTCGCCGAGCCCCATCCCTTCGACGTGACGCACGACGCGGTAGAGAACCCTGATGGCCATCAGGCTGCCTGCTCCGACGAGGGCGCCGGTCACCGCTTCCTTCAGCGTCGACGTGAGGAGGAGCCCGGGATAGAGGGTCCCCATATGGAGTGCCCCGATCACAAGACCGATGGCGACACCGGGAAGATCGATGACATCCGGCAGGATCTGGATCTCGAGATCGATGTAGATCAGCGCAATCGTCATTGCGACGAGTGCGGAAACGGCGATGAATCCGATCGTCGGCCCCGTACGGAGAAAGACAGCGAGGAAGAAGAGGCCTGTCGCAAGCTCGACGAGCGGATAACGGGCGCTGATGTTCCCGCGGCACACACGGCAGCGGCCGAGCAGCAGGAGGTAGCTGAGAATCGGGATGTTGTCCCACGGCTTGATCGGCGAACCGCAGTAGGGACAGTGGCTCCCGGGAAAGACGATCGACTCCTCGCGCGGGTAGCGATGGATGACGACATTGAGGAAACTGCCGACGATCGACCCGAGGGCGAATGCAAAGAAGTGAAGAATCCAGTCCATGGGAGGCGGCGGCGATTGTAACTGGGAAGGGTGGGGGCGGAGGGTTTGAAGATGGACAGGGCAGGTGCGAGGATCAGCGGCGAAGGTCCGAAGGTCAGCGGCGCAGGGTCCGAAGACGGGATGGGACGCTCGATCACGATGCCGCTCCAGTTCGAAAAAAGGCCAGGGGTTCAGCGCCGTAGGCGCGACGTAGCTGTAGCCCAGGGCGCGAGCCCTGGGAATAGGTTGGAGCAGAAAGTCGAGCCCCGGTAGGGGCGATGGACCTCCGCCGGATGTGGGGGTTGAACGGCGCCGCTGTTTTATTGAAGCGGTGCTCGCTCCCTTTGCGCCGGGGGCACTCGCATGCCGGAGGTCAATCGCCCCTACGGGGCTCGCCTCATGTCGGGCTTGGTTCCCAGGGCTTGCGCCCTGGGCTACAGCTACGACGCGCCTACGGCGCTACTCGGCCGCTATTCCCCCTGGCGGAGGCGTGTCGGAATCGAACCAACCTTTCGACGCTTCCGCGCCGAAACAACGGTTTTGAAGACCGCGGGAGCCACCAGACCCCATTCGCCTCCGTTCACGGAGGATTCGGAACATAGCATGACAGCGTGAAGGCCGAAGCGCCTTCACTCGACTCGGGGTGCGTCCGTGAGAAAGCCGACCTTTTCTGCGCCCGCCTCGTTCGCTGCGTCCATTGCTGCGACCGCGCGATCGAAGGTGAGAGCGTCCTCGGAGTTGATGAAGATGACCCGGTCGCCCGGCTGTCTCGTCGCGAGCTGTTCGCGAAGGATCGGTCCGAGGGTCTCGAGCGATTCGAAACGTGTGTCGTTCAGGTGAAAGCCGTCGTCCCGTACGATCAGTACGAGTTGCGCCTGCTGGTCAGCCGGTGGCGGCGTCGTGACCGTCACCTTCGGCGGGACGTCGACGTCGAGGCCCATCTGCATGATCGGCGTTGCCACCATGAAGATGATGAGCAACACGAGCACGACGTCGACCAGCGGCGTGATGTTGATCTCGGAGCGAACATCACCGGTCCCCCAGTTTCCACCCATCGCCATGTCAGCTGCCTCCCGTCACGGCGGCGGCGGTCTGCTGCGTTTCCGTGAGGATCGCGACGCGTGTGAACTGCGCTTCGTTGGCGGCACGCATCACCTCGCGTACCTTGCCGAAGTGAATGCGACGGTCCGCTTTCAAGACGACCGTCCGGGCGGCGTCCTTCCGATGTTCCTCGGTCAGGTAGGCCTGAAGCTTGTCATCAGGAATCCAGGTCTTGCCGACGAAAACCGTCCCATCGTTCTTGATGGAGATGAGCAGGTCGTTCTCGCGGGCCTGCTTCTGCTCGGCGTTAGGTCCTTCCGGAAGGAGTACGTCGACCCCTTCCTGCAGCATCGGCGTGACGACCATGAAGATGATGAGCAGCACCAGACAGACGTCGACCAGTGGCGTGACGTTGATCTCGCCGCTCGGTCTGTCGGATCTGCCGCTGCTGAATGCCATCGGGTCTCTATGCCTCGACTCAGGCGCGGATGCGAGCCCGCGCTTCGCTCTTGATGAAGTAGTCGACGAGCTGAGAGGCAGAGTTCGTCATCTCGACGTTGAAGTGCTCGATCCGATTGAGAAAGTGGTTGTACATCCAGACGGCCGGAACGGCGACGAACAGGCCGAGAGCCGTGGCGCCGAGAGCCTCGGAAATGCCCGCCGATACCGCGCCGAGTCCGCCCGATCCGGTCATCGCCATTCCCTGAAACGCGGTGATGATTCCGACGACGGTGCCGAAGAGACCGATGAACGGGGCCGTAGTCGAGATTGTCGCCAGGTTGCCGAGGCCTTTTCTCATTTCCGCGGTCGTCATCATCGACTCGCGCTCGATCGCGCGCCTGCCGGAGTCGACGAGATCGAAGTCGGGTGGCAGATCACGCGACCGCTCGTAGTGATATTCGGTCAATCCGGCCGCGAGGATGCGGGCGAGGTGGCTGTGCCTGAAGCGCTGCTCGCTCGCGTAGCGGATGGCATCCTCGAGCCTCTGATGCTCGAGCAGCGGCGCGATTCCCTTGGCAACGGCGAGCGACTCCTTCCGTGCGAGGTGAAAGCGCCAGACGCGCTCGATCGCGATCGTGAGCGACCACGCAGACATCAGGAGAAGAACGATGATCACGCCCTTGCCGAGCGGCGTCATCGAGTTCCACATGCCGATCATCGTGAATTGGGACTGAATGTCATCCATCTGTCGTGCTTTCTCCTCGGGGTGCGACGGTCGATCGTCCTCGTAACCACGGGGACCGCTCCTGCATTCGCGGTCGACTCGACGTCACGGGCCGGTCCCCCTGCTTAGAAGCCGGAGGAGTCTGAAAAGTAACGGCGGAACCCGCTCAGAGCACCAGCAGGGTTGCCAGCGCGAGAAACAGGCCCATGCTCGCCACATCGGTCGCGGTCGTCAGGAAGATGCTCGAGGCCGTGGCGGGATCGGCGCCGAGGCGCCGGAGAGTCAGCGGGATCAAGGCTCCGGCGATTCCGCTGACGATGCAGCTGAGGATCATCGCCAGGAAGACGATTCCAGCGAGCATGAGAGCGGCGGGATTGCCTTGCATGCGCGCTGCGATGTACATGCCGGCGCCCGCAACGACTCCGACCAGCGCGCCATTGAAGAAACCGAGCAGTCCCTCTTTCATGACCAGGACCCGCTCGCGGCCGGGCTGAAGCTCGCCGAGGGTCATCCCGCGAAGCGCGACCGCCAGAGCCTGGCAGCCGGTATTACCCGATTGCCCGGCGAGTACGGGGAGAAACGCCGCGAGGATCACGATCTGATCGATGGTGTCCTGAAAGATGCCGACGACGGCTGCCGCAAGGAACGCGGTGACCAGATTCAGCTGCAGCCAGGGGTGCCGGAACTTGAGGCTGAGTGGCCACGGAGTCGACAGACGTTCTTCTTTGTCGACACCGACCATCCGTCCTGCCTGGGCGCTGATCTCGTAAGCCTGCTCCTCGAACATTGCCTGTCCGCGAACCTGGCCGAGCAGCCTTCCCTCGGAGTCACAGACCGGATAGACGGGGAAATGTCGAGTCACGACCATCTTCATGGCGTCGACGAGCTCGGTCTCCGGTGTGAGGAAGAACGGATCCCGTAACATGACGGACTCGAGAGAGTCGTTCCGATCGGAGAGCAGCAGATCCCTCATCGTCACGATGCCGAGGAGCCGTCCCTCGCCGTCGACGACGAAACCGTAAGTGATCAGTGTGGTCTTCACGAGCTCGCGAACTTCGGCGACTGTTTCGCCGATCGTCTGTTCGGGAGCGAAGACCGCCGCGGGAGGCTCCATCAGCCTGCCGATCGTGTCGTCCTCGTAGCGCTCGTTCCGCAGCCACTGGACGCGTTGCGGCATCGCGGCCGCTGCGAGGATCGCCTTGCGGTACGAGGGGGAGAGCTCGTTGAGGATGTCCTGAGCGAAGCCGGGGCTGAGTGCCTGAAGCGCGGAGACGGCATTTGCCGGTGGCGCATCGGAAAAGAGTGCAGCTGCGGCGGTGGGGCTGAGGCGCGCCGCAGCGAGAGTCAGTGCATGCACACTTCGCACGCTGCCGGCATCGTCCTGATGTTCCACTCGCCCTCCTCGTCCAGTGACCGGATTCTGTGTCGTTTCCGTAAGGATAGCTTGAGTGAGGCAGTCCGCGGCCGGGTTGTCGTCTCGCGACGGAAGGGGGTGGCCGGCGGCTCTGTTTCGACAGCGTAGAATTGGTGCACCGAAGAGAGTAAGGAGCTCCCCCGATGAAAGCATTCTCACGTTACGGTGTGGTCGTGTTGTCTCTGCTGCTCGTGGCCGGAGTCTCCGCGCAGGAGGATCAGGCGGCGGGTGAGCCGCTCGTTCCGGCGCTGGAGAGGACAGCGGCGAAGTTTCTGAGCTCTGTCGAGGGTCTGACGGAAGAGCAGTGGCACTTCAAGCCGGCTCCCGATCGCTGGTCGATTGCCGAGTGCGCCGAACACATTGCCGTTTCGGAGTCATTCATCCGCGGAGTGGTCGAGAAGATGCTCGACAAGCCGGCGGAGCCAGTCGATGCCGAGGCCCGCAAAGATGCGGTGCTGATGGCGATGCTCGTCGACCGGACTTCGAAGTTCAATGCCCCCGATCCGCTCGTTCCGCAGGAACGCTTCGAAAGCGACGAAGAGACGGTGGCCACGTTCACGCGTGAACGTGGGGAGACGATCAAGCTCGCGAAGAATGCTTCAGGACTCCGCGACCACGCAGGAACACATCCTGCCCTCGGCAACGTCGATGCTTACGGCTGGCTGCTCATCATCGCCGGGCACAGCGAACGGCATACGCTGCAGATCGAGGAGATCAAGCAGAGCGAGGGGTACCCGGCGAACTGAGCGGCGCAGACATGAAAAAGCGCGACCTCTCGGTCGCGCTGGTTTCGTGAATTCATTGGTGGAGCTGATCGGGATCGAACCGACGACCTCCTGAATGCCATTCAGGCGCTCTCCCAATTGAGCTACAGCCCCAATGAACCATCTGGTGCGCCGTGAGTGCGGCGCGAGTGAGCAACGTTCACTAACGCCCGCGGAACAACAAAATTCCTCCGTTCCGCCCGGCGCGCGGCGCATTCTACGGCACTGCGATAGGATGCTGCAATGAAGAGCCCGAAGGTCGGAAAGCAGCGCTCAGCCGTCAGGCCGATCTCGCTTTCGCGGGCTCTGCCCAAGCTGAGCCTCCCTCCTTCCGCCGCCCGCTCGCCTCAGCGCCCGAAGCCGGTCATCGGGAAGCCTCTGCCGCGCGGCCCGGTTAAGGACAGCCGGAATGAGTGAGGACGACGAGTCACTGCATCCTGCAATCCGCGGCCTCAAGACGATCTGCAGGTGCAACAACATCAAGTACCGGACGATCGAGCGGGCGATCCGTGAGGGAGCGCACACGCTGAATCAGATTGCCAGCAGGACGACGGCGACGACAGGCCAGTGCGGCGGGACCTGTACGCCCGAGGTGCAGAAGCTGCTCGACGAGCTGGCGCCGAAATATGTGAAGGCAGCGCCTGCTCCGCAGGCCGATCCGAATGCCTGGTGGGTGAGAAAAAAATGAAGAAGAGTCTCGAGATCTATCTGAAACCGGCCTGAACGAGCTGCCGCAAAGCGGTGGCCGACCTGGAAGGTCGGGGATTCGAACTGGTGAAACACAATCTCGCGAACGATCGCCCCTCGCGCGACCTGCTGGCACGTCTGATCGACGAGCATGGTCTCGACGCGGTAATGAACAGCCGCAGTCCCGCCTTCAAGGCGCGGAACCTCGGGAGTCGCACACTCTCGAAGGGCGAGGCGATCGATCTGATGCTCGAGGAGCCGAATCTGATCCGACGGCCACTGGTGCTTGCAGGTGGCAAGGCCGTGTTCGGTTTTGCTCCCGAGGAGTACGAGAAACTGCGATGATCAATCCCGCCGCCATGGCGATGGCGAGTCTCACCGTGATGCTCTGGATCCTCTGGAGCGACAACCTCCGGAAGCGGAGACCGTCCCAGATTCTCTATACCGTCCGGATCGCGCTCTATCTGATCGTCAGTGGAGTCCTGACGCTGAACATGATCCGGTACCCGCACCACTTCTTCGGCTTCTCGCGCGTCATGGTGATCATCACGATCATCGTCGGGATCGCGGGAGCGGCGTTCTTTGCGAAGAAGCTGGTGAGGCGGGGAGGGTAGGGGGGCGCCAATCGCCCGGTGTGTAAGTGGTGTTGCCCTTCTCCCCCCGCAGCGGGTTTTTGCGGGGGAGAAGGTGCCGAAGGCGGATGAGGGGGCACGGGGCGCCCGGCCCGTGCCGCAGGCGGAGAGGCGCCCTGACGGTCGCTCGACTATGAGCGTTAAGCGTGAGAGCGGCAGAACGTTCGTTGGAGGGACCCCTCACCCGGCCTTCGGCCACCCTCTCCCCGCTGCGGCGGGGAGAGGGGCGATAAGTCTGTTCTTGCGCGGCCGGACGACGGCGCTAAAGCAAGTCGACGGCGCACGAGCGCACCCCCCTCACTCACCTCGGCCCGGGCGTCACCCACCTCCTGAGCCACTCGTCGACTTCGCGATAGAAGACGCGGGAGTTCTCCGGGTTGAGGATCCAGTGGTTCTCGTCGGGCCAGGCGAGCAGGCGGCTGGGGATCTGAAGTCGCTGCAGGACGGACCACATTTCGAGCGTGTTGTTGAGGGGGACGCGGAAATCCTTCTCGCCGATCGAGAGGAGCATGGGAGTCTTGAAGTTGGCGGCGAAGCGGATCGGGTTCTGCGTGGTCCAGACTTCGTTCTGTTCCCAGACCGGCCCGAGGGACTGAATTTCGCGGTGGTAGATGTAGTCGGACGTGCCCCACTGCGATTCGAGGTTGACGAGGCCGGCGTGGCTGATCAGCGTCTTGAACCGGGTTCCTGACCACGCCTGGAGGGCGCTGGCGAGATGCCCGCCGTAGCTCGCTCCTGCCGCGACCTGTCGTTCTGCATCGATGAACGGGTAGCGCTTGATCGCCTCATCGGCCGCTTCGATCAGCTCGGCGGCGGGGCCGCGCAGCGGATCGCCCTGGATTGCCTGCGCGAACGCTTCACCGAAGCCGGTCGATCCGGTGTAGTTCGTCAGCAGCATCACGTAGCCCGGTTTCGCGAGCAGGTGATAGTTCCAGCGAAGCGTGATCTGGTCACGCCACATGTTGTGTGCGCCGCCATGGATCAGCAGGAAGAGCGGGTATTTCTTCGACGGGTCAAAACCGGCGGGGGTGACGATCATGTTGTGGATGTCGCGCCCGCGTGTCGACTTGAACCAGAAGTGCTGCGGGACCGACCAGTCGATCGTCCGCGCCTGCTCGACGTTGAATGAGGTGATATTGCGATGAGACTTCGCGCTGAGATCGAGTCGAACGATTTCTGCGGGATCGACTGAAGATCCCCACTGAGCCACCACGACAGGCGATGCTGATGCGGCGGAAAGTCCCGCGTACACGCCGTGCGAAGGGGCGAGCGCGACCTGTGCCGCGCCACCACGGGCCGGTACGGAGTAGATCTTCACGAGCCCTGAGTCCTCGGCCAGGAAGTAGATCGTTCGTCCATCGCTGGAGATGACGTAATCGTCGACTGAACGGTCGGTCTGCGCGACGACCCGCTCGTTATTCATCGTTGGCCAATCGAATGCGACGAGGCGCGTCAGCGTGTAGGTGACCGCGGCGTCGGGGGTGAAGGTGGCGAAGAGCGTCTTCCCGTCAGGGCTGAATTTCGGGCTGCCGTAACTTCCGGCGGTCTGCGCGATGCGCTCCGGCTCGCCCCCTCGCGAGTCAATGCGGTAGAGCGACCAGGGGACCTCGGCGTAGGCGGAGGTGTTCACCTGTGTGGTCGCAGCGAAGACGATCGAACGGTTGTCGGGTGCCCAGACACCGCTGATCGTCTGCGATCCGGCTCCCGAACTGGTACCGGCGAAACCGGCTTCGGCGACCAGCGCGGTTCCCGCGAGGAGGTCTTTTGCTGGTGCTGCCGGATCGAGACTCTGCACGAACAGGTGCGGTTCCTTCGGCTCGACCCAGCGATCCCAGTTCCGGATCGGGAACGAGTCGTAGATCCGGACTTTGTACTTGCGGTCCTTCTCCTCTTTTGCAGCAGCCTTGTTCGCTTCGTCGTCGGCCGCTCCGCGATAGACATTGCTCGCGAAGAGAATCGACTTGCCGTCAGGGGAGAACTTCGGTCCGCCCGCTCCGGTCGAAAGCTTCGTGACTCGCTGAGCCTCTCCCCCTGCGGCGATGTCGAGGATGTAGACCTGGTTGACCTCATCTCCGTCACGTCGTGCGGTGAAGGCGATCCGCCGGCTGTCGGGTGACCAGGCAGGGCTGCTCTCGCCACTCTTCATCGCGGTGATCTTCCGCGGCGGTGTGCTGCCGTCCGTCGGCGCAAGCCAGAGATCGGAGACCTGCTCTTTGTCGTCGTACGACGGCTCGGTCACCTGAAAGACGACCGACTTGCCGTCGGGACTGAGCGTCGGTGTTCCGACGCGTTTCATCAGATAGAGCGTCTCGTGCGTGAGCGGCTGCTTCTCGGCGGTGATGACGGTCGCGGAGAGAACGAATGTGACGAGGACGAGCAGGCGTGCGAGGGGGGTCGACAAGGACGAGTTCATCGGATTCTCTTTCTCCAGAGCGATCGGACGACCGCGAGTTGGTTTGCATCCTAACGCGCCGGCGAGCCGGAATGCATGCGCCGGCGGCGTGACAAACGGGTGACGATCGCGAGGGCGAGCGCTCCGCCGGTCACGTCGAGCAGCACGTCCCAGAGCGATCCGCTGCGTGTGCGAGAGAGGCCCTGCAGAACTTCGTCGGTCACTGCCACTGCCAGAGTCGCGAGCATCGGAGTGACGATCAGGGTGAGGCGGCGGCGTTCAGGATGTTTCAGCTCCGCCTCGATCGCCCGCCAGACGAGCAGCGCGAGAATCGCATACTCGATCAGATGAGCCAGTTTGCGGATGGTGATGTTTGCCGCCGGCGCCAGCGCCGGACCGAGAACTCTTTCCATCCATCCGCCTGTCGCACCGGTGGAGAATGAATCGCCCGATGCCCACAGAATTGCGGCTGCCCAGAGAAAAGGCGGAGCCCAGTACCAGAGGACGCGCACGCCTGTACAATAACGGGTCACGCATGCAAACGCGATCGATTCACCTGCTGGTTCACCAGCCCAACCTCGCCGCGATGAAGGTGGACACGAGCGAGCCGGTGATCACGCTGGGACGTGCCACCGAGTGCACGATTCCGATCAAGGATCGCTACCTTTCGCGGCGTCATGCGGAGATCGCGCTCAGTTCGGGCATCTGGGTGGTGCGCGATTGCGGAAGCGTCAACGGAACGCAGCTCAACGGAACGAAGCTGACTGCAGCCGTGGCGCTCAAGCCTGGCGATCGCATCACACTCGGCGACACCGAGGTGATCTTCGAGCCGCCTGACGATCCGACCCAGTCGCAGTTGATTCCGCTCGAGAGCGGGACACACTCGAAGAATCTCGCCATTCCGATTCAGGAAGCGATCGAGGCCTCGCTCCGTACTGGAGTGCTCGCGTCGCTCGCTCTGCAATTCATCGAAGACCGGCCGATGAGCGAGCTGTTCGACTTCATCCTCGACAGGGTGCTCGAGATGCTGCATCCGTCGCGTGCTGCCGTCGCATTGCTCGGCCCGGACGGGAAATCGTTCGCCGACGTACGGCTCCGGCGGAGCGATCCGAACGATCCACTCGATCTCTACATCAGCCGCACACTGCTGGGCGAGGTGGTCGAGGAGCGCAACGTCATTTCCTTCGTCGATACGTCGCAGGACGAGAAGCTCGCCCGCGCCGAGTCGATCATTGCCCAGAACATCCGGTCGGCCGTCTGTGCGCCGCTGATCGTCGGCGACCAGGTTCTCGGCGTCCTTTACCTCGATTTCCTGGCGAACCGGGGAATCGTGACGAAGGATGATGTTCACCTCATCGCACAGATTGCCCGGTTTGCAGCGGCGAAGCTCGAGACGACCAGGCTCCGCGAAGAGTCGATCGCGAAGGCGCGGATGGACGAAGAGCTCCGGACGGCCTACGTGATTCAGAGCCGGCTGCTGCCGGCGCAGCTGCCGGAGATCCCCGGCTATGTCTTCGCGGGTGTCAGCCGCCCCTGCCGGACGGTGAGCGGTGACTACTACGATGTCGTCGCAAGGCCGGACGGCCGCATCTACTTCATCATGGCGGACGTCAGCGGCAAGGGGATTACCGCGGCCCTGGTCATGGCAAGCGTCGCGACGGCATTCAACATCTTCACGCGTACCGATCCGACGCCCGCAGTCCTGGTCAGTGAGATGAACGCGACACTTGCGCCGAAGACCGCGCCGACGAAGTTCGTTACTCTGGTCGCCGGTGTACTCGACCCGGCTACGGGTCTCGTGGAGTACGCCAATGCGGGGCACGTCTCACCTCTCGTCGTGACGAAAGAGGGAGTCAGGCAGCTCGATTCGACCGACATGGTCGTCGGACTCTTCGCCGCGGCGAGGTACAGAACACAGAGTGTCACGCTCGGTGTGGGGGAGTCTCTGGTTCTGTTCACCGATGGTGTGACCGAAGCGGAGAACGAAACGGAAGACCAGCTCGGTCTGGACCCGGTCGCCGATCTCCTGTCGCTGCTGCACGAATCAGACGCACCGGTTCTGCTCGAGAGAATCGACAAGCACATCCAGGAGTTCTGCGGCACCGCCCCCTCGACGGACGACCTCACGATGTTCGCGATGACACGGACGTAGCGTTCGTCACATGCTGGCGCCGGTGTGGCAGTCCGCGCAGTTGGCGTAGTGCAGATCGCCCAGATCGACAGGGTGTTGGAATTCTCCCTCGGGAGCTTCGATCATCACGACGCTGCCCTCCCTCTGGCCGAGGATGTCGTGACAGGCCCTGCAGTCCTTGGTGATCCGCTTTCCCTCTTTGCTCACGTGCTGGTCGTTGTGGCAACGGAAGCAGCCGGGGTAGTAGAAGTGCCCGATATTGTCGGGATGTGTGCGCCAGTCGGTCTTCATCTCCGGGAAACGAGTGGTCTTGAAGATCGTCTGGAGCTCTTTCACTGCCCGGTCCAGGTCGGCGCGGCGTGTGTTGTAGACATCCGGGTAGTTCGCGCGGTAGTACTCGGGGAGCTGTTTCGCGATATTGGCGACTGCCTCGTCGGTCGTTGCGTAGTCCTTGGAGAGCACTTCGACCGACTGCTGCTTGATGTAAGGGAGATCGCGGCGGATGTCATTGGCGAGAAGAGCCAGGTCGACCGTACGGTCCGGCGGCGGGTAGATGTGAGTCGGCCGGTTGTGGCAGTCGACGCAGTCCATATTGCGTTTCGGCGCGCTGGCGATCTGCTCGGGCGTGAGTGTTGAACCTTCGAGAAAGTATTCGGTCGATTCGCCGGTCTTGCGGTTGGTCACCTTCACCCACTGAATGACTTCGCGCTTCTCGTCGGAGATGTAAGAGACCTCATTGGCCAGATTCATGTGCGAGTGGATACCGACCGAGGGCCCGCGTTCGGGATTGCCGCCGCCGGTCTTGATCAGCATGCGGGTCTCGCGCGGAGTGTTGGTCTCGTCGTAGCCGAAATGATTGAAGACCTTCAGGGTCGCTCCCCAGAACTTCTCGGGCCAGTGGCACTGCTCGCAGGTTTCCTGCGCAGGGCGAAGGTTGTGAACCGGCGTGCCGATGGGGCGCGGGTACTTGTTGAACGCAACTGAATAGAGCTGGTAGGCGCCCGACATCTTCGACTTCACGTACCAGGTGGCACCCGAGCCGATGTGGCAGTTGACGCAGCCGACGCGTGCGTGAGGCGAGGCCTTGTACGCGGTGTACTCGGGGTGCATGACGGTATGACATGCCGTTCCGCAGAACGCATCCGAGTCGGTGTAGTGGTAGGCCTTATAGGAACCGAAGATACTGATCAGAATGAAGATCGAGACGCCGACGAGGGAGATGCCGACGATCCGGCGGGTACGACGGTCATTGAGGTCTATGCGCGGGTAGGCGGGAACGTCGTCGGGGCGATGGAGTCTGCGCCTGCGCCGTTCGAGCAGCATTCCGCCGAAGAGCAGTGCGAGGCCGAAGAGCAGTACGCCCGGCAGCAGCACATAGGCAAAGATGCCTACGTAGGGATTGCTGTGGTCCGAGCCGGTATCCACGAAGACCAGGAACCCGATGTTGACCAGCGCGATGACCGCGACGACGATCCCGATGCTGCTGAGAAAGTTTCTGGCGAGACTCGGCGTCTTCGTGTTTTCGTCCGTCATTGGTCTCCTCGATCTTATTGCGCTATATCAGAACTGGAAGGGAGGCAGGAGACCGGCGAGGCCGGTCTCCTGCAGAGAATAGTCACTTCATGACCGGCGGCTGTCGTTGCTTCCGTCGTCGAATGCCGACGAGGAGGCCTGTTGCTCTTCTTCCTTCATCTTCTCCCATTCCGCTTCGTGCTCGTGACGGAACTGGCCTTCACGCATCTTACCGTCGTAGACGGCCCAGTTCACGGGATAGACGTCCGGGTCGAAGACTACAGCATAGATGTGCCAGATGAGGATCGCCAGTGTTGCGAGGATCGCCTCGTAGTAGTGAATCAGCAGTGCAATGTCGATCCACCAGCGCGGCAGTCCGAACCAGGTGGTGACCTGGACGTGGAACCAGAGCATCAGGCCGGTGATCCCCATGACGATCGTGCCCCAGACGAGAGCCCAGTACTCGGCCTTCTCGGCGTAGGTGAAGCGGCCCATCTTCGGATGCTCCTTCGATCGACCGAGGTAGTACTTCATCACGCCGATCACGTCGCGAGCGTCCTTGAGAGTGAACCAGAAGTCCTTGAGCCCCTTGCGGCCTTCGCGCGTCCCGACCATATAGGCGATGTGATAGATGCCGAGAGCGAGCATTACGACCGCGGCGATGCGATGGATCAGGCGGCGGATCGTCTCACCGCCAGTGATTGCGCCGAGGAACGACTCCGGCCACGCAAGCGCAAAGCCTGAGATGACGAGTGCAAAGAAGCTCGTCAGGAGCAGGAAGTGCTGGATACGCTGGTTGCGGTTCATCCGGACGACCGTGCGCGTCGGATCGTGCCGTGCCTTCCGCGCCTTCTTCACCCAGATGATGATGTTGTGCAATGCCATGAAGCCGAGCGTCAGGAAGATCAGCGGAAGGTAGATCAGCCTCACCCAGTTCCGGATCTTGTCGCTCAGCATCTGCTCGTCGATAGGCAGCTCCTCGAGGTGAACGCGACCCTGCGCGAACTTCGCCCCTGCTCCAGGATGACAGTTGCCGCAGGTGTGCGGCAGATTCGCCTGATGGGTCATCGAGGCGGGATCGCTCGATGCGAGGATGTTGTGAACGCCATGACAGCTCGCGCAGTTCGCGGCTTCACTCGAGCCTAGCCGCTTGGCGAGGCCGTGGTAGCTGTCTTCGTAACTCTTGATCCGGCGGGAAGAGATCCCGAACTCGGATGTCATCCGCACGTTGCCGTGACACTGGCCGCAGGTGGTGCGGGCGATGTTCTTCTCGGCGACCGAAGACGTCGGATCGATGTGCTCCTTGATGTTGTGGATGCCGTGACAGGTGGTGCAGACCGGCGACTGGGAACTGCCGCGCGTGACCGCTTTGCCGTGCACCGAGTTCATGAACTCGGCGGTCTCCCCCTGGTGGCACTTACCGCAGGTCTCGGGGATATTGAATCGGAAGATCGACGAAGCCTGCTCGTTTGCTCCGAGCACGTCATGCCAGTTGTGGCAGTCCGTGCAGACGGCCGCCTTCTCCGAACCTCCGGCGACCGCGCGCCCGTGCACGCTGTTCTGATAGGCGAACACAGGTTGTGTACGGACTCCGGCGGTTTCCATCACCAGCTTCTGGCCGTGGCAGGCACCGCAGGTCTTCGGGATGTTCGCATGCGTGACCGGCGAGGAAGGGTCTGACTTCGGAACGATCCTGTGGGCGTTGCCACCATGGCAGGAGAGGCACCCGGCAGCGTGACGGTTTCCGGAGATGAACCCTTTCGCGTGACGGCTGATCTTCCATGCATCGCCCGCGTCGGAGTGACAGCTCGTGCAGTCGACCGGAGTCGGCGCTGGCTCGTGAGGATAATCGTTGATCTCGGAGTGGCAGTCGGTGCAGCCGAGCACGCCGTGGACGGAACCTCCGAAGGCCTCAGGATCGACGTGAACGCTCTTCGTCTTTCCGCCAGGAAGCTCTTTTACGGCCGTGGCGTCGTTGTGACAGCCGAGACAATCATCGCTCGACATCTGAGCGTCCGCTGCGGAAGCGAAGGCCGCCAGAACCACCGCGAGCAGAATGTTGCGCAGTTTGAAACTCATCGTTTCTCTCCCGGACTCCACGTTATCCAAGAAGGTGCACCGGCAACGATGTTAGCAGTCACGGCTGATAGGTGACGTGGCTCACGTTGGTGGGGGTGACGGGTGGGGATGGGTTGGCGGGAAGTCGGAATCGTCCCCGCGCCTGACGGTCACTGCCCCGTGCTCGCTGAGAAGCGCCTTACGTTTGAGTAGAGTTGCCCTTCTCCCCCCGCGGTCTTTTTGCGGGGGGAGAAGGTGCCGAAGGCGGATGAGGGGGGACGGACGGTCACCCTGCAGTTGCCGATGGGCAGCGCGCGAGCACCGCCGAATGGCGCGGCCCTCACCCGGCCCTTCGGCTCCGCTCAGGTCCACCCTCTCCCCGCTAAGATCGCGGGGAGAGGGCGACAAAGCTACGTTCTTGCGCGATCCGAATGAGAGCCTTCTAAGCGCCGGTAGGCGCGATTGACCTTAGCCCAGGACGCAGTCCTGGGTTGCTGGCCTCCCAATGCGAGTCCCGTAGGGACGATTGAGGCGGGTCTTCAACCGTCCCTACGGGACTGCTGCTGAGTGCGCGCGTTTCCCAGGACTCCGTCCTGGGCTAAGGTCAATCGCGCCTACCGGCGCTATGTGCGACACACCCTACGCGATCGCCGCCGCTGCCGGCACGTAGGTGCAGGTCGGGTCGCTGGCGAACGCATCTCCGGTCATCGACCATGCACGCGATCTCGAGCCGCCGCAGAGCTCGCGGAATTCGCAGACGCCGCATTTCCCCTTGAGGTTCGAGCTGTCCCGAAGGTCCTTGAAGATCTGACTGTTGCGATAGATCGGGACGAGTGATTCCTTCTTCACGTTGCCCGCGCGCAGCGGGAGGAACCCGCTCGGGAAGACATCGCCGATGTGGGAGATGAAGACGAAGCCCTTCGCCTCATTGACTCCTTTCGGAGCCCTGGTGATGGCGCCGGTCTGCATCTGCACTCCCAGAGGCATGTGCGGCATCTTGCCCATGAACGCGGTCGAGGGATCGATCAGACCGGTAATCGGATCGATCATCTCGTCGGTGCTTTTCCCCTGCGCTGCCATCGCTTTCTGCAGGAGGAAGCGGCGATAGTGCATCGCCTCGGTCGTCCGGACGTTGAAGTGCACGCGCTGGGAGATCTCGTAGAGATCACCGAACAGCGTCTCGACCTCTTCCGGCTCGATCTGATCGGCCGATTTCGCGCGACCGGTCGGGACCAGGAAAAAGACGCTCCACATGACGATGTTCTCGTACTTCGAGAGGAGCTCGGCCATCTTCGGCATGTCGGCCGCGGTTCGTTTGGAGACGGTGGAGTTGATCTGGACCGGGATCCCGTTGTCGCGAGCCGACTCGATCGCGCGGATCGTCAGATCGAACGAGCCAGGGACATTGCGAAAGCTGTCGTGGTCTTCGGCCTTGTAGTGATCGAGCGAGATGGCGAGCCGGGTGACGCCATGCGCTTTCATCTTCGCGATCGCTTCCGGGGTGAGCAGAGGAGTGGCACTCGGCGTGACAGACGGCTCGAGTCCGACCGACTTCGCGTACGTGATCATGTCGTACACGTCATCCCGTTTGAGCGGATCGCCGCCGGTGATGACGAATACGCGCGGGTTCAACTCCGCGATCTGATCGATCAGCTTGAATCCGTCTTCCTTCGAGAGCTCGAACTGCGAGCGCTTCGACTGTGCGGCGGCGCGGCAGTGGACGCAGGCGAGATCGCAGGCCCGTGTCATCTCCCAGATCACGACGAAGGGGTTGACGTTGAAGTCGATCTGTTTCGGGTCGTGCATTAAGTTCTCCCTCTCGCGCTACAGCAGTCCGCGCGAACTCGCCCACTCGCGATAGACGGCAGGTGCGATCTCGCTCGGTTTGATCTCCGCGCGGCCGCCCCAGTAGACGTTGGTGAAGTCGAGTCCAATGCCGCTTTCGACGAGGAAGCTGTCGATCGCCGCCTTGTGGGCCATGACCTGCTCCTTCGTTTCGCCGTGAGCAACTGCAAAGATGTTGACGTTGTTCAGTTCGGGACCGCCGTCACGCCAGTAGCAGTGCGTGAGGATGCGGAAGCGACCGATCTCCCGGCCGGCCTCGATCTCTTTCCCCTTCGGTACGGCCCAGTGGAAGAGACCGTTGAAGCTCGACAGACGCTCGCTTGCGTCGCCGACAGGCTTGGAGTGCTCGAGAAATGTCGAGAAGCGCCCGACGACACCGCGCTTGTCGAGGCTCTCGGCGACTTCGAAGAACTCCTCGAGACTCACGCCGGCCTCTTTTGCGCGTCCTTCCCAGACGTTCTCGGATACTTCCTCGACCGCGAGGTCTCGCTTGAGAGCGACGAGTACCGTCCAGTCGCGATCGTCGAGCTGGACGATCGCCGGAGTCATGTCCATGGCCGGCTTCTCGGAACGCTCGCCGACCTCCATCCCCTTGCGCCGCATGTGGCCGACACCGAGGACGAACTGACGGATCGTCGGCATGATGCGGTACTTCTCGGCGCCAATCTGCTCGCGGATCCAGTCGCAGTGTTTTTCCAGCGAGAAGCCGGTAGGGACTTTGATCGTCGTCCAGAGCGGCCATTCGGTCGCGCCGGACTCTGAGTTTCGGATGACGACGTGCCCCGAGAACGGGTCTTCTTTCGAGAGAAGCTGGAACGCGTACTCGAGCTTGTCGGGTGTGATCTTCCAGGCGATCAACGCGCCCTGCGCGAGATTGGTTGCAAGCATCGTCTGACGCACGCGCCGGATGACGCCAGCGCGCAGCATCGCCTGGATGCGTTCGATTACGAGCTCCGTCGGAAGCTCACAGCGACGTGCGATCTCAGCGATCGGATTCCGTACGAAGCCTTTGATCTGATCCTCGGAGACTTCGAGAATCGCACGGTTGATCTCGTCTTTCGGCGAGGTAGGTGTTTCAGTCTGGATCTCGGTAACGGTCATGGGCGGGGACCTTTTGTTTTTCTGTCGGTTTCGGTAGTCAGGAGCACGGGTGATCAGTGCCAGCCGCAAACTAGACGCTGGCCACCTCGGCCGCCGTCATGATCTCTTCCTCGGTCAGGTAACAGCCGGGGTCTTCCATCCAGTAGTCACTGAACGCTCCCTCGGCGCGCGCGCGGAAGTTGCCGTTGCAGCAGCTCAGCCATTTGCAGGTCGCGCAACGGCCGCGGAGTCGATCCCTGCGCGTGCGCAGCCCTTCGAGCAGCGAGACGTGCGGGTCGACCCAGATCTCCGAGAATTTCCGCTCGCGGATGCTGCCGACCGTGTGGTGCTGAGTGAACTGGTCAGGATGCACGAAGCCGAAGCTGTCGATCGCGCCGATCGCAACGCCGGTGCGGTTGCCGCCGTTCTTCATCACGAGCTCGTACGCGGCCTCGGCGCGGCTCGGATCGTTCTCGAGCAGCCACATGTAGATGAATGGACCATCAGCATGGTTGTCGACGGTCATCACTTCGATGTTGCGTCCTTCCTTGATCCAGGCATCCGTCTGACGGATCAGCTTGTCCATGAAGGCGCGCTTCTGATCGTTGGTCGGATCAATGCCGGAAAGGTAGGCACCGCGTCCTGTGTAGACGAGGTGATAGATGCAGAGGCGACCGATATCTTCGCGCTCGACGATGCGGAAGACCTCGTCGATGTCGCCGATGTTTTCCGAGGTCAGGGTGAAGCGGAGGCCGACGCGGATGTCGTGCTTGCGGCAGTTGCGGATCCCTTTGAGGGTGTCCTGGAAGGCGCCCTCTTTGCCGCGCATGTGATCGTGCCGCGGCTCGGCGCCGTCGATCGAGATGCCGGCATAGGTGACACCGATCTCCTTCATTCTCTGTGCGACCTTGTCGGTGATCAGAATGCCGTTCGTGGAGAAGGTGACGCGTACGCCCTTGGAGGTCGCGTACTCGGCGAGGTCGAGGATGTCGGGACGGACGAGAGGCTCGCCGCCGGACATCAGCAGGGCGGGGACCTTGAAGTCGGCGAGATCATCGATCATCGCGCGTGCTTCTTCGGTCGTCATCTCACCGGGGAACTTCGACTTCTTGGCCGATGCGTAGCAGTGGATGCACTCGAGGTTGCAGGTCTTGGTCGAGTTCCAGACCACGACCGGGCCCATCCCGTCACGAGTGCCGTGTCTCTGGGCGTTCGAGCTCTTGTCGTACCGCAGCCGGTCGCCAAAGAACTCCGGTCCGCCGAGAAGTTTTGTCACGCTGATCATTCGTTTCCTCCAGACTTCGTCACATCGTCGTGTGCGTGTGAGCATCCTCGCTCCGGAGGCGAACCGGGTGTCGTGCAGGGAGTCACGGGGGCATGTGATGGCTGTCACTATGAGAGGGGGGAGGGGGGCGTGAATACATCCAGGCATCCCTTCAAAGTGGCGTGTCATCCCGAGCGGGTGGCGGGCGGGTGGCGAGGGATCCCTGAGTCGACGACCGGCCAGTTGGAGGCGCCCTGCACTGCGAGGGCGTGTCCTTCGCGTTCGGGTCGTCGGCAAGGGATCCCTCTCCGTCCTCCGCCCCTCTCACCCACCCGCCCACCCCCGGGGCTCC
>DASVLC010000084.1:0-4128 GCA_036385045.1 Thermoanaerobaculia bacterium | reverse complement strand
CCGGCATTCTCGAGGCATTGCAGGAAGCCGCCGACAGCGGTCGCGATTTCAAGATGCTGTACCGCGATCTGCTTTCGTTCGTCCGCAACGTGATGCTCCTTGCCGGAGGGGCTGCCGAGTCGTCTCTTTCCGTCTCACCCGAGGATCTCGCGACGCTGCGCGCGGTGGAACAGCTCTTCTCGTACACCGAGATTCTTCGAATCGCGAACCTGTTGTTGAAGGACGACGAGACGGTCAACCGCGCCGAGCACCAGAGGCTCGCGGTGGAGATCGCGGTCCTCAAAGCCGCAACCTTTCCGCGGCTCAGGAGCGTCGAACAGGCGCTCGCAGGAAGCCCGGCCGAAGCGCCGCGCGCAGCGACCTCACCGCGGAAAAGCACGGCACCCGCATCTTCCGCCTATCGGGCCAGCTCTGCCGCTCCGCAGGCGCAGACTCAACCCGCGACCGGATCCGAGCATGAACCCCGAGACCCGAGGAACTCCGAGGAACCGATGGCTGCTACGCCGCCAGCACGGACCTCCCGCGCGAAGGCCGATACGGCCAGCACCGCACCGTTCCTCGAGCGCCTCCAGAAGGCCCGTCCTCTGCTGGCCGGCTACATGACGGGAGCGGTCAAGACGGTAAAGGACGGAGCCGTCGTCGTCCTGACGTTCAGAGATCGCGATCTGGCCCAGCCACTCATCGACGAGAAGGCGGCGCTGGATCAGATCGCAAGCGATGTCTACGGCACTCCTACCCAGGTCAGGGTCGAGATGGAATCCGAGCGCGTCGCGGCAACCCGGTCCGAAGAAAAGGCCTCACCCCTGCGCGACGATCCGGTGATCAGCGCGTTCCGCAAGCACCTCGGCGGCGAGATCGTCGAGCCGCGGAAACAGTAGCCCGGCGTACTCGTTGAATGAACACCAGATGCGAGCGAGATCAGCTCTACGAATTCGATCCTCTCGTTCGAGCCAGACAAGGAGAACCTGAATGAACATTAAACAGCTGATGAAGCAGGCGCAGCAGATGCAGGAACAGATGCAGCAGCAGATGTCGTCGATCCGCGTCGAAGGGACGGCCGGAGGCGGCATGGTCAAAGCCGAAATGTCCGGCAACAAAGATCTGCTGTCGATCACGATCGACAAAGAAGCGGTTGACCCCGACGACGTGGAGATGCTTCAGGATCTAATCAAGGCCGCGGTGAACGAAGCGGCTCGCCTCGTCGACGAGGAGATGCAGTCGTCGCTCGGCGCCATGACCGGCGGCATGAAGATGCCTGGCTTCTGACGGCTCCATGACACCTAAATGACTGCTCCTCCGCTCGCCCACCTGATCAACGAACTGACGAAACTGCCGGGAGTCGGCGGTAAGTCTGCGGCCAGGCTCGCCTACCACATCCTCAAGCGCCCGGCGGGGGAAGCGGAAGCACTGGCCACGGCGATCATCGAGGTCAAGACGAAGATCTTCCGCTGCTCGGTCTGCAACAACATGACCGATGTCGAGCCGTGTGCGATCTGCTCCGATCCACGTCGCGATCCGGCGACCATCTGCGTCGTCGAAGAGGCATTCAACATCCAGACGATCGAGCAGACGCGCGACTTCAAAGGTCTGTATCACGTCCTTCTCGGTGCCCTTTCACCGCTGAAGGGAGTCGGGCCTCAGGACATCGATGTCGCGGGACTCCTGTCGAGGGTTCGCGGAGGTGACGTACGGGAAATCGTGATTGCGACCAATCCGAATGTCGAAGGTGAAGCGACCGCACTCTATCTCGCGCAGCAACTCCGGCCGCTCAGCGTCCGCACGACCCGCCTCGCTTTCGGCCTGCCGGTGGGAGGCGATCTCGAGTACGCCGACCAGGTGACGATGTCGAAGGCGCTCGAGGGCCGACGGGAGATCTGACACTAGGCTGCTAAGTCTTGACTGTGTTATACATCTTCGTCCCTTAACCACGGGCATACTGGTGAAACATGGCGGCTCCTGATCTCGTGATGTACGAGGAGGAGTACCAGCAGATCAAGGACATTCTCCGCCGTCTGCAGGTCGACTCCAACTCGAAGATCGTCTTTCTGGTCGACAAGAACGGCCAGCAGATCGCCGTCCAGGGCGACATGAGAGGCGTGGATGCGACCTCTCTCGCCTCACTCACGGCCGGAAACGTTGCAGCAACCGACGGCCTCGCGAAGCTCATCGGTGAGAAGGAATTCTCGATCCTCTTCCACGAGGGTGAGCGCGACAACATTCACATTTCCCTCGTCGCACAGAGAGTGATCCTCGTGATCATCTTCGACGAGAAATCGTCTCTCGGTCTGGTGCGGCTCCGCGTCAAGAAAGCCTCGCAGGAGCTCGAGCGGACCTTCGAAGTGCTTCTCCAGAAGTCGGAGGCGGAGCGCAGCTCGACTGATCGTTTCGATTCCCCGTTCGCCGAGATCACCGACGAGGACATCGACAGCCTCTTCAGCGAATAGCCTCATGACGTTCATCAACTACGCGGCGCGCGAGATCAACTGCAAGATCGTGTACTACGGTCCGGGTCTCTGCGGGAAGACGACGAACCTTCAGTGGATCTATGACAAGACCAATCCACAGGCGAAGGGAAAGCTGATCTCGCTCGCGACCGAAACCGATCGGACGCTTTTCTTCGACTTTCTTCCGCTCGACCTCGGGACGGTCCGCGGCTTCAAGACTCGCTTCCACCTCTACACCGTCCCCGGCCAGGTGTTTTACGACGCGTCGCGGAAGCTGATCCTCAAGGGTGTCGACGGCGTCGTCTTCGTCGCTGACTCCCAGGCCGCGCGGCTCGAGGCGAACATCGAGTCGATGATTAATCTCCAGAAGAATCTCAACGAACAGGGATACGACCTCAACACCGTCCCCTTCGTGATGCAGTTCAACAAGCGGGATCTTCCGAGCGCGCTCCCTCCCGACGAGATGTACCGCCAGCTGAACTTCAAGGGCGAACCGACCTACGAGGCCGTCGCCATGAACGGCACCGGCGTCTTCGACACGCTGAAGGCCGTCGCCAAGCTGGTGCTGACCGAGCTGAAGAAGAAGTAGGCGAGGGGGTCACGCGGCCCGCGCGATCGCCGATGGCGGCTCGCCATCGGTCGCGCTCAGCAGTGAGTCGAGACCCCTCGTTCGCTGTCTCCGGAAGCGATTGCACCAATGGGTCGGTCTGCACGCGCTTAGCCCTCCGCCGGCCGGAAGCCGGCGGGGATAGCGCGAGCCGCGCGACCCCCAAGAGCCCACCTGCGATAATCCATCCGTGCACGCTCGCTACCGCGATCTCTTCAACCGGCAGTTCACCCCTGAGCTCTACGAACGCTACAAGACGGATCTCGAGCGGCGCGTCGGCGCAACTTTCGAGTTCCGGCTTGCGGAGACGCCTGTGTTTCTGCCGGAGGAGTTCACTCGAAAAGCAATTGAGAGCGCGAATGCCATCATCGAGCAGCTCTCGGAGCCGGTGCTGATCGAACGGATGAAGGCGGCGATTCCCACGCGCTGGAACACACCGGGCATGGATCGTCTGCCGAACGTCGCACAGGTCGACTTCGCCGTCGTCAGCCAGGACGGCGAGCTGGTCCCGAAACTGATCGAGCTGCAGGGATTCCCCTCCCTCACCGCCCTCCAGGCGATCCAGTGCGACGCATGGGCGGCGCAGCTTTCGACCCTGGAGGGACTCGACCAGCGCTGGTCCTGCTGGTTCTCGGGTTACGACCGCGATGGATTCGTCGAGCTCGCGCGCCGGACGATCGTCGGCGACTGCGACCCGGCGGAGGTGCTCCTTCTCGATATCGACCCTCCGAAGCAGAAGACGTTCCCCGATTTCTCCGCGACCAAACGCCTTTTCGGAATCGACTATGCCGATCCACGCGAACTCTCGAAGCGAGGGAACCAGCTGTTCCGGGGCGAGACGCGTGTACGACGCATCTACAACCGCATCGTCTTCGACGAGCTGATCGCGAAGGGAATCGAGACGCCGTTCGACTACCGCGACGATCTCGATGTCGCGTGGGCTCCGCATCCGAACTGGTACTGGGTCTGGTCAAAGTACTCGCTGCCGTTTCTTCGGCACCCATCCGTTCCGCGCGCGACCTTCGTCTCCGAACTCGATCCGGTGCCGGATGACCTCTCCGGCTACGTACTCAAGCC
>DASVLC010000083.1:0-13651 GCA_036385045.1 Thermoanaerobaculia bacterium | reverse complement strand
TCGCGTACGAAACATGGGCGTCAGGGTGCGGGCAACATGAGGAACAGGACCGATCGGCGGGACGATTCCGCCCTCGCCCATGACATCCCAACGGCCTAACAACTTACGCCCATCAGGTTGTCATCCGGTTGTCATCCTGAGCGTAGCGTGAGGATCTGGGTGGGCGGGCGGTGCGATGCTCGTGTTTGGCATCGCCCATTCGCCAGATCCTCGCTGCGCTTCCAATGACACAGGCGCCTGGCACTTGTGGGTCGTCGGCAAGGGATCCCTCTCCGTCCTCCGCCCCTCACACCCGCACACCCACCCCCGGGGCTCCGGCGGCTCGGGATGACAGCGCGTTCTTGTCATCGTTCTCAGAGGCGGTGCACCGCGCCGTCCCTCGCTCGGGATGACATGCGACAATCACGCGACTCTGTTCGAACCGGCGTCGTTGTCGTCCATCGGCCTTTCCGCCACCGCAATCAAACTGAGCCCCTTCGACGGGTTCGCGCTTTCCAGGCGCCGCAGGACCGGCACCATCGCGTCGAAGAGCCGCGACTGTCCGGACGGTACATGCTTCCGTTTCAGAACGCGGCCATTCAACCACCAGCCGAACCGGCCGGCGACGTTGAGATAGCGGAGATCGCGCAGGATGAATCCGGCGCTCTGAATGACGGCCTGCAGCGACTCGCGCGAATAGCGGCGGTAGTGGCCGACCTGCGTATCCATCGTTCCAAAAAGTGACTGGTCAGCCGGAACGAACAGCAGGAGCCGGCCGCCCGGTACGAGGAGCTCGCTCAGGCGGCGGAGGGCCGGTCCGTCGTGCTCGAGATGTTCGAGAACGTTCAGCATGACGATCGTGTCGAAACGATGCTCGAGCAGGCGCTTGTAGTCTTCGCCTTCGAGGTCGAGCCGCTCGACGCTCACCGACGGCTGCCGGGAGAAGCGGTTCCGGAGTATCTGCAGGTACGCTTCCTCGACATCGGTCGCGACGATCGTGCCGCGGCCGTAGAGCAGACGTGTCATGTTGCCCGTTCCCGCTCCCACCTCGAGAATCCTCTCGCCGAGAAAGGGGGCGAAGCGGTCGAGTATCCAGCGGTTGTAGTTGCGCAGGGAGCCCATCCGCTCGAGGGTCACATAGCCGGAAGGCTCCGCGTCGGCTTTCGTCAGAAGCCCGAACTTCAGGATGGTCCAGATGGCGCTGACGCCGTCCTTCCAGTTGATCTTCTTTCCTTCCCAGTACTCGCGGCCGTGGTAAGAAATCGGGACTTCGTAAATTCTCAGCCGGCGGCGGGCGATCTTCGCGGTGATCTCCGGCTCGAAGCCGAACCGGTTCGACTTGAGCTCGATCGACTGAATCACCGAGCGGCGAAAGACCTTGTAGCAGGTCTCCATATCAGTGAGGTTGAGGTTCGTCGTGATATTGGACAGCCAGGTCAGAAATCCGTTTCCGAGCGTGTGCCAGTACATCATCACGCGGCGAGGATGTCCTGAGAACCGCGACCCGAAGACGACGTCCGCATGTCCATCGAGAATCGGCTGCACCAGCCGCGGGTATTCAGACGGCTCATACTCGAGATCCGCATCCTGAATGAGGACGATCTCGCCGCGCGCCTCGGCGATCCCTCGCCTCAAAGCCGCCCCTTTTCCGGAATTCCGCTCCTGCCGGAAGTGCCGCACCATCGGCTCGCGCTCCGCGATCTCCCGGACGATGTCCCACGAGCCATCGGTGGAGCAGTCGTCGACCACGATGATCTCCTTCGCGATCGGCACCTCGATCACGCGACGCAGCAGCTCGGCCACCGTTGGCCGTTCGTTGTAGCAGGGGACGATGACTGAGAGAAGTGGAGACTCCATGGAGGACGCCCTGCATTGTACTGAAGTGACGGCAGAGGCTCGAAACTCGGGCCGTAATTCGATCGAACGGATCGCCTCTGGCCGGTGTTCTCCTCTCATGAGAAGCTGCGAGGCTCCAGTCGAGTCCGACCCGGAGATGAAAGAAGCCGACGACCGCGACACCGCCCTGGCCATCGCCGTTCACCACGGCGAGGCAGGCGCGCTCGAACGGCTCATCGACAAGTTCGAGCCGCTTCTCTACCGCTATGCGCGAGGCATGCTTCCGAACAGCGGCGACGCACAGGACGTGGTGCAGGAGACGATGATCCGTGCTCACCGGACGCTCACGAGCCGATACGACAGCGAGCGTGTGAGAACACTTGCCCTCCGCCCCTGGCTGTTCAAGACCGCTCGCAATCTCTGTCTCAACCGGCGGAGGTCGAAAACGCGTGCCGGCGAGCAGCCGGTCGAGGTACTCGAACGCGAGACCACGCTCTCAAAGCTCGCTGAACCGGGCGGTGACCTGGAGCGCCAGCAGGACGCCGACCGACTGCATCAGGCGCTGGAACGATTGCCAGCGGGGGCTCGCGAGCTCGTCGTCCTTCGCTTTCTCGAAGAGATGTCGTACGCCGAGATAGCGAACCTTCTCGGAGGCACCGAGGCTTCACTCCGAGGGAGGGTGTTCCGCTCCCTGAAGCAGCTGCGGGACGTACTGGAGAAACGAGGAGTCAATCATGCGCTGTAACTCTGTCGAACCGTTGCTCGATGCATTTCGAACTGGCGAACTCCCCGCGGAGGCAGCCGGCCGTGTACACGATCACCTTGGTGCCTGCCCCGGCTGCCAGCAGGCGATGCGCGATCTCGACCGTCTCGCCGCATTCGGTAAGTCGGCTCGCTTCGCGCCCCCTTCGAGCCGTCGGGACGCTGTCATCGCGGAGTGTTCCGATGCACTCGACCGAATCGCCGTCGAAGGCGGGGACGTATGGGTTGTCTTCTCTCCGCGTGGAGTCCTGCTGATTCGCCATGGCGGAACCGAGGATGAAGTGGCTGCGATCCATCGGAATCGCTCCGGACGACTGCTCAGGCGCGAGTCGCTGCCCGAACGGCTGCGCGAGCAGGTGTCGAGCTCATTGCAGGGAGAGCAGGTGCGCAATCCAGCGATCGACTGGGGCTCACGGAAGAGCGACCTCGAACGGCAGATCCTCGAGACACTGCTCCGCATTCCACGCGGCGAAGTGCGCACGTACGACTGGGTCGCGCGCGAAGTCGGGCGACCGAAGGCGATGCGGGCAGTGGGAAACGTCTGCGCACGCAACGCGCTCCCGTTTCTGATTCCCTGTCATCGCGTCGTTCCCTCGACGGGAGGCGTCGGAAACTACGCCTTCGGCCCGGCGCTGAAACGGGAACTGCTTCGTCGGGAAGGGGTCGACGTCGACAGACTGGAGGCTCTCGGCCGGCGCCACGTCCGCTACATCGGATCACGAACCACAAAGATCGCCTGCTTCCCTACCTGCCGGGACGCGAGAAGGATCCGTGAGGAGAACCGAGTGGCGCTCAAGAGCGCCGCCGCGGCGACGGAGGACGGCTATCGGCCATGCAAACACTGCCGGCCATTTGCGGTCGCTCCGACGAGCGCGCGGCGCGAGGACAGTGTGGGGAGGTGAATGGACCAAGGCCAGCGCCACGCCGAAGAACCGAGAAACTCCGAGGAACTCCGAGGAACTCCGAGGCAGGCTCCACCATTCAGCAGCTGCTCAGCAGCCGGTCGCCTTGCTACACTACCGTCATGAACCCCGGTGACCTCCTTGATGGCCGGTACCAGATCACGGCGCGCCTCGGCGCCGGCGGCATGGGAGAGGTCTACAAAGCGACCCACGCCTTCCTCGGCAGTCCCCGCGTCATCAAAGTCGTTCATCCGAACATCGTGTCGAATACCGACGTCCAGGAGCGCTTCCTTCGCGAGGCGCGCATCGCGACGCGCATCCAGCACACCAATGTCGCGACGCTCCACGATTTCGCCTCTCTGCCCGATGGTGCGCACTACATGGTGTGGGAGTTCATCGAGGGCGAGAATCTCGCGCAGAGGCTTCGCACCACCGGAAACATCGCGCCTCGCAAGGCCATCGCAATCGCGATCCAGGCCCTCCACGGTCTCGAAGCCATTCACCGCGCCGGAATCGTTCATCGCGACATCAGTCCCGAGAACCTGATGATCACTCCTCGGGACGAGGTCAAAATCATCGACCTCGGCGTCGCCAAGTTCGACGACCCGGAAGCCGTTTCGTCGACGCGCACCGGCATCTTCGTCGGCAAGCTTCGTTATGCCGCTCCCGAGCAGCTCGGCTTCCTTCCCGACGGCGAGAAGATCGACGGTCGTGCCGACATCTATGCGCTCGCTATGGTGGTGTTCGAGTTGCTCACCGGACGCCCTCCGTACGAGGCAAAGTCTCCTCACGAATACTTCATGCACCACGCGCGCGAGGTACAGCAGGCGAACGTAATCCTGCCCGTTACCTTCCCATGCCGTGAAGAGCTTCAGGCCGTGATCGAGAAGGCGCTGAGCCGGAATCGAAACGACCGCTTTGCGACTCCGTCAGAGTTTGCCGCTGCACTCGAAGCGATCGAGCGATTACTTCCCGGCGAGTTGGAGACACCGACCGTCGCCATGCCGCTCGGCGCCGGCGAGGTCGATCTGACCACGCGGACTGAGAGTGCGACGGCTACCCCTTCGAATGCCGCCATGACCGCCGCGATGACGGCTCCCGCGGTCACCGTTCAGGAGACGGCGGATCCCGTTCCCGAGCTCGTTGTACCGGCTCCAGCCGCGGAAACGCTTCGGACTCCCCTGCCGGTTCCCGCGCCTGCACGATCGCGCGCCGTACTCTGGGTCGCGCTCATTCTGATCGCAGGATTCGTTGCCATTGCCGCGGGGGCTGCGTTCGCACTGAGGCCGCAGCTCACAAGCGTTCTGGCGTCATTGGGTCTGATCGACGCCCCTGCCACTTCGCAGGCCTCTCTCCAGACACCAGTTCCTTCCCGCCCCGCTGAAGCGGTAGTCGAAGTGACGGAGCCCCAGGCAGCAGCCGTCGTCGAGAATGCCGCCGAAACAACGGCATCCGCGGCGCCCGCGCCGGCAGCGGTGATCCCGGCACCGACGGCGACCGCCACGCCGCTTACGCCTGCGCCGCGCAAGGAGCGCGAACGTGTCACACCCGAACCGGAAGAGAGCGAGCCGCCGCCGGTGCGTCGCGTCGCCGTCTATGTCGACGGACCTGGCCGGAACGCCGGGAACGACCGCGCGCTGGCCGTTCTGCGACAGGAGCTGCGCGGCGTCCGTGAAGTTGCCTTGCGCGCCGGCGGCATGCAGGTGGACGTCTACCGCGCGATCAACCGCTACCTTCCCGACCTCTCGTTCGAAGGAGAGGCCGACGTGGTGATCCAGTTCGACGCGACGAATGAACGCCTGCGACGACAGGGCCAGCACCTCGCCGCCGCCGCAACGATCGAGAAGAACGGACGGGTCATCTTCCGGTACGAGCTCCCCTCCTACGTCGATCGCAGTGCCGCCGCGGAAGCCTTTGCGCAGACGCTGTCGGACGCCTTCGTCGACTGATTGCGACGGTAGCCATTCCCGTGTTCGAAGCATTCCGTGAATCCGACTATCGACGCTTCTGGTTCTCCCAGTTTTTCTCGAATGTCGGTGCGTGGATGCAGACGGTGGCGCAGGGATATCTCGTCTACCGGCTGAGCAACTCGGCCTTCCTGCTCGGAGTCGTCGGCTTCGCGAACGCGATCCCATCTCTCTTTCTGATGCTCTACGGCGGAGTAGTCGCCGATCGCTTCAATCGAAGGATGGTCGTCGGCCTCTCTCAGGTGGCACAGGCCGTCACGGCTCTTGCGCTCGCCCTCCTGATCTGGACGGAGCAGATTGCCGTCTGGCAGATCATCGTCGCGTCGATCGTCACCGGGATCGCGATCTCGTTTTCAGCGCCTGCGTGGCAGGCAATGGTCATCGATCTCCTCGATGACCGCTCGCGACTCTCGAACGCCATCGCGATGAACTCCCTGCAGTTTCAACTGTCGCGTGCTATTGGGCCGCTGCTCGCCGGTGTGACCCTCGCCGCGTTTGGCAGCGCCTGGTGCTTCTTCTTCAACGCGGTCTCGTTCGCTCCACTGATCTGGATTCTGAGTCGGATCAAGGCTCGCCAGCAGCCTTCCACCGACGACACGCCGGTACTGGAGCGTCTCAGGGCGGGCTTCGTTTACGTCCGTGGAGACCGCATGATCCTGCTTGCTCTCGCCGTCGCCGCGGCCGCAAGTGCTTTCGGATTCCCCTACCTGCAACTGATGCCGGTCGTGGCGCGTCAGCTTTTCGGCGCCGCCGAGGCACAGGGCCTCGGATATCTGATGGGGGGGATCGGAATGGGCGCGCTGGCAGGATCGCTGGCGCTGTCCGTGAAGACCCCGTCGCGTGCCGTAATGCTGCCCTCGATCGTCGTCGCTCTCGCGACGTTCGGGTTCACTCTCGCGCCGATCGGCTACCTGCGGTGGAAGCCCGCCGTCATGCTGTTGCTGTTCGTATGTGGCGTCTCGATGGTCGTCTGCCTCGCTCTCTGCAATACCTCGATTCAGCAACGTGTGCCCGACCAGATGCGCGGCCGGGTGCTCAGCATGTACACCTTCTCCTTCTTCGCCTTCGTCCCCTTCGGCAGCCTTGCAGGCGGCGCTCTCGCACAGCGCCAGGGAATCGGTCCGACGCTGCTGCTGCTCGGATCGCTACTCGTGATCTGCGCTTTGATCGCAACGATTGCAATCAGACGACGCAGACGTGGGCGAACCTATATGGGTGATGCACCGGTGCCTGCTTTGAATCCGTCTGAGTTGTAGGGGGACCGGGTCGCTCGGGTTCTTATCCTCAGGTACGCCGCAGGACGGCGTCAGTTGCTGCTGAGAAACTCGATCATCGACGTATAGGCTTGGGAGGGGCTCCCAGCCCGCTACTCGCGACGGCTCTTCTCTGCGCGGAGGCGCTGTCGCCGGTAGCCTGGGGTTGCGCGCTTGCGAGCTACCCCTGGAACGTACAAGGGTCGTGAGTCGTGCGCCGGCAGGGGCACTGCTCGGCGCGCCACGGCGTGTGCCCCTGCCGGGCACACCATATTCAGGGGTAGGCGCTCACGCGCCGACCCCTGGCTACCGGCACCAGCGCCTGCCGGCGCAGTGGGGCCTGCTCCTTTTGCGAATCCTTGCGAAGAATCGATCAGAACGCCTCCCTCGCCCGCTTCTTGCTAATAACTCGCATCAGGAGGTGTTCTCACATGCGAAGAACACTAGCGGCTGTTCTCTTTGTCACGGTGGCGCTGCTGCTGCCTGCCCAGACGAACGCCCTCGAAACCAATGAACTGCTTGCACTCATCGCGATGCCTCTGGCGGTCGCGGCGGTGGCGGAAACCACAGATGTTCCAATCCGCGATCTCATGGATGTAGTCACCCTGCTGAACGCCGGAGCGGTCCCGCCGTCGCAGTTCGTCGAGGTCGTACGATACGTACCGGTTGCACTCGTCGAGACGCAGACGGAGCCTCGCTTCGTCGACTTTCTCAGGACGCAGACCGACGATGGACTTCGCGGCACAGCACTCGTGACGTCAATTGAAGAACGGCTGCGGATCTACGAGATGCCGGGAATGACGCTCGCCCTCGATCGCCCCGGGACAATCGATGTGTTCGGAGCGGAATTCGTTCCGACGATCGTCCGGACTCGGATGGCGGAGCGTCGCGGACACCCGCACGGTGGCCCTCCCGGCCAGATCAAGAAACAGATCGGAGTTCAGACGGGCGCCGAGGTCGTGCATGGATCGCGACCTGGGACCGCCAATCGCGCCCGCCCGACACCCAATCGTGTCGAGCAACCGAGCATCGCGCCGCCGGGACACTCGAAGCCTCGTGCTGGAAAAGCCGAAGGAGCCCCCCCGGCGCAGAACCGCGGCCAGGGTAAGGGAGCCGGCAAGGGTGGCGGGCAGGGAAACAACGGCGGTAAAGGAAAGGGGAAGGGGAATCAATGAAAAGCGTTCTGATCGTGATCGCGGTTTCAGTCACACTGATGCTTGGAGCCGGCTGCAACGCGGATCGTGGGGCGACAGAATCCGCCGAGGTACCGCTGAATGACACCGGCGCTCCCGTAATAGCCGCGACGGCTGCGGAGCTCACTCCAGAGCAACTCGGCGAGATTGCCGCCCGCATTCGCAAAGAGCCCTCACGAGCGGACGAGATTCTCGCCGAGCACCGTCTGACTCAGGAGATATTCGAGGAGGCGATCCGGAGGGTTACGGAAGATGTCGAGGCGTCGCAACGGTACTCCGCGGCCTACCGGAAGGCGAGCGCGTAACAACGCGGCACGTTCCGCTATCCCTCTGCCTCGACCGCGATGGCCGAGTAGGATGCGAGATACCAGGATGTCACGATCGCGGAGAAGACTGAGCTGAGCACCGAGCCGACGATCCGCAATGGGAGCGTCATGAGCAGGAAAGCTCCGGAGTCGCCCCCGACGGTTTCGCCGAGAGCAGCGAAGAATGAAAAGCTCGCGAAGAAAGCGGAGCCTGCCACGGTGACGACCAGCACGATGATTGCGACCAGCAGATGACGGCCGAGGTCGAGGCGAAGCGCACGCCAGCCTTCAGCCAGCGCGTCACGCGCACCATGGTGCCGAGCCGCCCACGCTGCAATGGAGCGGTTCGTCCACATCGCCGTCGCGAACCCGACGACGATCATCAGAAGAAGCGTGATCAGCAGCCCGATGCATCCGGTCGCGAGGAGTGCAGGAGCACTCTCGCGAAAGACGACCATGAGGATCAGCGTCGGCAGTAGCGGAATGAAGAGAAGAAGCCCCGCCGCACCCCATGCGAGGTTATAGAGCAGAAAAACAGTCCACCATCCCGCTGCTCCTCCCGCCAGCCAGCGCTGGAGGGAAAACACCTTGAAGCGCGAACGCGCTCCCGTGGAATCCGGACCCGCGATGCGATCGGCGTCAACGTAGACTCGCGCGCACGCCGCCTGCACGAATGAGTGGATCGCCATGAGCAGTCCGAGCAGCGCAGTCACCGCAACGAACACCCAGATCAGCAGAACCCACTTCTGCAGCAGCAGAGTGGCGGCGCTCGCAATCTCCTCAGGGGAGATCAGGTCCGCGACATGAATTCCGACTGAGACGAGAATCGGCAGCAGCACCAGGAACGCCGTACCGACGGCAAGAACGAGAAACAGGACCGACTCCGCCAGCCTCAACGCGAGCACGGGCCAGTTGGCGAATGTGTTGTCGAAGCCCCGCCGGAGCGTATCGACCACCCCTCGTCTCACAGTGTATTGCCCGCCTTTCGCTGTCTGCGGAAGTCGGGAACGTTACGCAGTTCGATTGGCTCGGTCATTTCGCTGAGCCGGCTGCGGAGACGCGCCCCTACCCGATTCTCCAGCGTCTCTTCCTTCGGGTCGGCCGGACGATCGAAGTAATTCGTCGTGAAGATCGTCGTCAGCATCTCGTTGTAGCGGGTGTTGATGACGTAATAGAGGATGTCCTGGACGAACGTCGTCGGCTTCTGCGCACCGAGCTCGTCCAGAACGAGCAGATCCACTTCGAGCAGCGGCCTGAGTAACTCGGATTTGGTCGGCACCTGGTCGGAGCCGAACGACGCATGAATCTCCTGGATCAGATCCTGGAAATTCGAGAAGAGCATCCTTCCCGGCTTGCCGCTGTTGATGATCTCGATCAACGCCGCCACTGCCAGATGCGTCTTGCCGCTTCCGCAGCCCCCCATCAGCAGCAGTCCCGGCGAGCCCCCGCCGGTCCAGGCATCGATGAACTCCTGAATCCTCCGCTTCGAGGCGATCAGTGCGCCGTTGTCGCGCGTATAGAAATTATCGAGCGTGCAGTGCGGGAAATAGCGCTTCGGAACGCCGGCGGCGGCAAGCCGCTGCTGTCGCCGCAGCTCCCCCTGGCAACCGCACGCTTCCACACGCAACGAGTCTCCCGAAACCGGAATCCAGCCCGTGCCGTTGCAGCGGGAACAGATGTCTGTCGGGGCAATGACCGGAGGCATGGGGGGAGTTTAGCTGAATTGATGGGATGGGGGTGGGGGTGGGAGAGGGGGAATTGAAAATTGAAAATTGAAAATTGAAAATGGGGAGCCGGGAGTGCGCGCGGGAGTGCTCCAGTGAAAGCTCGGACGAACGGAGAGTCATAGACCGGGCGCGGGCTCGGGCGCGGGCGCGGGCGCGGGCTCGGGCTCGAGTCGTGGCGTCATCCTGAGCGTCGCGTGAGGATCCGGGTGGGCGGGCGGTGCGATGCACGTGAATGGCACCGCCCCTCCACCCAGATCCCTCGCTACGCTGCCAATCACAAACGGTGAGTTGTGCTCATGGGTCGTCGGCAAGGGATCCCTCTCCGTCCTTCGCCGCTCACACCAGCCCGCCGCCCCCGGGGCTGCGGCGGCTCGGGATGACAGCGCTTGTAATTTCTCTCAGTCGCGGTGTCCCGACGTGGCAGGCTCGAAATGACAAGAAGCTGCGATGATTTTCAGTTGCGTCCGATGAAGCTGCTCTGCCTCCCATTTTCAATTTTCAATTTTCAATTTTCAATTTCCACCGCCCACCCCCCAGCCGCTGCCCACCGTTTCCCCTATACTTTCCCCAACCCCGCCTCAGCCATGACCAAGCCTCTAGTCGAGTATCTGGGCCAGCGCCACGACGCGTCTACCTTCCTCCTGCCGATGGATCTGGAGAGGACGCTGCTCGAGCTGTTCCTTCACCCCGACGAACTGCTGCCACAGCCTTACAAGATCTTTCCTGCCGACGAGACGCAGACGCCTATCCTCGGTTTTCCGGTTCTCGATGCAGCGATCATGCGGGAGCTGGATGGAAAGCTCGACCGCTGGCTGACCGAGGAGATCCCCTGTCAGGTCGATCGCAACGGAAATCGTGAAAAGTGCCAGTTGGCCTTTCAGGCCTACATGGGCCAGTTGGTCAAGGTTGCCGAGAACGCGCTCATGTCCAACCTGATGAGCGACTATCACGCCGTCTTCTGGCTCGCTCATTCGTTCGACCTGGCCCGCCACTTCTCGTCCATTCCGCGCAGACTGACCGCGATCGATACGCAGTCGGCCAGAGTCATGGGCGACTCCATCAAGTACAGGGTGTTCGTGAAATGGGGTACCGAGACGCGGAATCAGATGACGCAGCTCGCCGCCAGACTCGCCAGCATTCTCGAAGGCGAGGAACAGCGGGGACTCCGCTTTCTGAACCTTCTTCTCGACGACGTACTGATCCTCACCGAGGAGTTCATCGGAACGGATCTGCGGGAGATGAAAACGTTCATCACCGGATATCTGCGGCGGGATTTTCATGCATTCCGCAACTCCCTCGAGCGACTGCGGACCGCGGCGTCGGATTTGCTGCGGACGGATCGTGGCTTTCGCGCGGCAATGCCGCTCTTCGGCTGTACGGCTGAGGGAGGGGTCACGCTGGCGATGCTGCTCGCTCCCCGTGTCCAGAGCTACCTGTTCGACTTCCCTGAGATTCAGGAAGCGTTGGGCCGCGAAGAGCGGGAGCAGTTTCAATCCATCTCCCGGCGTGTCCGCGAGTTCGCCGTCCTGAATCAGCTTCGCCGGGCCATCGTCTGGATGACGACGCTGCCGGATGGTCAGATTGTTTCAGCCGACAGGCGGAGTGCGCTGACGTTCTCACGCTCGACACGTCCGATGGATTACGGACGCACGGGAGTCGTCGATCCGGTGGTCCACCGCTTCGGGATGATCTATGACATCTCGAAATTCGCGGAGACACTCGGACGTGTCCGCCGCGCCGGAGGAAAGGAAGAGCTTCGCGCTTACCGCCAGATGCTTCTGTTCCAGCGCCGGATGGACACGATCGCTCAGCGCCATCTATTGCAGTTCGAGAAGTTCCTGGGAGATGGCGCCTTCTACACGACGCGCAGGGCCCTGCGGCTGATCCGCGCCGCCGTCGAGATTCAGCGCTTCTACTCGGAGCTGAGGCGAAAGGGATTCGCGTACGACAAAGGCCTGCGGATCGCGCTGAACTTCGGCTACTACCGGCTGCTTCCGATGAGAACTTCACCCGACAGCAGCGACGTGATCACCGAGTTCTACGGCCCGGGGATCGTCGAGCTCTCGAGACTGACGACTGGCAAAGCAACCAAAGAGATCGAAGAACTGGCCGCCTTTCTCGTGGCGAAGGGCTATTCGCCGGAAAGTGTCCAGCAGTTCTTCGCGCCGCTCGCGCGAGGCGTCGAGATGGTCGACCCGCGGCAGCAATCGCGTGAGTTCTACGTCTACCTCGATGGCAACGGCCATCTCGTCAACGAGGGGATGGTCGCCTCGATGCCGCTGCTGCAGGAACTGTCGAACGAGCTCGCCGCCGAAGGGCAGCAGCTGTTCCGCGTGCGAACCGAGTACGGACCGTACATCTCATTCGCACCGTCCCTGGCTGGCGTCGACCTTCTCGGCGTGAAGCTCGTCGGCATGGTCGCGCTGAAAGGTCTGGACAATCTCGAGGTCGGCGAGCTGCTTCCGTTCGCTCAGGGAGAACCGCTCGAGCTCGAAGCGATCGAGTCCACGGAGAACCTCGTCGGGCTCCTCCGGCAGGACTTTCACCAGCAGCAGGAAGAATCCGGCGTTGGCTGGGCGCCCCTGGATCTCGATACGAGCGGAGATCGTGCGGTCGACCTTCAACTCGTGATCTGCCTGCTCCGGATACCGCCGGACGAAAGGGCCGAGGATGACGTTCTCATCGGCCAGTGGGACCCGCGGTCGGACGACGTCATGCAGCCGCTGCGTCTTCCGCGTGGAGACTTCCAGCGCCTCTTCTCGCTCAAGGGAGAAATTTCCGAAGAATCGCTCGCCCGCAGGAAACACAACGTACGTGAGATGTACGAGCGTCTCGCCCATAACGCCCCGTCGCCCGCGCTTCCCCTCGGCCTGTTTCGAGACCCGGCACTCTACGACGCCTATCTGATCGGGGAATTCGTCGAGAAGCTGTGAGGCCGCGCGTCAGTTCACGAATGAGAAGATGACCGCCACGAGCAGCAGGACGACCACCGCCGCCGAGACCCACATCGCCTGCACCGTCGGCTTGTGCATGTCGACCATCTCGCGACGCTCGCCCAGCAGGTACTGAAGGTACTCCACGCGCGGCCGGATTACGCCGACCTTATCCTCCAGATTCGGGTAGAGCACCTCGTTGATCCCCGGAACGATGACCACCGGGATGAACGTCGCGCCACCGCTGCGAGCGATGTACTCGATGAGCGACTCGTTGTGTGGCTCGTCGCTGGTCGAAACCAGACAGTGATACACCGTGGTCGACTGCAGCACCGACAACGCTTTCTGCGTGACGTTCTTTGCGCTGTAGGTACGGACGACGGAATCCGAAGACTGGCGAAGAATCCGTTCGTTCACCTCAGGGATCCGGGTGAAGATGAAAATCGTTTCTCCCGATGTCATCGGAAGCTTTTCGGGACGACGGTAGATGATCTCGCCGTACTCATCCCACCAGTCGGGACCCTGTTCGGTCGTAAACCCCTCATCGGCCAGACGGCTCATGAGACGGACGACAGGATCACTGTCAGCTGGTGATTCAGTCGGCTTTTGCGCTTTGAGCTCTTGCATATTTATCAACGAGCCGGATCAGGTCTTCGAATTCAAAAGGTTTGCCCATGTAGTCGTCGGCGCCGCATGTGCGGGCTTTCTCGGCGATGTCGCGATCGCCTGACAGCACGATGTAGGGAATGTCCCGAGTCGCGGGGTGTGCCTTGATGGCGCTGCAAAGCTGGTCA
>DASVLC010000082.1:0-18319 GCA_036385045.1 Thermoanaerobaculia bacterium | reverse complement strand
CCGGGCGAGACGCCCGGGAGCGGGCGAGGACGCCCGCGGTACGGCGGGCGGGGACGCCCGCGCTACAAGTACCCAGGAACCCGAGGCACCGAGGAACTCCGAGGAACCCCGAGGAACCCCGAGGAACTCCGAGGAACTCCGAGGAACTCCGAGGAACTCCGAGGAACCCCGAGGAACCCCGAGGAACCCGAGGAACTCCCAGGAACTCCGAGGAACCGTGAAGCCCCAACCACCCCGGCATACAATCCCCCCGTGATCCGTGAGCTTGTGGCGCTGCTGATTGCACCGGCGACGCTCGACGGTTTCGCCAGAGCGCTGCTGGCGCTTGCCGCGGCGCGGCCCACAGTTGAACGAGAGCTCACGCAGCCGCGGCGATGGCTCGTCGTCATCCCTGCCCGTGACGAGGGAACAGGCGTTCGCGACACGATCGCGTCAGTCAACGCAGCCGCACTCAACAGCAACGTCCGGACGATCCTCCTCCTTGATGGCAACGACGCCGAGGCAGCCGCCGTCGCCCACGAGACGCGCATTGAAGTGTTCGTCAAGGAACCGGCTGGCCCCTCGAAAGGGGCTGCACTCGAGTGGCTCTCCCGGCAGCCGGCCGCGCGGCTCGACGAGAGCGATGCCGTGCTCCTGCTCGATGTCGGTTCCGAGGTGAACGTCCGTTTCTTCGACGGGTTCCGCTGGCCTGCCGGCAGTGACGCCGGCCAGGTGTTCCTCCGGAGCGGCGGTATCGACGTCGGCGAGGGGGCGGCGGCTTCCGAGCGTCTGGCCCAGAGTGGTGAGGACCGCGGCCGCGAACGACTCGGCTGGGCGGTCAGACTGCGAGGAACGGGGACGGTACTGACTCCTGAGTCGTTCCGCGTTCTTTCACCGCGACTGCGAACGCAGGTAGAAGATGAGGAGGCGACCCTGGTCCTCTCGTCCCTCGGACGCACCGTGACGCTCGCACGCGGCGAGGCATTCGTGATCGACGAGAAGCCGGCGCGCTGGCGCTCGGCCGCCGGACAGCGAGCGCGCTGGCTCGCAGGGCGGATGCTGCTGTTCGTCCGGCAGCCTCTGGCGATGTTGCGTCTCATCGCGCGGAAGCCTGCCGAGGGGCTCGTTTTCGTGCTCGACCTGTTCGGCAGACCGCTGTCGCTCAGCGTTCCGCTTCGCATTCTCGCCGGGGGGGGACTGGTGATCGCCTCCTTAATGACGAAGAGTGCCGTCTGGACAGGGTGGCTGGGCACCGCTGCCGTCGTCTCGGGGCTCCTCGATCTCGTTCACGTCAGTCGCTCGGGCGTTTCCGTCCGGAGTGCCGCCACGATGGTGCTCGCCTGGATCGGCGCTGTCCTGCTTGCACCACGCGCATTGCTTCGCTGGATCAAGGCAAGGGATCGCCGGTCGTGAAGGTCCTGCTCATCACCTCGCGCTTCCCCTGGCCGCCGCACAGCGGCGACCGTCTGCGCGCGCTGATCTGGCTCGAGGCGCTCCGCGACGCAGCGGACGTCACTCTGATCGCTCCCGAAGGGAGCGTGCCCGAGGAATTCGCAGGCCTGCGGCACGTCGAGTTGCACAGCGGACCCGCGGCTGGAATCCGCGCAACGCTCAAAATTGCGGGGCGTCGCCTTCCGGTTCATACGCTGATGGCGGGGCGCTACGACTGGAAGCGTGCCAGGGCCGAAGCCGGCGATCTTCGGAACTACGACGCACTGATCGTGCTCCTGCCACGATGCGAGCCGTGGGTGAGGCACTGGACCGGCCCGGCGAGGCGGATCTTCGACGCCGTCGACGCCCTCTCCCTCGGTATGAAGGAGCGGGCGCGGGCAGCCTTCTGGCCGGCGCGACCCATCTGGCATCTGGAGACACTTCTCGCGCGAAGACTCGAGAGCCGGACTGTCGGACACTACGACCGGATCGTCGTCGTCAACCAGAGCGAATCGGGCTGCTTCCCCGACGGTGCGGTGACGATCCGGAACGGCGTCGAGCTCGAGCCGGCAGCAACCGACGGCCTACGTCGTTTCGACTTCGCCTTCTGGGGCCACCTCGGCTACTTCGCCAATGTCGACGCGCTCGAGCTGCTGCTCGGAACGATCTGGCCGCGGATCCGGGAGCTGCGCCCCACGGCAACCCTTCTCATTGCCGGAGCGAGCGCCGCTGCCAGCCTCAGAGCTCTGGATGGCAAAGACGGGATCACGATCGTCTCTCCGATGGACGATCGCTCCGCGCTGCTGCGTCAGGTGAGAGTCGCGCTTCTTCCGTTGCGTCGAGGTACTGGCCACTCGAACAAGATCCTCGAAGCCGCCGAGGCTTCGTGTGCGATCGCCGGGAGCGGACTGGCGTTCCGAGGTGTCGGTGAGTTGACGCCGGGACAGATCGTCGACAACGATCCGATCAATCTCGCCCAGCGGGCCACCGCCCTTCTCGATGGCGATTGGCAGCCCGCCGGGGAAACGGCTCGTACGGCCGTCGAGCAGCACCACGATCGCCGGCAGATCAGGCGACGGATGCTGGAATGTGTGGCGGGAAGTCTCCCTTAAATGACCAGCTAATACTTGGAACATGACCATTTCAGTCACGGAGTTGAAAGCGCGGCTATTCGAAATCGTCCGCCAGGTCGAGCGCGAGGAGATCGCGATCGAGGTCGAGCGTCACGGTCGCGTGGTCGCGCGAATCATCCCGGCCGGGCCACAGCCGGTTGCCGAAAGGCCATGGGAAACGCTTCGTGGGACCGGCGTGCTCCTCGCTCTTCCCGGCGATTCCGTTCTGGAGGATCGCGATTTCGAGGCCACTCGGTGAGCGGTTCTATCCGCTGGACACGGCGGTCATTCTGGCTATCAACCAGCTTCCACCCTCCTTTCACGGCGATCCGGCAGACCGCGTGATCGTCGCCACCGCACGAGCGCACGATCTGCGGCTGGCGACGCATGACGGGCGAATCCGTCGTTCACGGCTCGCGCGCTCTGGAAGGCATGAGGTCGGAACTGAATGCCGACCACGGAACCCGGTCCTTAGACGCTTGAATCGTTCCGGTCACAATGCCAGCGGCAGATGCTGGAATGCGTCCGGGAAGGTGATAGAACTTACGGAAGTCCTTTCTTCCCCAGCACACACGAAGATTCAACCTAGCTATACTCCCGCCCCAATAACCCGATGACCCTCGAACAACACGCCGCCGGCACCGCTCCCCCCGCCATCCCGCGCGCGACCCCGCTCCGTGAACGCTGGAATCGGGCAGGCAAGCGCCTCCACCTGAGGTCGGAATGGCGCGATCTGCTCGAGCATCGCGACCTGATCCGCAGCCTCGTACATCGCGACCTGACGGTGCGCTACAAGCGGTCACCGCTAGGTGTGCTCTGGACCCTGATTCACCCTCTGATCCTGATGGTGATCTTCACGATCATCTTCTCGACGATCTTCCGCTTCGAGATGCGGTCGTTCTCCATCTACTTCCTCTCCGCCTTCCTCGCCTGGAACTACTTCGACCAGACGGTCGTGCAGTCGATGGCGAGTCTCGAATGGAACGGCGCGATGATGAAGCGAATCCGTGTTCCGCAGACGGTCTTCGCCATCTCTACGGCAATCGCAGGGATGATCAACCTCGGGCTGTCCCTCATCCCGCTGTTCATCATCATGCTGGTGACCGGCAGCAACGTCCCCTGGACGATCGTCTTCCTGCCGGTAGCCGCCATGATCGTCGGTGCATTCGCGCTCGGAACCGCCTTCGCTCTGTCTGCGCTCGCCGTCTTCTTCGTCGATGTGCGCGAGATGTATCGTGCGATCAGTCCGGCGCTCATGTACCTGACGCCGATCATCTATCCGCTCGAGATTCTCCCGCCGCAGTTTCTCTGGATGATCAAGCTGAATCCCCTCGTCTACCTCGTGCAGCTGTTCCGCGCACCGGTCTACTACCAGATCATTCCGACCGGACTGACCATCCTCGTTGCGTCGCTCTGCGCGGCAGGGGCGCTCGTGATCGGCTGGATCGTCTTCCGCCATCTCGCACCCAGGTTTCACTCGCACCTGTGATCTCGCCGATGAACCTCCTCGAGTTCCATGCCGTCACCGTCCGCTATCCGCTGCAGCGGACGCGCAGCCTGAAGGAATGGATGATTCAGCATGCGAAGGGGCAGATCGTGCGTGAAGAGGTCACCGTGCTCGACAACGTCTCCCTCACCCTTGGACCGGGCGACTCGCTCGGCCTCATCGGACCGAACGGAGCCGGCAAGTCTACTTTGCTCCGCGTCGCTGCCGGAATCATCACCCCAACCGAAGGGGCAGCTCTAAACCGCGGGATGGTGGCTCCGATCATCGAGTTGGGAACCGGCTTCGACGGAGATCTCTCCGGACGTGAAAACATTTTCTTCAACGGCGCGCTCCTCGGTCGGTCGCGTCGCCTGATGGAAGAAAAGATCGACGAGATCATCGATTTCGCCGGAATAGGCGAGTTCATCGAGTCCCCTTTGAGAACGTATTCGACCGGAATGGTGGCGCGGCTGGCTTTCTCGGTCGCCACCGCCGTCGAAGCCGACCTGATTCTCCTTGACGAAGTGCTCTCGGTCGGCGACGCCGCGTTTCAGGAGAAGTGCGAGGAGCGAATCAAGTCGTTCTACCGGCGCGGATCGTCGGTCGTTCTCGTCTCGCACAACATGGACTCGATCGAGGAGCTCTGCCGCCAGTCGATCTGGGTGCAGCGCGGCCAGATTGTCACCTCGGGGCCGACCGCGGATGTGATCGCGGCGTATAAAGAGTCATTGCACTCGGTGGCGTGATGGACGCACCGCCTGGCGAGACGCCCCCTGCGGACGAGGACGTCCGCGGTACGGCGGGCGAGGACGCCCGCGCTACGAGCGAGAGCCGCAATCGCCGCGCGCAGCGTCCTGGGCGCTGCCAACTCGCTCACCCCCGCCACTTCGCCTCGTACAGCCGCCGGTTCCGCTCGTACAGCTCTTCATAGACGGCAGGAGGCAATTTCCGGAACGACGCCTCGCCCCAGTGGTGCACGAAGGCATCCTCGGCACAGAGCACCCGGAACCCCGCAAGACGCATCCGGTGTGAGTAGTCGTCATCTTCGAACATGCCGATCGTGAAGCGTTCGTCGAGCGCACCGACCTTCTCGAAAGCATCGCGGCGCATGGCGGCACAGTACATCGCACCGACCTCGATATCGAACGCGCGTCCGTCTTTTTCCCTCGCACGTGCGACGGCAAATTCCTCGATCCCGTCCACGGTCCGGTAGGGCACTTCGATTCGCGATTCGTTCCCCGACGAGTTGGTAACTGGCACGACCAGCCCTGCTTCCGCCGGCTCGAGATGCCGCAGCAACCGCGTCGACCAGCCGCGGGGAACGACGGTGTCGTTGTTCAACAGAATCAGCCGTTCGCCAGTGGCGATCTCGAGCGCTTGATTGTTGGCTCGGGCGAATCCGGCGTTCGTGTCGCTGAAGATCGTTCGCAGCTCCGGGTGGATCGCACTCAGACCGGCGAGATAGCCGCGCGTGCCGTCTTCCGACGCGTTGTCGACGACGATCACTTCGAGACGCGGCTCGAGCGTGTTGCGGAACACACTCTCGAGGCAGAGTCGGGTGTAGTCGAGGTTGTTCCAGGTGACGATCACGACCGACAACGACGGATGAACCGAGGCGATCGCCTGCTCGAACTGCGTGACGCGCGAGTCCCACGAATTCTCGCGCGCGATTCGCTTGCGCTCCTCACGACGCCGATCGTCGTCCTCCGCAATCGCACGATCGAGCTGCGCGACGAAGCCTTCGACATCGGCTGCAGGATAATAGTGGCCGGCAAATCGCTCGAGCTCCGGCAGGCCGGTCGTCACGACCGGTTTCCCCTGGGCCAGGTATTCGTAGAACTTCACCGGATCGGTCGACTCGGTCAACGGCCCGCTGCGGAACGGAATGATCGCGACGTCGAAACGCTGAAGATAGTGAGGCATCAGAGCGTACGGCTTCTCGCCCGGCAGCCGCACGTTTGGAAGCGCCAGCAACTTGGCGACATCGACGTCAAATACGCCGCCGACCAGGACGAACTGGTACTGCGGGCGCGCCTCGGCGGCTCTGCGAATGAGCTCGACGTCGAACCATTCGGCGATTGCGCCGAGGTAGCCGACGATCGGCCCCTCGACCGCGGCAAGAAGTGAAGAGGGAGAAGAGACTTCGAAGCTCTCGAGATCGGCCGCATTGCGGATCAGTTCCGGCGCGGCGCCACGCCCATGCAGTGTGCGACGGAGCGTCTCACTGGAGGCAGCGACGAGATCCGCCTTCGCCAGCAGCTTCCGCTCGCTCTCCAGCAGCGGTTCGCCGATCCTCGGAAATCCCGACCATTCGTCCATGCAGTCGTACACGACGCGCCATCCGTAGCGCTCGCGGAGCCGCTCTGCCAGCGGCCACCACGACGCGAGCTGGATCACCGACACCACGAGCGACAGATTCTGGTCGCTCCGCAACCTCTCGATCGCCGCGAGCATTGCCGTGAGCTCCGACTCCGACCACTCGCCGTGATACGGATCGGCATCCGCAGCCGCCGGCAGCTGAACTTCCAAGATGCCCGGCTCCAGGCTTCGCAATCTGTAGGGGTTTCGTCCTCCCGCATACCGCTCCGAGACATCGAGATAGAAGACACGATGACCTCGCCCCGCGAGTCCCGCCATCAGATGCTGCGGGCGCTGGCGCCGGAACTCCCAGGCAAAGATCGAGAAGCAGAGGATGTCGAAAGTGCCCCGCCGAGCATCCGCATCCGCGTCCGCATTCTGTGACCGATGGCGTACGATCAGAAGCGTCTCCTCGAGCGAGAGTGGCTGGTTAGGATCCCAGTACCGCTTCAAAAAACGCTTCCAGCGGCGAGGCAGCACGCGCCGCGCCGTCGCGAGCAACGGGTAGAAGATCAGTTTGCGGAAAATCGCCATACGGCCGCTTTGCAGTGTTGCAGAGGTAGGGGGTGGAGTGCCAGAGGGGCGGGCGGTGGGAACATCCCTGTCATCCCGAGCCGCCGTAACCCCGGGGGCGGGCGTGAGTGAGGGAGGGGCGGAGGACGGAGAGGGCTCCCTTGCCGACGACCCGCACTTAGCATCAGCCGGAGACAAGCTCCGGCGATCTTGCAATCACCCTCGATTGAGCGCATCCCCCCCGGAGCTACACTTGCCCGATGACCCGGACCTTTGGCCATGAGGAGTCAGCGCTCAAGGAAGAGCGCTACCTGCGTCGTTACGAAGAGATGTTCGCGTCGCTCGCAGACCAGCCGATCGCTCTCCTCGAGCTGGGCGTCCATCGTGGCGGATCGATGCTCCTCTGGCGTGACTACTTTCCGCGAGGAACGATCGCCGGTCTCGATCTTCTTCCGGTAGAGCTGAAAGACGACTCCGGCAGAATTCATATCTATCAGGGCTCTCAGACCGATCCAGTCATGCTTGATCGGATCGGCGCCGAATGCGCGCCCGACGGCTTCGACATCATCGTCGATGACTGTTCGCACATCGCCGAACTGTCACGCACGAGCTTCACTCATCTGTTCGACAATCACCTGAAAAAGGGCGGCTGGTACGTGATCGAGGATTGGGGGACCGGCTACTGGCCTCACTGGCATGACGGTGCGGAGTACGACGGAACGAATCACATTGCCGGCATGGCAGGGTTCATCAAGGAGCTCGTCGACGTCGCCGCGCTCGGCGAGTGGGTTGATCAGTCGTCGAAAGCGCTTCCCGGCCGGCCCGGACTCTGCGTGCGGTCGACCATCGAGCGGATGACGGTCTTCTGGAGTCAGGTATTCCTGCGGAAAGGGCTGTGATCGCGGCGTTGCACGTCCGCTGTGCTCGGTTCAGGAGTTGAAGTGCTCATGCGTGGTTGCAGCACCATGGGACGCTCGGGTACTGTGAGATCGCATGACGTCGTCCAGCGTCGCACCGTCACTCGCCTCTTCCATGCAGATCTACGCGGTGATGTGCGTCCGCAACGAGGCCGACCTGCTGGAGCTCAATCTCCGCTACCACCTCGCCGCGGGGATCGATCATTTTTTGGTCGTCGACAATGGCTCCACCGATGGAACGACGGAGTTGCTCGGACGCCTCGCCGGCGAGCTTCCGATCGACTGGACCAGAAGGGCTGGGCCATTCGCACAGTCCGAGCTCACGACGAACCTCGCTCTCGAGGCGTGGCGCCGCGGCGCCGACTGGGTCATCCCGATCGATGCCGATGAATTCTGGTGGTCGTCGGAACGGCCCCTTCGCGATGTGCTCGCATCCAGTCGCGCTGCCGCCCTCGAGGTTCCGCTGATCAACTTCATACAGCGGCGGGAGCAGGCCACCTCATGCATCCACTCGCTCCTGACAATGACACGACGTCCGACCGCACCGCGCGGACCCATCGCCGACATCGAACGCCTCGTAGCATCCGGCGAGATCGGTTTCGTGGAGATCGAATATCCGACCAAGTTCATCAGCCGGTCGTCACCGGCGCTCAGGATCGGCCAGGGGAATCATTCTGTCGAGCATCCCGGCGGAGAGTCCGGCCCGGCGACCGGCGTGGTCTGCCTGCATGCCCCGATCCGTTCCCGCGCTCAGCTCGACGTAAAGGTGGACAAGGATCGTGATTCTACGCACCTCGAAGAGTATCTCCGGCTCTCATGGCACGTTCGCCGGTGGCGGCGGCTGGCAGCCGACGGGATGCTGGACGAGGAATGGGCGGCCAACAGCTACGAGAATGATCATCTCGATGTTCGCGGCCTCCGCCGGTACACCCTCTTCGACCCGAGACTGCGCGACCTGGTTCGTCCCTGGATCGAACGGAAGCAGAACCATCTCGCTGATCCTGTACCCGGAATGCTGATGCTGAATGCCGGCGTGACTCCCGGGTTCGTCGCGGAAACGCTGGAGCTGATTCGCCCGATCGAGGGATGGATGGAGGAGCCAGAGGCTTGTTTGCTGATGGCTGCCAGTGCGCTGGCACTCCTCGAACGGCCCGACGGCGCGATTGTCGAGATCGGAAGCTACTGTGGGCGGTCGACCGTAGCGATTGCCCGCGCTGCACAGACTGTCACGTCTAATCCGCGTGTGGTCGCGATCGATCCTCACGAAGGCCTGGTAGGAGCCAGCGATTCCGACGAAGGACTTCATGACACACCGCCGACTCTCGATCGCTTTCTCGAAAACATCCGCCGGGCAGGAGTGAGCACGATCGTCGAGCCGGTCGTGGATCGTTCCACGCGGGTCCAGTGGACGGATCCCATTTCGATGCTGTTCATCGACGGTCTTCATGATTACGAGAGCGTCCTCGCCGACTACGGTCACTTCGCGCCCTGGGTCACGGGAGGAGGAACCATCGTGTTCGACGACTACGACCCATCATTTCCGGGCGTGGTGCGATTCGTCGACGGGCTCCTGTCGTCTGGTGCCATCCGCTGCGAAAGTCAGTCCGGGAAGCTGCTCGTGACCCGGAAGCAGGAGGGTATGCATGGCGGATGATTCCGCGCGAGTCGCGCATCTCGAAGCCGGCATCACCCTTCTGCGACAGCTGCTCTTCGCCGAAACCGATCGAAGGCGGCAGGAGATCGCCGAGCGCGATCACATCATCGTCACCCGTCAGACCGAACTGATGGCCGCAATCGAGGTGCGCGACACCCTCATTCGCGACCTTCAATCGGAGCTGTTCGAAAAAGTCGGTGCGAGAGATCGTCTGATCATCGGGCTCCAGGCAGGGCAGCCGGGAGCGAATCAGAGTGCGGAAAGTCTGCCGCCTTCTCCAGACGGATACGTCAGTCACCTGCGCGCCGAGAACGCAAGGCTCCGGGGCGAGCTTGACCGGATTCACCGACTGCGTGCCTGGAAGATCCTCAGCCGCTACTGGGCCATCCGGGAACGTATCCGCGGGAGAAAGTCGAGCAGCAATTGAAGATCTACGGCGTGATGATGGTCAGGAATGAGGCGGACATCCTCCGTCTCAATCTGCTGCACCATCACGCGGCCGGGATCGACCGCTTCCTGATCGTCGACAACGGTTCGTCGGATGGGACGACGGAGATTCTCGAGGAGTTCAGCCAGGCCGGTCTCGTCGACTGGCGACGGGAGGATGGCAAGTACCGCCAGGCCGAGATCACCACCGATCTCGCCCGTGAGGCAGTCAGGGCTGGTGCCGACTGGGTCTTCCCGATCGATGCCGACGAGTTCTGGTGTGGCGTGGGCGACACGATTCCGGCCATTCTCGATCGCTCTGATGCCGGGGCACTTCGCGCGCAGGTTCTGAATTTCATCCAGCGCAGGGATCAGCATCGATCGACGCCCGAGGCGCTCCTGGAGATGACGATGCGCGCGCCGCTGCCCGTCGGACCTCTCGATCAGGTGCGACCGCTGGTCGAGTCGGGGCGCTTCGCCTACGTCGAGATGCTGTACCAGCCGAAATGGATCAGCCGAGCGGCGCCGAAGCTGGCGATCGCGATGGGGAACCATCACGTTTCGGCAGTTGCCGGCAATCTGGAAGATACCGAGCAGATCGTCTGCCTGCACGCGGTGCTGCGATCGAGAGAAGCGCTCGAGGCGAAAGTGGAGCAGGGCACCAGAGTTGCGGCGCTCGGTCTCGCCCCAACGCAGGGCTGGCACGTCCAGCGCTGGCGCAGACTCGCAACCGACGGCCGGCTGGACGCCGAATGGCTGGCCAACAGCTACGACCGTGACACGCTCGACGTGTATGGGATTCCTCACAGACTCATCTTCGACCCGCGATTACGCAACCTTGTCCGCCCCTGGGTCGAAGATTCCCGTCCCGTGAAAAGGATTCTCGAGACCGGGAAGGTCTCCCGCGGCTCTTCCCTCCCCTCTGTCGCTGAGGCCTCGGCCTCGGTGCAAAGCCCGCCTCCTCCAAGCGACGATCAGCAGGCACTGGCCCAATCTCTCCACTATCAGCTCTCTGCCTCTCAGTCGCTGGAGAACGATCTCCGGCAGGCGTCCGCGAGCGAACGGCAGATAAGGGACCTTCGCATCGAAGAGCTCCAGCAGGAACTCTTCGACAAGGTTGGAGAGCGCGATCGGATCATCCACGACCTTCAGACAGAACTGCACGCGAAGGTCGCTGAACGCGACGCCATGATCCACTCGCTACAGATGAAGAGGCGCCGTCTCGCGGCACGCGCAGCGGAGTTGGAGACGATGGTCGTACCTGCAAGGCGTGAGTCTGTAGTCCTTCGCGCCGAGCACGACGTCGGAACTCAGCAATCGCAACACCAGTCAGGCGGCATACAAAGCGAGTCGCGCATATTGAGCGAACAGCTGCGCGTCGCTCGCGAGCAGCTCGACACAATTGTTCACTCGAGGCTCTGGAGGATCGGCTCCCTCTATTGGCGCTTTCTCGGCATGCTCAAAGACCGGCCAGCGGGCGGAGTACCTGGCGTGCTGCCACTCCATAGACAGGTCGGGGCAACTCCGGTTGTCGCTCCCCTGCTCCGCACCGACACCTACGACGTCGTCTGCTTCCCGATCATCGACTGGGATTTCCGGTTTCAACGGCCGCAGCAACTGATGTCGCAGTTCGCCGAGGCAGGACATCGTGTGTTCTACCTCGCGCAGCGATTCCGTAGTGATGGTCCTCCGTTCGAACTGCGCGAGCTTCGCGTGGGTGTCTGGGAAGTGACGCTTCGCGGCACTTCGAGAAACGTTTACAGGGACCGCATGAGCAGCCGCGAGGCCGAAGAACTTTTCGCCTCGCTCGATGCGATGCGTCGCGAGCTTTCCCTCGGCGCTACGACTTCGATGCTCCAGCTCCCATTCTGGCGCCCTGTCGCCGAGCTCGCCCGTGAGCGGCTCGGCTGGCCGGTCGTCTATGACTGCATGGACCATCACGCAGGATTCTCGACGGCAACGATCGATACCACTCCCGATGAACGAGCAACGGTACAGGGTGCCGACCTCGTTCTGGCCTCGTCACTGTTTCTCGAACGCGATGCACGGGAAGACAACTCGAACGTCGCGCTGGTGCGGAATGCCTGTGACTACGAGCACTTCGCCGGGATCACGCTTCGTCCAACGGGGCCGCGAACGGTTGTCGGCTACTACGGCGCGATCGCCGAGTGGTTCGATTCCGATCTAGTGGCCGATCTGGCCGAACTGCGTCCCGAGTGGAATTTCGTCCTGGTCGGCTCGACCTTCACCGCCGATCTCGAGCGTCTCTCGAAACTGAAGAACGTCCGGCTCGCCGGCGAACAGCCTTACACGGACATTCCGCGCTGGCTCGAGACATTCGACGTTGCGATCATTCCGTTCAAGCGGGTCCCGCTCACCGAGGCCACCAATCCGGTCAAGGCCTACGAGATGCTGGCGGGCGGGAAGCCTGTGGTCTCGGTTCCGATCCCCGAAGTCGTCGCGCTCGGTGACGTCGTACGTACTGCGTCGACCGCGGAGGATTTCGCGAACGAGATTGAAGAAGCGGTCGCCAGCGATACTGAGGAGCGACGGGCCGGACGCAGACGCTTCGCCGCGGAACACACGTGGCGGGCGCGGTTCGATACGCTGCAACCGCTCGTTCGCGATGTCTTCCCGAAGGTCTCGGTCATCATCGTCACCTACAACAACGTCGAACTGAACCGGCTCTGCCTCGAGAGCCTGTACGCGACGATGGACTGGCCTAACGTGGAGGTCTTCGTTGTCGACAACGCATCGAAGGATGAGACGCCGCAGTTCCTCGACGGCATTCGCGACACCTATCCCAATCTGACAACCATCCTCAACGACGACAACCGGGGCTTCGCGGCGGCGAACAATCAGGCGCTATTGCTGGCGGCTGGCGAGATTCTCGTTCTGCTCAACAACGATACCGTCTCCCCTCGGGGATGGATCGCCGGCCTCGCCCGCCATCTCCGATCTGATCCGACGATCGGCATTCTCGGTCCATCGACGAATGCGATCGGAAACGAGGCGATGATCCCTGTAGGCTACGACGAGATTGCGGACATGCCGCTGTGGGCCGAGAGATGGGTTCGCGAGCATGACGGAGAAACTTTCGACATCGTCATGCTGGCGATGTACTGCCTCGCGATGCGGCGCGACGTCTTCGAGCGCATCGGACTGCTCGACGAGCAGTTCGGCGTCGGCATGTTCGAGGACGACGACTACGCCCAGCGGATCCGCCAGGAGGGACTCCGCGTCGTCTGCACCCGAGACGTCTTCATCCACCACTGGATGAAAGCCGCCTTCGGCAAGATTCCCAGCGCCGATTACCAGAAGCTGTTCGACAAGAACCGCGCGCTGTACGAGGCGAAATGGGGCGCCTGGGTCGCACACAAGGGGTCATGACGTGGTCATGTGCCAGCACGGTAGCCGCTAAAATGCTGAGGCTGCTATTGCGATGCTTTCGAACGGGGGACCTCTTCCACTGCCACTGGCGGAAGCAGCCCTCGCCGAGCTCGTCGCCAACTGTTGGCTTGCCTCCGGGTTGATCTCGATAAAACGACTCCCGGGCCTCGTGTAGCGCGGACGTCCCGTCCGCCGTACCGCGGACGTCCTCGTCCGCAGCGGGGCGTCTCGCCCCGCGTCGCGAAGACCCCCGCGGTGCTAGAGCACGCCTCTCCCGGCTTGCAATGACTAACGCATGAATCGAGCGTCAGGACGAGTTGGCCAGCGGGCTCGTTCATGACACACTTCTCCCGGGCGATGCCGTCGAACTGGAAAAGACGTGCGCGTGAAGGCATGCTCGGCCTTTTGCGATCCCTGCTTCCGCGGCGGACGAAGCGGTGGCTGAAGCAGTTCTGGGATCCGAATCAGCGCATCTCCGTTAAAGAGGGGCGCGCCCTCGCACAGCTGCGGGCGTCGCGAAACACGGCGAAGGCTGCGGCAGTTCGCAGGATTCCAATACTTTGTTTTTCAGTCTTCGATTGGGAGTTCCGACGTCAGAGACCGCAGCACCTAATGGCAGAGTTCGTTAAGCTCGGCCACCCGATCTACTGGATCAGCCGCACGATGACCGCCGGCTCGAAACCTTGCGTGGTGCGGCCACTCGCGGAGGGAGTGCAGGAAGTGAGGCTCCCCCTCCGTAGCCCGCTGACGGATATCGAGTCCGCCGGAGTAGATGAAGCCTGCATCGACGAGGCAATTGTTGCGCTAACCGACCTGCGAGGTCGCTTCGCACTCGACGAGGCGATGATGATCGTCCAGGTGCCTGCATGGGGACGGATCGCGCTTGCCGCACGCCGTCGCTGGGGTTGGCGGATTCTTTACGATTGCATGGACGACTGGGAAGGCTACGGCGATGTGGCCCATGACGTTCTCGCGCAGGAGCCCGACCTCGTGGCCTCGGCGGATGCAGTGGTCGTGTCGAGCGAGGCGCTTCGACGGAAGTGGGGAGGAATCAGCGACGCCGTGCTCATCCCGAATGCGACCGACCCCGAGCACTTTCGCCGCAGCACGAAACAGGACGTATTCGACGGCATCCCGCGTCCGATAGCCGGGTTTTTCGGCGCACTCGCTGACTGGATCGACTTCGACCTTCTCGAAACCGTAGCGCGTGCGCGACCCGGCATCAGCTTCGTCCTGATCGGCCGTGCCACCGTCCCGACCCGCACGTTCGAGCGCCTCCCGAACGTCTACCTCCTCGGTGAGAAACCGTATGACCTGCTTCCCGCATGCCTCGAGCGATTCGACGTCTGCATGATTCCTTTCCTCATCTCGCCGCTCACATGCGCGATGAATCCGGTCAAGCTCTATGAGTATTTCAGCACAGGGGCGCCGGTCGTCTCGACTCCGCTGCCCGAAGTGACTCCATACCAGCCTCTCGTATCGATCGGTGACAATCCGGAGGCCTTCGCTTCGGCGCTCGACGCCGCTCTCGAGGAGAACGACCCAACACTCGCTCTGCGGCGAAAGGCACTCGCCGACGAGAACCGCTGGTCCACGCGTGCTGCTCAGTTCGAGACAGTCATTGAAAGGATGCATCCGAGAGTCAGTATCGTCATCGTCACCTGGAACAACGTCGAGTACACCCGTCTCTGTCTGGAAAGCATCGCGCGGAATACGTTGTGGCCCTCGCTCGAAGTCATCGTCGTCGACAACGGCTCGCACGACGGAACGCGGGAGTTTCTCATCACCATGCGCGCGAGCCTGAGCGGACTCAGGGTGATACTCAACGATGAGAACCGCGGCTTCGCAACGGCGGCCAATCAGGGACTTTCGGCTGCCGGAGGCGAACGGATCGTCCTCCTGAACAACGACGTGATCGTCCCGTCCGGGTGGCTCCCGAAGCTGATCCGCCACCTCGACGACCCAGCCTCAGGCCTGGTGGTCGCGGTCACGAACCACTCGGGAAATGAATCGAGAATCGACGTCGATTACAGGGAGATCGACGAGATGGAAGCCTTCGCATCGCGGTATACACGAGCACACGAAGGCGCGGCGTTCGAGATCGCGGTAGCAACGATGTACTGCGTCGCGCTGCGGCGCGACACACTCTCCGCTGTCGGCCTCCTGGACGAACGCTTCACCGTCGGCATGTTCGAAGACGACGACTACTCCCATCGCGTTCGACTCGCGGGCCTGCGTGTCCTGTGCGCCGAAGACGCCTTCGTCCATCACACCGGAGGAGCGTCATTCGCAACCATGTCGCCCGAGGAGTATCGGGAGCTGTTCGAACGCAACCGGAAAGCGTTCGAGGAGAAGTGGGGGATGGCGTGGAAACCTCATACTGACCGCTGGGAAACTGCGCGGAAGGGACTGCCGCTTCCGCCATGACGGCGTGAAAGCGAAACCAAGCTGGTGCACGCAGGCGCCGCAGAAGCCACCCCGAGCTTGATTTCAACCCGACCTCGCAGGATCTGGCTAATCGCGCAGCATCCATTGGTACGGAGTTGCGGAAAGGACATTGGCCACCTCATCATAGTTTTCGATCACCATGGCGAGATCGTCGTGCGTCTGCTTCACGAGATGTGGACGTCTGTTCTCGAAGCCATCGATATCCAGGAGATTCACAAGGAAGGTCTCGACCTCGACGCTCAGCTCTCCTTCCGCGTTGAACATTTCTTCGTAGTCGAACTGCGCCGATCGCCCGTAGTTGCGAAGGTAGGCGCTCACCATTGCTGATTCGCTGGCGTAAACGTCGAGGCGCTCGACCAGCCCGACGGTGGCAAGCTGAAGCGTGCGCCGCGGCAAGGCGTCAGGGAGAGATGCGTGCCAGATATCGTTGATCAGCGCCAGATCCAGAGAGACCAGTGCTTTTAAAAAGTTCCTCCGGATTAAGTGAATTATCGGGAGGCCAGCTCCCACAGCGAGCGCCAGACAATGATGGTCGTACACCATCGACGATAAGTGGTGCATGCAGTTGTACTTGATATCGATGACCTTGATTGGCTTTGACACCACCGTTTCGAGATAACCGACATACCTGCCGAAGGTCTTCGGCGCGTTGCTCGGGAGCGCAAACTCCGGATTCTCCCGGATCAAGTCCAGGAAGAAGGAGTTGAAATTGCCAATTTGACCGCGGTCGTGCTCGAGAAAAACCTCACCCAGATAGCTTACCTGCCCGTGCTGGTTCAGGACAGTCCCGAGAGCACCGGTCCCCGAGCGTTGGAAAGCGGTCAGTAAGGCAATGGTCATGTGAGACTCTCCTTGGCAATGGCACTCTTGATCGCCGGAACCCGAGCTCAAAAATACAACTGCGCGAATTTGTTTTTCAGAACGGCAGTCAGCCGCGCGTGAGCGCGAGTCAAGCGGCGCTGGTACCAGTTCAGCGCGTTCCGCTGGAGGCGCCTGCTGACGCTTTCGTGGCTAGTGGTGTGGAGGGCGACCAACTCAAGCTGCCACTCCAGGAACACGCGGAACACCCGAAGGCACCAGAGGAACAACATCGACGAGCCATGGTGCTGGAGCACGTCGAGCCTGTGATCCCATACGAGTTGGGCGACACCGCGAAATCGCCGGCGGGCACTATTCCTCATCCGCGTCTCGCCCTCGTGATCATGGGTCACTGCTACGGGACATCCTGCGTGCATGATCGGCAGATGCCTCGCGATCGAGAGAACAATCTCGTCGTCGGTGTTGTACGGGTTCGACACTTCCGGGAAGTACCGTAGCGCGGCTCGGGTAAGCATGATCGTGCTCGTCGGACAAAGGCTCAGTTCGCGCGCTAGAAAACTAAAATCGCGTCCCTCGATTCTATGAAAGTGGCAGATGGTACCGGGAAGTATCTTTTCCCAATAAAAATCGCCGTAAATCAGGCCGGGCAACTCGCCAGCGCGACTCTCATGATCTCGAGCAGCTGCCACGCGACGCTCAAGCGAGTCTCGCGTCAGCTCGTCATCCGCGTCCAGTAACGCGAGCCAATACCCTTTCGATTCTCGGAGTCCTGAACGGAGCGCACCGAGATGGCCAACGTTCTCCTCAGTGCGCACAAGTCGAATCCGTGCGTCTTGTCTCATGAGATGACGCACAACGTCCGCGGTGTCATCAGTCGAGCAGTCGTCAACAACAATCACCTCGGCCGCGGGAAGAGACTGATTGAGTGCACTGACGATCGCTCTCTCTACACACCACCGCATGTTGTAAACCGGAACGATCACGGACAAGTCATTCCCGTCTGGAAGTGGGTCCTCCCGTGCTTTTGGGTTCGAGTCGTCAGGCATCAGCGGAAGGTCGGCGGGGGGACGCCTCGAGGGGCCATCTCCCCGAGACCGATCCTACCCCACGTACTGCGCGATTCTAGCGTCATGCTCGTGCGAGTGAGCCGAAAGCGCGGCCCGGCGTGATCCCGTCTCCGGGACAAGCACGTGCAGGGGTGCAGGCCCTGGGCCGGGTATCATGATGCCCCGCCGACTCGGATACGGCGGATCGCATATGTGTGGCATCGCTGGACTCTTCGCTGGATCCTCGAATCTCGGCGCACCCGAGGAGGTCCGCCGGCTGCTGGCAGGAATGACCGATACGCTCGTTCATCGCGGGCCCGACGGCAGCGGCATCTGGGTGGACCCCCATGCGCGATGCGCTCTCGGAAGTCGCCGTCTCCGGGTCATCGACCTTACCGAGGCCGGCCACCAGCCGATGGCTTCGTTCGACGACCGCTGGATGATCACCTTCAACGGTGAGATCTACAACTTCGAGGAACTCCGCCGAATCCTCGAGCAAAGCGGAGTGAGATTCCAAGGTCACAGCGACACCGAAGTTCTCGTGAACAGTATGGCTCGCTGGCAGACCGAATGCCTGCTACGAATCGACGGGATGTTCGCTCTTGCTGCGTACGACACGATCTCGGGCGAACTCGTGTTGGCTCGCGATCCGTTCGGTGAGAAGCCGCTCTACTATATGGATTGCGGTCAAGACGTTCTTGCGTTTGCCTCGGAGCTTACCGCCCTCGAGACGCTGCCTG
>DASVLC010000081.1:0-2472 GCA_036385045.1 Thermoanaerobaculia bacterium | reverse complement strand
CGGGCATGCGAGGGGCCTGGCAAGCTACGTACTCCGTAACGCAAAGGCCAGGCGGATGCACCGGTACGGCAGGCGATGACGCCTCACTCCCAACGCATCAGGCACTGGACATCTGACGCCTGCCGTCAGGCCATTCCGCTCATACCGGGCGTTCCAGAATGAGCTCGTAGTACTTCGCAGCGCCATAACTACCAGTTCCCGGAGCGAAGACCTGCACGAGTCGCCAACCCTCTCTCGCATGTTCAGCGATGATGGTCTGGTACGACGTCTTCGCCTCTTTGGTGACAGACAGCCACCCTTCACCCAGTCGTACGAACTTGTACTCATACCTCTGCGTCATGAGATCCCCTCCGAATTGAACCCGGTTCGCAGTGACTGTCGCTCAGCGGCGCAGCCTGCCGCGAAACTTTACCAGCTACCGCGAACCACCCTGAGGAAGAGCGGCGTTCGCCGGGCGAGACGCCCGCAAGTGCGGACGAGGACGTCCGCGGTGCGGCAGGCGAGGACGCCTGCGCTACACAACCCGAGGAACCCGAGGAACCCGAGGAACCCGAGGAACCCCGAGGAACTCCGAGGAACTCCGAGGAACCGTACCATTACAAACGTCACCCGCCCCGGATGACGTACCTCAGCAGACAATCGCGCGCCAGATGCACTACGTTGTCCCTATGAGAAACGCATCGCTCGTCCTGCTCCTTCTGGTCGCTTCGGTTCTGTCCGCTGCCGAAGCACCGCGCGACATCGTTTTCCGGAACGCCCGGGTGTTCGACGGCGCACGCGTCATCGAAGCCGACGTTCTCGTGCGCGGAGACAGGATCGCCGATGTCGGCAAGACGCTGTCGGCCCCTGAGGGCGCCATGGTCGTCGACGGCAGGGGAAAGACGCTGATGCCGGGACTGATCGATTCCCACATCCACGCCTTCGGCAACGCGCTGGAACAGGCGCTGATCTTCGGTGTGACGACGGAGCTCGACATGTTCACCGACGCCGGAATGGCGCGTTCGATGCGTGAGCAGCAGGCGGCCGGCGGAGCCAGCGGCCGCGCCGATCTCTTCTCGGCCGGAACGCTCGTCACGGCGCCGGGCGGACATGGGACGCAGTACGGAATTCCGATCCCGACGATTGCCGCGCCGGAGCAGGCGCAGGAGTTCGTCGACGCCAGGATCGCCGAGGGCTCCGACTGGATCAAGATCGTGTACGACGACGGTAGCGCGTACGGAATGAGCACGCCGACCGTCAGCGAGAAGACGATGCGCGCCGTGATCGCCGCGGCGCACGCCAGGAAGAAGCTCGCCGTGGTCCACATCGGAACACTCGCGGCGGCGCGACAGGCGATCGACGCCGGTGCGGACGCGATCGTCCATCTCTTCATCGATCGCGCGCCCGACGCAGAGTTCGGAACATTCGTCGCCGGACGCGGCGCGTTCGTCATTCCGACGCTGGTCGTTCTGAAGAGCGTCACCGGCTCCGCCGGTGGCGAATCGCTGGCCGGCGACGCTGCAATCGCTCCCTATCTCGACGCCGGCGCCCGCGCGATACTGCAGCAGGCGTTTCCGCGTCGCAAGGATCGGCCGCAGGTCAGCTACGCTGCAGCCGAAGCGACCGTTCGGCAACTTGCCGCGGCGAACGTCCCGATCCTTGCGGGCAGCGACGCGCCGAACCCCGGCACCGCCCACGGCGCCGCACTTCACCGCGAGTTGGAACTACTCGTCGCTGCTGGACTGACACCACTGCAGGCGCTCACCGCGGCGACAAGCGCACCGGCAAAGGCCTTCCGCCTCGACGATCGCGGGCGCATCGCGAAGGGACTGCGCGCCGATCTACTCCTCGTCGAGGGTGATCCGACGCGCGACATCACCGCCACTCGCAGAATCGCTGGCATCTGGAAGGGCGGCGTCGCGGTCGACCGTGCCTCGTGGGCGAAGACGATCGCCGCCAGCCGCGAAGCGGCGGAAAGGACTCCCGAGGGACTCGAGACCGGCACACTCAGCGACTTCGAAGCGGGTTCACCTGTTGCCGCCTTCGGTACGACATGGATGCCCTCCGCCGACGACATCGCCGGAGGAAAGTCCACTGGGAAGATCGAGGTCGTCGACGGCGGCGCTGCGGATTCGGCGAAGTCGCTGTCCGTCACCGGCACAATCTCCTCGGCGCTCCCCTATGCCTGGTTCGGCGCGATGTGGTCGCCGAACGCCACGCCGATGACGCCCGCGAATCTCTCCTCGAAGAAGGGCATTCGCTTCCAGGCGCGAGGAGATGGCAAGAGTTACCGCATGATGGTCTTCGCCCAGAGCAAGGGCATGATGCCGCTGGTAAAGAACTTCACGGCAGGCGCGGAATGGCAACTGGTGGAAGTCGCATGGAAAGACCTCGGGATCGACGGCAGCGACGTGATGGCCGTGATCTTCAGCGGCGGCCCTGAGCCCGGAGAGTTCGCGTTTCAGATCGACGAGGTGGCGCTGCCGTGAAGAG
>DASVLC010000080.1:0-7795 GCA_036385045.1 Thermoanaerobaculia bacterium | reverse complement strand
TCGGAGTTCCTCGGAGTTCCTCGGAGTTCCTCGGAGTTCCTCGGAGTTCCTCGGAGTTCCTCGGAGTTCCTCGGAGTTCCTCGGAGTTCCTCGGAGTTCCTCGGAGTTCCTCGGAGTTCCTTGGTTCTCGGTTCGCCGGTTCCTCGCGTAAGACGCCGAAAGACCGAGGAACTCCGAGGAACCGAGGAACTCCGAGGAACCGAAAAGAGAGCTCGGCCCGGCAGCCGGCCGGGATTGTTTGCGGATCTGTGACTCGCACTGCCGAAAATCGGCCGGCCAGCCCGTTCCGGCACGGCTCCGGGCCCTTCCGCTTCGATATGATCCCGTGAGGCTTTGTGACAGCTCATCCAACCGCATACGAGAAGGAGACTCATGTTTCGATCACGAATTCTGCTGGCCATACTCTGTGCCCTCGCGTTTCCGCTCTCAGCGGTCGCCCAGAGCGCCGCGGCGACAGGCGACATCATCCCGTTCAAAGCATCGGAGCGGACCCTCGAGAACGGTCTCAAGGTCATCGTGGTACCGACCGGCTTTCCGAACATCGTCTCGCTGCAGATTCCGGTGCAGACCGGCTCACGCAATGAAGTCGAGCCGGGCAAGTCCGGCTTCGCTCACTTCTTCGAGCACATGATGTTCCGCGGCACGAAGGCTTACCCGCCCGATGCGTACAACGCCATCATCACGAAGGCGGGCGCGCGCCAGAATGCCTACACCTCCGACGACCTGACGAACTACCACATCACGTTCGCCAAGGAAGACCTCGAGAAGATCCTCGAGATCGAGGCGGACCGGTTCCAGAATCTCCTCTACTCGGAGGGTGTGTTCAAGACCGAAGCGAACGCGGTGCTGGGCGAGTACAACAAGAACAGCGCGAACCCGATCCGTCAGATTCTCGAGGTACAGCGCAAGGCCGCGTTCACGACCCACACCTACCGGCATACGACGATGGGCTTCATCGAAGACATCGAGGACATGCCGAACCAGTTTGAATACTCGAAGGTCTTTTTCGACCGCTGGTACCGCCCCGAGAAGACGACGATCATCGTCGCTGGTGACGTGGAGCCCGAGCCGGTCTTCCGCCTGGTCGAGAAGTACTGGGGCAAGTGGGAGCGCGGCACCTACAGCGTCGACATCCCTCAGGAGCCCGAGCGCCAGGGCCCGATCTACGCGCACGTCCCCTGGACCTCCCCCACCCTTCCCTGGGTGACGGTCGCGTTCCACGGTCCCTCCTTCTTCCAGATGGAAGAGCAGGCTGCCATGGACACGATGTTCGATCTCGCGTTCGGACAGACGTCCGACCTTTACAAGAGACTGGTCGAGCAGGAGCAGAAAGTCGATCAGCTCTTCGCGTTCGGCGGTCCGAATTTCGATCCGACTCTCTTCACCGTCTTCGCACGGGTGAAGAACCCCGCGGATGCGGTTTATGTCCGCGACCAGCTCATGTCCGGTTACGCGAAACTCCGGAGCGAGCAACTCGACGCGAAACGGGTCGCTGACGCAAAGTCGAATTCGCGTTACTCGTTCGTCCGAGCCATGGACAACACGGACGCGATTGCCGGCACGATCGCGCAGTTCACCCACTTCGAGCGCTCCTACGACACGCTCAACAAGTACTATCGCGCCCTTGCCACGATCACCCCGGCGACGATCCAGCAGACCGCACAGAAGTACTTCACCGATAAGAACCTCGTCGTCACGACCCTCTCCCAGCAGCCGCTCGCCGAGACGATCGCGACCCTTCCGTCGATCAATGCACTCGCGGCCCCCGCTGCGGGCGAGACGGTGAAGATCCGCTTCATCGAGCAGAAGTCGGTCCTTCCGAACGTAATGGTGAAGCTGCTCTTCACCGTTGGCTCGGCGAACGATCCGGCAGGAAAAGAAGGTCTTTCCCTCCTCGCCTCGAGGATGATCTCCGAAGCGGGATCGAGCGAAATGAGGATCGACGAGATCAACAAGGCGCTCTATCCGATGGCCGGGTCGTTCTCCAGCCAGGTCGACAAGGAGATGACGACTCTTACCGGTGTCGTCAACCGCGACAACCTCGACCAGTTCCTCAACATCGTTCTCCCCCAGCTTCTCTCACCCGGCATGCGTCAGGACGACTTTCAGCGTCTCAAGGACCAGCAGCTCAACTTCCTCAAGCAGGATCTCCGCAACAACAATGAAGAGGAGCTCGGCAAAGAGCAACTGCAGAACCTTCTCTTCGCTTCTACGCCCTACGGTCACACCGTCCTCGGCACGATTGCCGGCATTGAGGCCATCACCCTCGAGGATGTGACCTCGTTCATCAAGCAGAATTACAACGCAACGAACGTGACCGTCGGCCTCTCCGGCAACTATCCCGACACGCTGCCTGACCGGATCACCAAAGCCCTCGGCGGCCTCGGTAGCGGCGCTGGCAGCACGACTCTCGCATCCGTGAAGAAGTTCGATGCCCGTCAGCCGAAGGGCCTCGACGTTCAGATCATCAAGAAGGAAACACGCGCGACGGCGATCTCGATGGGCCATCCGCTTCCGATCACGCGTAACGATGCTGAGTTCGCGGCGCTGAATCTGGCCCGCGTCTGGCTCGGAGAGCACCGCGCATCGTCCGGCCGTCTCTACGACCGTATCCGCGAAGTGCGCGGCCTGAACTACGGAGACTACGCCTACATCGAGTACTTCAATCGTCCAGGCTTCCAGTTCTTCCCCAGCCCGAACATCGCACGCCGCAACCAGATCTTCGAGATCTGGGTCCGGCCCGTGGTTCCCGAGAATGCGCAGATGGCGCTGCGTCTGGCGCTCTACGAGACGCAGCAGATGATCGACAAGGGCATCTCGCAGCAGGACTTCGCGAACACGCGCGACTATCTGCTGAAGAACGTCTACCTGCTGACGGCGACGCAGAACCAGCGGCTCGGATACTCACTCGACTCGTGGTGGTATGGCATGGGCGATTACGTCGATACCATGCGTGCCCAGTACGCAAAGCTGACGCGTGCCGATGTGAACCGCGTGATCAAGAAGTACCTCTCGACGAAGAACATGCAGGTCGTGATCATCGCTCAGGACGCCGAGGGCCTGAGGGACACGCTGATCAAGGACGCGCCCTCCTCGATTAAGTACGACTCTCCAAAGCCTGAACTCGCCGAGGAAGACCGGATCATCGGAGCCTACAAGCTCAACATCCGCCCGGAGAACATCCGGATCGTCAACGTCGACGACGTCTTCGCGAAGTAGCTGCAGCAGCTGGTTTCACAAACGAGGGGCGGCCGAAAGGCCGCCCCTTTTTGATTTGGAGAATGCGCCCATCGCTTGCCCGACTGAGAATCATCGCGGCATCTCTGGCATCCCGAGCCAGGGACGGTGCGGCGCCGCGACTGAGAGAAAGAAACTCGGGTCCGTCGCTAAGGCGCACGGGGGTTCGTAGCGCAGGCGTCCTCGCCTGCCGTATCGCGGACGTCCTCGTCCGCAGGGGGCGTCTCGCCCCCCGCACCCGCAACTTGCTCGTGTGTGGCCGATGGCGCGGCCCCTCACCCGGCCTTCGGCTTCGCTCAGGGCCACCCTCTCCCCGCTAGAATCGCGGGGAGAGGGGCGACAAGTCGGGTGATGGAATCCCCGACGTTGTGAGCATCGTGAGCAATTCGCGTCAGGGTTGCCTCCGCACATGGCCTCACCCTCACGCTCTCAACCCCGCATAAAAACTGGGAGTTTCTTAGAAACCGCCGGAACCGCGGCGGGGGCGTGGGTGGGCGGTGCTTTCTGCTTGGCCGTCGATCAAGGGATCCCTCTCCGTCCTTCGCCCCTCCGGTAGAATCGTTTCATGAGCTCCCGGCCGCGCGACACCTCCCACGCCGTCGATCGCATTCAGTTCGAGCGGCTGCGGGCGATGTCTCCGGAAGAGAAGGGGGCGGTATTCACGGGACTGGTACTGGCGGTTCAGGATCTGGCCCTTGCCGGGCTTCGCCTTCGCCACCCATCAGCTACCGAAGACGAGCTATGGCTCCGCCTGGCGGTTCGTCGCCTTGGAGCCGAGACCGTCGGGCGCGTTACCGGATGGATCGCCAACGATCATGACACCGATTGATCCCCTCGGCACCGCGGTTCTGGTCGCTGGAATTCTCGATCAATTGGGCATTCCGTACGTCATCGGCGGATCGGTTGCTTCCTCCGTCCTTGGCGAGCCTCGTTCGACGCTGGATCTCGACATGATGATCGACGCGGACGAAGCCGCGGTGCGTGGCCTTGCCAACGCTCTGCAACGCGAGTTCTACGTCGACGAGGACGATGCTGTCGCGGCCGTCCGCTCCACGACTTCATTCAACGCGATCCGCTACGAATCCGTCATGAAGGTCGACTTCTTCATCGCGGAGCCTCTCGGGCGTCGTCAGATCCTGCGGCGGGTACCAATCCGCGCCCGTGCCGATCTGCCTCCCCTCTACTTTTATTCACCCGAGGATCTCGTTCTTCGCAAGCTGCTCTGGTTCAGGGAAGGCGGCGGTGTGTCAGACCGGCAGTGGCGCGATGTGGTATCGCTGCTGAAGGTGGCGGGTCGAGAGATGGATCGCTCTTACCTCGAGGCGACGGCGCAAGAGGAGGGAGTCGGCGACCTGCTCGAACGCGCATCCGAGGAAGCGAGAAGCGCACGTTGAAGAGGTGAAGGCAAGCGAAGTGCGTAGGGGACGGTTGAAGCTTCGTCATCAATCGTCCCTACGGGACTGTTCCGTCTGACCGGCGGGTAGCGCCGTAGGCGCGATTGAGCTTAGCCCAGGACGCCAGTCCTGGGTAGCTCGTGATCGAATGGAAGTCCCGTAGGGACGGTTGAAGATTCGTCATCAATCGTCCCTACGGGACTGTTTTCTGAACGGACGTTTCCCCAGGACTCCGTCCTGGGCTAAGGTCAATCGCGCCTACGGCGCTACGGGTCAATCGCCCTCTCCTCTTACGACGGCCGTGCCGCCAGCAGATCGGCGATGCGGCGGGCGGTTTCCTGGTAAGCCTCGCCTCCCGGATGGAAGGAGTCGATGGTGCTGAGCCGGTCGGGACGGTTGACGATGTCGGAGAGGCGGACGACGGAGACACGCGAATTTGAGGCGAAGCGCGTGGCCAGCATCGTGTCCCACATGGCGACCAGCGGCTCGAGCAGCACGGCAGCGCGTTCGTGCGCGAGCGGGGCGTAGGCGCCGAGGATGAAGATGCGCGCCTCGGGATTGATGCGGTGCATCTCGGCAACGATCGTGTCGAGGTTGCGGAGCGCCTGATCGACGATCAGCAGCGGCGAGCGAACACGATTCTCGCTGTCCAGAGGGTAGCGGAGATCGTTGGCGCCGACGGAGAGAACGATCGCATCGGCGCGTGCGAGCGCCGTCTTCGTGGCCGGCTGTCTGAGCCTCGCGACGACATCGTGCGTGGTTGCACCGGTGACTCCGAGATTCGTCGTCAGAACGGAACCGACTCCGCGGCTGCGCAACTCCGGTTCGATCCGTCCGGCGATTCCCTTCCCTGTCTCGTCTCCTTCACCGAACGCGAGCGAGTCGCCGACCACGGCGACGTGCAGCTGCTTCGGCGGCGTCGACGCCCCGGCGGCGAGCGACACGACGAGTGCGACGGCGAGGAAGGCAACTCGGATGGAAGGTGTCATCGTGTAGCGGAGAACCGGTCGGCGGGCAAAATTATTTGCTGGTGCCTTTGACCTGATCGGGCCTGTTGTCGGCGAGGTGATCCGACATACCTTCCTTTTCGCGCGGAGAGTTCTGGCCGGAGTGCTCCCCTCGCGCCGACCCCTCGGAACCGAGGGCATCCTCGACATCGATCGCGTCGATCTTCTTCACCTGATCTTCGGTTGCGCCTTTTTCGTCGTTTGCCATGCCCCAGCATCAGCAAGGAGCGCTCCACTGTGGGTGGGATGCTTCAGCCGGCCTTGCGGCGCGCGGCGTTCCATTGCTCGTGCAGGCCGAGCTCTGCGACCCACTGCTCGACATACTCGACATCGAGAGAGCCGGCGAGCATCGTGACGATGCCGGCAACGTCGTGCATCTGCCGTTCCGACTCACCAAGCCTGGCCCACTCCAGCTTGGCGATCACGACGTCTTCAGGCGATGCGATGATGAGAGGAACTCCGGCCACTTCGCCCTCTCTTCGCCGCTCGAACTCGGTCCTGCTGAATTCCCGGTCCTTGCGCAGAATCAGATCTACTTTCCATCCGGCGGAGAAATCGATCACGTTGAACTGATCGCGCTTTTCGAGCGCAGTCATCGCTTCTTCACGGCTCACATAAAAACCAGAACGCTCAACGAGCCCCAGCAGACTGAGCAACTGAGAGCGATCAGGCGCGATCACGAAGTCGATGTCGTTCGTCGCGCGCGGGAGCCCATAGATCGAGCTGGCCAGCGAACCGGTGAGCATGTAAGGGATCTTCGCGACCTGAAGCGCGGCGGTGACGCGGTGGAGGAAGGACTCGATGCCCACGTGACTACGTCTCTACGCCGTACAGAGCCCGGGCCAGAATTCTGATGGCCTCTTCTTCGCCGCATTCCGGATTACGGCGGCGGATTCCCTCGACAGCGAGCCGATGAGTCAGATCACTCAACTCGAACGCGATCCTGAGCCGCTCCGCGGGGCCGAGACGGCGGAGCGCCGCCTCGTGCATTGCGGCCGCCACCGGTGTCGTGTCGCGAGGAATCATCTCGAGCGACGATAGCATGACCGCGCAGGTGCGTGGCCTCATCGCTGCAGAGACCGGGGGGCGAGACGCCCCCGGCGGACGAGGACGTCCGCGATACGGCAGGCGAGGACGCCTGCGCTACGGATGCGAGGCTCGGGCGGTACGGGATACAAGGCTCGGCGAGGCCTGGAAGGGAAGGAGCGAGTATGGAGACGAAGAAGCAACCGCGCGCGGAGCATGTCGTTCTGATCAGCGTCGACGGGCTTCTTCCTTCGTTCTATCTCGACGAACGGTGGCCGGCGCCAGCGATGCAGCAGATCTACCGCGAGGGGGCTCACGCGGCGGCAGTGCCCGGAGTCTTTCCTGCGCTGTCGTATCCGGGGCATACCACTCTGGCGACCGGCGCGCTTCCTGCGCGGCACGGCATTCTCCACAACCGGGAGATCGCACCGGTCGACGAACCTGCCTGGCTGAAGGATGCAAGCCTCATCCAGGTTCCGGCGCTCTGGGACGCGGTTCGCGCGCGCGGAGCCACCTCGGCTGCGGTCCTCTGGCCGCTCACCGCCGGAGCGGCGATCGACTGGTGCCTCCCCGACATCTGGCCGGGCGATCAGAAGGATCTCGTCGCGGCGATTCGTGACAACACCACGCCGGCGGGTCTGTTCGAAGAGCTCGAGCGCGAAGCGACAGGACGGCTGACGCACGAGAGTTTCAACAACAAGTCGCTGACGCACGACCTTCAGGTCGCACTGATGGCCCGCTATCTGTTCGAGCACTATCGCCCGACGCTGCTGATGCTGCACGCACAGTCAGCGAATCAGGTCCTGCAGGAGCCCGACTGGCGGAATCCCCGCCGACGACGAGCAGTCGCGGCGTCCGATCAGGTGGTCAGCGTCCTGCTCGAGGTGATCGAGCGAACGAAGGCGTGGGAGACGACGGCGGTGATCGTGACGGGCGACCACGGCAACACCGAGGTGCATACGCAGTTGCGGCCTAACGTCTGGCTCGTCGAGGCGGGCCTTCGCGGGAAGCAGCTCGACGGGAACGACTGGCGGGCGACCTTTCATGCACTGGGAGGATCGGCATTCCTCCGCGTCAACGATCCCGCCGCGGAGAACGAGGCAGCCGTGCGGCGTATCCTGGACGCGCTGC
>DASVLC010000079.1:0-3497 GCA_036385045.1 Thermoanaerobaculia bacterium | reverse complement strand
CCGAAGATGCCGAGCAGGTTGATGTCACCCTCGACTGTCGATTCCACCTCCTCGAGGTTGATGCCGCGAGCCGAAGCGATGTTTCCGAGTCCGGCTGTGAGGCAGGCGGCCAGCGCATGGAGAAGGAACTCGACCGGCGTCGGGCCGTTGTCTCCACCGACCAGAACTGCCGGGTGGTCTCCATCGAAAACGAAGCGTTTGACGTGAATCTGCTCGCTGCCGGCGCCGTAAAAGCCCTCGATGGTGCTCTGGCTGTGGGTGCCGGAGATCCAGCGGTTGGTTGCCCGGAACTTGAACTTCGCCAGCTCCTTCTGAGACTTGACGGCATCCAGGGTTGCGAAAAGGACCGGAACATCAACGCCGTTGCGGGGGGTGACTTCTGCTGTGGTTGTCATTTTTGTTTTCTCCTTTGAGTTTGTTCCTCGGAGTTCCTCGGCGTTCCTCGGAGTTCCTCGGGTTTCCTCGGGTTTCTCGGGTTTCTCGGGTTCTGTTCGGCCGCGGCGCGACCGATTACCTGTGCGCAAGATAGGGACTGGTGGGCGGGATACCTTGGAGGAGTTCTGGAGAAAGTGTGGAGATTTCGGGAGGGCAGGTTCAGGGGTTCCACTTGACTTCGCGCCGTTGCAGGCGGAGATTGTCTGCAACCCGGAAAGGTAGGTGACCCATGCCCTCGACCATCGACATGGCTGCCCGTTTTGCGTCCGTCATCGCTGCGCAGCACGAGATCCTGGCCGCAGCAGCGGATCCGGAGAAAGTCATGAGCGTTGCGGTCGAGAGGACGCGCGATCTGACACGAGCGGCGGGAGCTGCGATTACGCTGCGTGAAGGCGGGAGACACGTCATCCGCGCCGGGACGGGACTCGCGGCAGGTCGCACCGGGGTTGACGTCACCGACGAACTGCGCGGCGAGGCGACCAGCTCGAAGCAGGTGATCTTCTGCGAGAACGCGGAGCTCGATGCGCGTTCCGACGCGACGGTCACTTCGGCGATCGGGATTCGATCCCTCGTCATCGCGCCACTCCTCGGCAAGGACGGCGCTTTCGGGACAATCGAGAGCTACGGGTCACGCCCGAATGCCTTCGACGACTTTGATGCCTACACTCTCGAACTGCTTGCAGGAATGATCGCCGGCGCGCTCCTGCTCGCGCACGAGTTGCGCGAACGACAGATCTCCGAGGAACGATATCGACTCCTGTTCGAAAAGAACGTGGCCGGCGTCTTCCGCACCACCGTTGATGGCGACATCCTCGACTGCAACGATGCGTTCGTCGAGTATCTGGGCTACGCCTCTCGTGAGGAGTTGCTCAGCCGCAAGTCGTGGGACCTCTATCCGGAACGTGCCGACCGTGAGTCGTTTCTCGCGCGACTCGGGAGCGAGCAGGTGATGACCAACGTCCGGATGAAGATGAAGCGCAAGGACGGCACGCCAGTCAACAGTGTCGTCAACGTCAGCTTCATACCCGGCGCAAATGGTGAGGCGCAACTCCTCGGCACACTCGTCGAGGCCATGCCCGAACGTTAGGCGTCAGCTGGCCGGGTTCGGCCGTGCGAAGCGCAGCGTCGACGGCGCTTCGATCCTCGGACCGTCAAAACCGCGGACGGAATCGAATCGACGATGTTGCTGCCAGTCCTCCCGCGCGGCGGTGATCTCTTCCGGCGTGCGCGCCACGAAGTTCCACCACATGAGAATCGTCTCGGGAAACGGAGGCCCGCCAAGGAGGAGGATGCGCGCGCCGGTGCTGCTCTTCAGCGCGATCTCCGTCCTGCCGGTGCCGAGGTAATAGAGAGTGTTTCGCTCGAGAGTCTGATCCTCGATCGCGCAGTCACCATCGAGGAGGAACAGTGCATGCTCGAACCGCGGATCGAGCGGAGCGGCGGCGTTTTTGCCGCGATGGACTTCCAGATCAGCGCCGACTAGCGGCGAAAACGTCGTGGTCGGTGCTTCGGTGCCGGCAAGCGAACCGCTGAACACGCTCGCGATGCATCCATCGAGTTCCAGCTTCGGTACCGATGGCAGGTGTTGAAATGCCGGCTCGGTGTCGCGATTGCGATCAGTGAGAGCGATCCAGAGCTGCAGGCCATTGAGGCTTCCGCTGTTCTGTGCGGGGGTAGTTTCCGCATGCGCGATTCCTCTCCCCGATGTCATCACGTTGACGCCACCCGGACGCAGGAGGGCCTCACATCCAAGGCTGTCCTGATGAAGGACTTCGCCGTCGAGCAGCCAGGAGACGGTTTGGAGACCGATGTGCGGGTGTGGGGCGACGTCCATCGCCCGTTCGGAGGTGAACGAGAGCGGGCCGTAGCGGTCGAGAAAACACCACGGACCGACCAGTCGTTTTTCGCGAACGGGAAGCGCGCGCCAGATCTGTAGTGAGCCGAGACTCGTTTCTCTACTCGGGTACCGCTCGAGAGCGTGGCTCTCACCCGACAGAGCGGCGCATTCTTCGGCGGCGACAAGGTCTTGGGTCATCGATTCACCGGGCGGTGATTGTATGCCGGGTTCACGAAGCGCCGAGCAGCAGGCGCGCTGGAAGCGCGATGGATGGTAGCCGGTGGTGGAGCGGAACGCGACGCCACCGGGATTGTGCGCACCCATCAACACGCGCCCTGGCAGGGCGCCGGAAGGTCCTCGAGGACTACGTTACCGGCGACCTCTTGCCGAGGCAGCACGGAGCGGCGGGCGTTGCCCGCCGCTCGTGAGGAAGTGTGTCAGTCAGCTACCTGTGGCTGCGCGTCGTCGGCCGCGGCAGGTTCCACGGGAGCGACGATTTCGAACGACGTGAACAGCGATCCGACTGCCGCTGAAGCGCGCTGCTCTTCGGTCCGTCCAACGTAGAGGACCTGATAGAAGCGGTCATCCTCAACGAGAAGTCTCGAACGGAGGAAGACAGGAGCGGAGTCGTTGCGGAAGAGAAGGGCGGTCTCGGTCCGGGATCCCTCGATGATGTCTTCCTTCTCGATCGTGGCGCCGAGGCTCTTGAGGAGCGAGTCCTTCGTGCTGTCGATCATCTTCTGCGGATCGAGGATGGTCGCCGGCATCTTGCTCATCGTCACGACGATCGCCTCGCCGGTGGGTGCCTTCGAAACGTAGTTGGTCGTTTCGATGACGCCGTTCTCGCCGTCGGTCTTCTGGGTCTGTTCGGCGAATTCGCCGAAAGTGGCGGGAACCACGATGCGGAACGTGCCGTTCGCGAACGGCTTGCTTTCCTCAGCAGCGGCGGGTTGGGGCACCGCCACGAGGATCACGGCCGCCGCTGCCGCGATGACACACTTTCGAATCACATCCTTCATGGTTTCTCCTCAGGTCAGGTTGGGGCCGTTCCGCGCTGGGCCTGCGCCGCGGTCGGGCCGTTTCCGTTCTATTCAAAGGCCGTGAATCTTATGGAACTCAATCGAATCGCGCAATATGCCATCCTGTTATTCCAACCCGGGAGAAAGCTGCCGCCAGAGATGGGCATACGAGAGCGCGATACGGTAGGCGAGCTGTTCGTTCGTGC
>DASVLC010000078.1:0-11405 GCA_036385045.1 Thermoanaerobaculia bacterium | reverse complement strand
TCCACGGTTACTGGAGCACGCGTTTCGGCCATCGGTCATCTCTGAGGCGGCTGACGTTATTCTCGCCGTAGTCGTTTCAGCGTTCGCGGTCGTGCTCGTACACTAAAATGTCGGCCGGACAAGATCGGGATAACCGTCATGGAAGACGACAACACGCACATTCCCGTCACGTTCGAGCACTTCGACCACATTGAAGGTCCCTTCTACCACGGAACCAGGGCCAGCCTGAGGCCGGGCGATCTGCTGATCCCCGGCTACGGTTCCAACTTCGAGAATGGTCGGATATCGAGCAACATCTACTTCAGCGCCACCCTCGAAGCAGCCGTATGGGGAGCGGAACTGGCCAGGGGAGAAGGATCGGGACGAATCTACATCGTCGAACCGACGGGTCCCTTTGAGGACGACCCCAACCTGACCAATAAGCGCTTCCCTGGCAACCCCACGAGGTCGTACAGGACAAGGGAACCACTGAGAGTAACCGGCGAGGTCGAGAACTGGGAGGGCCATCCCGCCGACGTCCTCCAGGCCATGCGGGACCATTTGGCAGAGTTGGAACGCCAGGGACTGTCAGCCATCGACGACTGAATTTCCTGCTTCCTCATCCCTTCATTGCGTGTGGCCGTCGGTGATGTCTTCCGTATCGTGGAGCAGGCTGGCCAGACACGCCGTCAGCATTTCGAAGTCCCACGGTTTCGAAAGGACTTTCACGTTAGGCGGCGCACTGAGCGCATCGACGATGCGCTGATCCCCATGCCCGGTCGAGAAGATCGTGAGAAGTCCCGGATGCCTTGCCGATGCGCGCTCGTAGACTTCGGCGCCATTCATGTCGGGAAGCCCGACGTCGAGGATCAGCAGGTCGGGCCGGAACTCCTGGAGACGTTCCACGGCAGCCTGGCCCCGATCGATCCACTCGCATGCAATTCCTTCGATGCGTAGCAGTCGGGTGATGCCGTCCCCGATTACAGGTTCATCGTCGACGAGCAGTACACGGCTGATCTTCGACCATGGATTCGCGCTCTCGATCTTCACACAGCCGGTCGAGTGAGGCACGGCCTTCACGAGAAGGACATGAAAGACCGCGCCTCCGCCCGGGATGTTCTCGACGTCGATCCTGCCGCCGTGCGCACTGACGATCTGTTTGACGATCGGCAGGCCGAGGCCGCTTCCCGCCTCTCGCTTGGTCGTGAAGAGCGGCTCGAAGATGCGCTCGAACGCCTCGGGCGCGATTCCGGTGCCGGTATCGCGCACGGCGAGGTGTGCCCACTCGTCCACCTTGGCGGGATGTACCGCGAACCGCGCCGCATGTACGGAGTCGAGCGTCTCCAGACGAACCGTCAACATGCCGCCGGACGGCATCGCCTCCCTCGCGTTCGAGACGAGGTTGGTGACCACCTGCTGGAGCTGGCTCGCATCGCCCGAGAGATGGAGGTCCTCTTCGCACGAAACGTCGAACGCGACCTGAGGAGGCATTGACTCACGCAGCTCGTTGGCGAGCGCAGTCAGGAACGGCGCTGCCGCGAACGCCTCCATCGCCGGTTCATTGACTGCGCGGGTGAAGCGGAGAATGCCCTGCGTTGCAGCGCGACCGCGTTCAACGCTTCGCATGATCTGCGCGGCGGCCTTCGCGACCTGAGGATCCGTCGATCCACTGCGCGTCAGGATCTCGGCGAACGGCATGATACCCATGAGCACATTGTTCATCTCGTGCGCAATGCTCGCGGCAATGCGCCCGAGGCTTGCCACTCGCGCGGAGTGCTCGAGCTGATGCTGCAGGCTCTTTTCTTTCGACACGTTCGTGATCACGAGCAGCAGATTCGGCTCTCCGCCGATCTCGACACGGGAAGAGCTGAGCAGGACATCGAGACGCTCGCCGTCACGGCGCATCGACCGAGCCTCCCATGAGTGCGGGCCGCCCCACGCGGCCTCCGATTCGACGATGTGCAGAACGCCCGCCTCGGCCGGGTCAATCAACTCCGCGGCGTCTCTTCCGACGAGCGCTCCCTCCGCCCACCCGTGCATCACCTCGGCCGCACGATTCGCGGCAACGATCCTGCTGTCACGCCCCACGATCACGATTCCGTTCGTCACTCCCTCGAAGATTGCGCGATAGCGCTGCTCCTGCTGCTGCATCGTGTAGAGGAGACTGTCCGCCATCCGCGAGCGTTCGCGCTCCGCGATCTGGCCGCGGCGGATCAACGCGATCAGGCCGGCGCAGAAGAACGTGATGAATCCGGTTGCGATCGCGGCGAGGATGTAGTGGTTTCTGCGACGTTCGCGAACCGGAGCCAGAACCACATCGGCATTCGTCCCGACCGTGGCGATCAGCGGCTGATCCGGCAGCGTCCGATAGCTGAAGAACTTCAGCACGCCGTCCAACGCCCCTCGACCGAGGTAGTTTCCCACTGGATTGCGCGCGTGATTGGCCAGCAGAGCCGATCCCGCGATGCTTTCCCCGAACGTGGTTCTGGCACCGACACGGCGCGCGAGGGTGAGGCCGTCAGTGCGGACGAGGGACATCACGTCACCGGGCGCAGCGCCGGCACTCTGGAAGATCTCCGTGAAGTACCCCGGCTCGACTGCCAGCAGCACCACCCCGCCAAAGGTCCCGTCAGGGTTGTTGATGCGCCGCGTCAGCTGCACGATCGGCTGACCCGTAATCCGACCCATGAGGGGGCCCGTAATCAGCAGCTTGCCGGTGTTCTGCGCCCGATGGGTCCGAAAGTGCAGTCGGTCCGCAACACTGACCGAAGTGAACGTCGGCGAAGCACTGACCAGATTGCCGGCTGCGTCGATGTGCGCGATGAGAACGAATCCCGCGCGTCGTGCAACATCGGGCGGCACCAGACGGTCGACGGGAAAGGGCTGATCTTCACGTTCGTAGTGATTCGCAAGAATGGTCAGGAGGTCATCGGCGGCACGCAGAAGACGCGTGGTCTGCACCTCGAGGGCAAGAGCGAGCTTCTCGTTCTTGTGGAACTCGCTCTGTTTCGCTTCCGCGAGCTCGCCACGCGTGTGATCCACCGTGTAGTACCAGAGCAACGCAATGAGCAGCGCGCCGAACGAGGCTAGTGCGATACCGACCGTGGGAAAGCGCGCATTGCGTTCAAAAAGCATGATGGGTCCGAACCCCGCCACGATTCTGGCATAGATGGGCCGCTACACGTCCACCAGCGTCATCGGCAGTCACCGACGACCGATCCCGAGCAAGATCAGCGGAAGTCTTCGGATCGATGGCACTCCCCCTGGACCCATGCGGAGAAGTGGGACGGTACGATAAGGAGATTGCGTCCGCTGCAACCGCTCAGTTGAACGGCGCCAGCGGGCCGCCCCCCGCGACCTCGCGTCTACGGCAGTTCTCGGAACGTAAGGATCGCCTGTCGCAAGTCCGGTAGTGTCTGCTCCGCTTTCGAAGGAAGCGTCCACGCGAGGATCTGACTGAAGTGCTTAGGACCGTCGACGGTCGTGTGAATGTACACAATATTCCGATTCTCAGAAGCCCCACGCACCTCATACTGAACCGCAGGACTGCCTCCGACCGTGAGGGTCCGCGGGCCGACGACCACCGGATTCGCCACGTTTGAGAGCAGTTGCCCAAGCGTCACGCGCGAGTGGCGCTCGAGGTTCCACGCGAACAGATCGTCTTTAGCTTCGTTGAGCACGATGAGGTACGCGTCTTCGGCCTCGATCCCCACCTGGATCTCCGCCGCGTCATTCAGCTCCAGTTGGGCCCAACGGCTCGGCACCACGATCTGCGACTTCTTGTCGGAAGCCACGACCGTTCTGCTCGTGTCCTCAGCCACCACTTGCAGTGCGATAACGATGAGCGCCAGGAGTGCAGGATTCCGCATGTCGTCTCCTTCGATCTGAGTGGGTGAGCGCGCCGCCCAAAGCCCTGCGGTTCAGCGGCGCCGGCCGCCGCGCAGAGCGTGAAGTGAGTCTAGCAGGTGAGCGCGTCGCCGCTGCAACCGCGAGTCAGCTGCGCTCGCGATCGAAGGCTCTTTCCGGCTTCGGTGCGAATGCTACGAAGTACAGCAATCCGATATTGAGCAGTGGGACCAGAGCGAGCGGCGCGAGCCAGACTGGGAATCCGAGTCGGCGAAGCACTCGTGAAGTCGGCCAGATGATGACGATAGCCGCGGTGGCCGCGACGAGGAGAATAACGATTACTTCCACCAGACCTACACCATTAAACGTGTTCGTCATGACTGTTCCGATTCAAAGCAGTAAACGCCTGCGGTTCAGCGCCGAGCGCCGCGCAGAACGTGAACTCAGTCTAGCAGGTCAGCGGCCCGGCCTCCGCTGCACCGCCGAGTTTCAACGCGATGGTTCTTGTGCGTATGATTCGAGGAACCCGCATCTGGTACAGCCGATCATTCCGCCAGGACATCCGCGAGCGATGTATGGCTTACACTCGCCGCATGGGACTCCTGACCTTCAGCATCAACGTCACCCTGGACGGCTGCGTCGACCACCAGGAGGGAATCGCCGACGACGAGACACACGCCTTCTTCACCCGCCTCATGGACGAGGGCGGCGCGATGCTGTGGGGCCGTGTCACCTACGAGATGATGGAAAGCTACTGGCCGGCGGTCGCCCGCGGCGACGGGGAGGTGCCGCCGGCGATACGCGAGTGGGCGGTCAAGCTGGAGGCCAAGCCGAAGTACGTAGTGTCGTCGACGCGAAACGACTTCCCGTGGACCAACAGCCACCACATCGCCGGCGATCTGCGCACGGGCGTACAGAAGCTCAAGGATGCGACGCCGGCTGGCGTGCTCCTCGGTAGCGGCAAGCTCGCGACCGAGCTGGACCGGCTGGATCTGATCGACGAGTACAAGTTCCTCGTCCACCCCAGGATCGTCGGCCACGGCCCGACCCTGTACCAGAGCGGGCTGCTCAGCACGCGACGTCTCGAGCTGGTCTCGGCAAAACCGCTCCGCCGCGGCGCGGTCGCCATGCACTACCGGCGCGCGCGCTGAGCGTCTGACGGCCTGACACCGCAGCGTGCGCGACACGTTCGCTGCAGTGTTCAGTTAGAGGCGCCGTCGACTTTCAGGGCCAGCGAAGAATCGTAAGCAGTCGTTCAAAAACGGACAAGCGCGCCGTGATGACTCGTAGAGGTGTGCTCGCAGTTCCTGCCACGACACCGTGTTCACGCGTCCCGCGCGGAACTCAGCCATCCGTTTCTCAACTTCCGCGGCCCACGCCTGCTCGATCTCGCTGCCCGGCACTTCGGATTCTTCGAGACTCTCGAGAAGGAGCCCCGCGTGGATAAAGCCGAGATCATTCTGGGCGGCTAACGGCCTGACGCTCAGCTGCGCCAACCCGCACACGACAGAGTAGCAAACTACGGCTCACACGGCGCGGGTTTGGCTTCGGCTGCACCGTTGAGTTAACCGGCGGGTGCGACACGGCTCAACTTGCGATCATGCGAAGGATGAGACCCCACGCACCGAGCAGCACCACGATGAGAAGGACAGTGTATGCGAGCGCCAGAAGAGCCGTCTCCGGACGCATCAGGCTCCGACCTTTCGACTTACGCAGTTCACCGAGCAGTTGGACCGGTGATGGATTCCGTTGGCGACTCATCCCAGCCCAAGATGCGCTCCCCTCAGCCCCGCGTACGGCAAAGAAAGTTCCAAACAGGTAAGCGGACGCGAAGATCAACATAATGATCGTGGCTGTATTCATTTGTTGCCCGCTCGGGATTCGACGGCTAACGGCTCTGCACTCAGCCGCACCAACCCGCACGCGCAAGAGTAGCAAACTACGACCCACTTGGCGCGGGTTGGTGTCGGCTGCAGTGCAGAGTTAGACGGCACCGAATTCTGCCGGTGAGGCGAGCAATTCGAGCGCAACCTCACCTGCTGTTCGAAACCCAAGCGTGGCTTGAGGCATGTTTGCCAAGTACAACTCGAAGTCCGAGATGCTCACCTTGGAGTCCCGTGTTGCCCTTTCGATTCGTTCCTGCCATCGCGCCGCCAGATCATTCATGACTCCGAGGAGCTTCTTGCTGACCGTCTTTCCGACCCTTGCCTCGGCGAAGTGTTCGATCTCCTCGTGAATGCGTTCGTTCGGCAAGCCGAGCATCGAGAGAATGTTGCCGACGCGTGCCACGAACACATTCATCGACCTCATCTCTCCCCGAGGAACGAGCACGCTCAGCAGACTCTGCTCGTTCATGAACAAAAACACTCCTCCGTCGACCGTGGGCACGAGGTTGACATACCAGTCGCCGAGAGGACTGGTGCCGGCGGGGACGCTATCGTTTCGACGAAACCCCAGCGCCTTCGCCGCCTTTTCGGTGCATCGCAGAGTGATCATCGTGCCGTCTAAGGTTCAGCACTCAGCCGCACCAACCCGCACGCGGAAGAGTAGAAAACTACGACTCACTTGGCGCGGATTGGTGTCTGCTGCAGTGCCAGAGTTAGGCGCCTACCGGACCCTTCTGCTCAGGCGTTTCGGTATGAGCAGAAGCTAGCCATTTTCCGCCCTTCTTTACCCACGTGGTTGTATCATACACGACCATCTCATGAGTCTTTTCACCCACTGTAAAGGACTGCCTTGCCTTGTACGAAGCGACGGCAACATTGGGAAGCGGAAAGATGACTCTCTCATCAAAGAACTCGAACGATGTAATTCGAGCATCTCCAGATAGGGCCATCGTCTTGTACTCAGCCGGCTCAAAGTAATGAATGCCGCCGCCGCTAACGGCAGTGGACTGCTCGTCCAGAAGGTCGACAGCTGCATCAACCTTCATGTCCATCATGGATTGCCAGAACTTTCGCTCCAAGGCCATGATCTCATCTTGTGTAGTCATCCGGCACCTCATGCTTGAAAATGAAGTCAATTGTCTCACGCAGCGTGTTCGGCTAGCGCCCTCAGCACGCTGCGACCTCTCAAAGGCGCCTAACGGCCCTGCGGTTCGGCGGCACGGAAACACGGATCGTGCCGGAACTGATCTGGACACCGAAGGCCTCTTCGTACGCCAGCAGCAGTTCGACACCGTCGAGTCCCATTGTCGTTCCTTTCGTCGCCGAACGCCTCTGCGGTTCAGCGGCGCCGGCCGCCGCGCAGAGCGTGAATTCAGTCTAGCAGGTGAGCGGCCGGCGTCCGCTGCAACCGCGAGTTCGGCGGCTACACGGCTATTGTTTCGACAAACGAGTGGGGCGCCGGAATGGGTTCACCATTCTCGCGGAGGCTCTCGAGATGCAACTCGATCGCTTCACGAATCAGTTGCATCGTCTCGTCTCTCGACTCGCCCACCGCGACGCACCCCGGCAGATCGGGCACATACGCTCCGACCGATGACTCGCCCTGCTCCAGAATCACGACGTACTCTGTGCTCATCAGTCCCTCTTCAACCCCACCTGCTTCCAGATACTTCCGAGCGTTCCCTCCGGTCCAGCGGCGCCGGCCGCCGGGCAGAGCGTGAATTCCGTCTAGCAGGTGAGCGGCTGGCGTCCGCTGCAACCGCGAGTTAGACGCCGTCGTCCCCGAAGTAGATGTCGTACCAAAGAGGCAACCCGAGGGACGCCAGCTTTCCTGCGCGCTCGGGCGACAGTGTCGGGCCGCCGTGACCGTGTGCCGACACCCAGAAACAGGCCACATCCATCTCTGTCCCGTCGTGTCGGAGCTTGGCAAGGGACTCTTCCTTCCCCTCGAGTTGATGGAACAGCCAATCAAGATGTGCTTGCGAGTCGTTCGTCTCGACGTGGCCTTGGGATGACCGAAACCACCCGCTCAGACGGAACATGCGGGCGGGGAGACTTTTCGAGGGATTCGGCTGGCCTTTTCGCTGAAACTCGCTCGGCGTGAGCGCGAGCCGTCTCGTAATCTCATCCGGATCAATCTGATCAGGATAGATCCGCAGTCACGTAGGTCTCGTCGCAGGTGGGGTAGTTCACGGCGTCTAACGTCTTGCGGTTCACCGGCGTGAACCGCCTGCGAGGAAGTATAGCTCTCGAGATGCACGTGCGCGGCGGTTCACGTCCGGTGCAACCGCGAGTTAGCTGTGATGTACCAGGACGTTGTTCCTTGAAGCGGGTTGTCCATCCGGGCGACTTTCGTCAATCTGAAAGCTCTCAAACGAACAGGTTGACAGGAAGGAACCCAGATGGACGTGCACAAGAATGCGCGAACCTGCCCGGCAAGTCGAGCACTGCTGTTCAAACGAGTCTCCGAACAAGGGTGGTCGGTGCGCGAGGCGTCGGATGCCGCCGGTATCAGTCCGCGACGCGGACGTGAATGGGTCGGGAGGGCGGCGCGTGGTGAACCCCTCTCCGACCGAAGCTCGAGACCAGCGACGACGCCCAGGATCGGTGCGGAGACCAGGGGGCAGATCATCATGCTTCGCCGCGAACGAAGAACGATGCGTCAGGTCGCGCAACTCGTCGGAGTAAGCACCTCGACCGTATCACGGGTGTGCCGCGAGGAAGGCCTGAGCCGCCTCCGGTCGCTCGAGGCTCCACCGCCAGCTATCCGGTACGAGCGGGAACGACCCGGAGAGCTCGTTCACGTCGATGTGAAGCGCCTGGGACGGTTCGATCGGATCGGACATCGCATCACGCGCAAGCGATCGTTCGGATCGCCACGCCAGGGCTTCGAGTTCGTCTACGTCGCCACCGACGACTTCACCCGCCTCTCCTTCGTCGATATCCTCGCGGATGAGCGTAGCGAGGCCGCGAGTTCCTTTCTGGTTCGGGCCGTGGAGTGGTTCGCCCGGCAGAACGTTCGCGTCGAACGCGTCATGACAGACAACGGCTCCGCGTTCATCTCCACACGGTTCAAAGCTCTTCTTCAGGCGATGAACATCAAGCACGTCCGCATCCGGCCCTACACGCCGCGCACCAACGGCAAGGTCGAGCGGTTCATTCAGACGCTTCTGCGTGAGTGGGCCTATCGCTTCGCCTACGAGAGTTCAGCCGAGCGAAAGCGATGGCTCGCTCCGTACGTCCACTTCTACAACTACCACCGAGCTCACTCTGCGCTCGCGTACAATCCACCGGTCAGTCGCCTGGATAGGAACAACGTCCTGAGACGCAACAGTTAGCCGGCGGCGAGAACCCACGCCGCTTCGTGGCCGAGGCTGAGGTGCCAGCGCGCAGGACTCATACCAGTGCTTGCCCTTTGCCAAGGTGTAGCGCCCCTCCGAAAGAACGATGCGCTTACCGCAACCTGCGCAGATCGTGGGCATGCAGGACGTGGCTCATGGTCAATCAAGAAGCGTCCCTGGACCATACCGTTCGTGACTGCTGCGTTGAAAACGACAGCCTCATAAAATAGCTCGCCGCGGGCAGCTCGAAGAGCGGCACCTTCGTACGTGAGTTCGTCTCGGAACTCGGTTCCGAGCTCAAATGTGTCGCTCTAGCACGTCCAGACAGTCGCGCGCGCTACTAGGCCGATCGTCCCGGCGGTACGACAAACAGGCGTTAATCATTTCAGCGACATCCTCCGGAACATCGCGGAGCGGCGGCAATGCGAGCTGACTCCGACCCATGTTCACAGCCACTGCCGCTTCTGTTGCGCTGCCGGCGTACGGCTCTTGATTGGTGAGTGCGTTATACGCGACCGCGCCAAGACTATACAGGTCAGAGCGCTCGTCGAGCGCTTCACCCATGAGCTGTTCGATGGGCGCCCAGTGCTTGCTACCGAGGAAGTGACTAACCGCGGTGACTCCCTTTTCGTACGTGATATTTACGATTCCTAAGTCCAACAGAGTTGCATGAACGCCGGTGTCGGATAGCTCGACTGTTATATTTCCAGGCTTCACGTCACGATGCAGTGCACCGCCACCATGTAACTCATCAAGTGCGGACATTAACTGGTGTAGCACCTGCATTATCTGCTTGATCGTCAACTGCCTCGAGTCAATGAGCTTTCGCAGGGGCAGTCCGCGCGCCAGGTCCATAACGAGAAAGTTGTGGTGCGGACGTGGTGAGGCCAGAAGGAACTCGTAAATTCGAATCAGGTGGGGATGCCGTATCGATTGAGCGATTCTATACTCCCTTTCGACCCGCAGCACTTGATCAGGGAGCGCCATGGCATGGGCGTGGTAGAACTTCAAAGCGACGGGCTGGTTCTTCTCTAACTCTGTCCCGGGCGGCACGCGCTGGACGGAGGCCGACCACACTTCAGCGGAGAATCCGGCGCCGAGTCGTTGCTTAAGCTTGTAACAATCGACTACCGCGTTGCGCGTGAGAGGTCGCTGCGCCATCACCTCGTAACCGGGACCAGAGTCGCCTTTCCGTGGTGGCACAACGGTCGGAAACTGCCGCGTGGTACGAGGCACGGGCTCTTCCGCGGCTGAATCGCTTGGCGGTATTGGCACGTGGGCATCGGCGGCGGTTCGCTGCACGGGACCGGGTTCGTCCAGCGCCACGAAAGGGCCGGTCTTGGTCTCACGAACTATGCCCACAGCGCGACCATTCTTCTCGAGGACCTCTCTGCCTGCCTTCGCGCGGTCCTTCGGCAGGCCGAGCTCGACAAGCACATTCTCAACAATTTGCGGACTAGGGAACTTGGCGCGGTTATATCGTTGAAAGAAGTCGCGCATGACTCGCGGCGTTAGAACCGCCTCAACCCTCGCGCGATCATCGTCGCCTTCAGCTGTGGGAGCGACGATTCGGCGGCCTAAGGGCGTCAAAATCATTCGCGTAGCGTTGTAGCCGCCCTCGACCAAGCCGTAAGCGAGTGCACTGCCGGCAAGCGTCTTCCAGAGACTGCTCGTCGGGCTGATCCCAAGAGCGATCGCGACGTCGTGTGGCGCCGCACCGCTACCGGCGAATTCGTCCCAGAGCACCTTCGGCAGCGAGACGGACTGCTCAAGTGGGTGACGTGGAAAATCGGATTGCTTTACGTACGTTTGCTTCTTGTCGGGCGTACCCGCAGGCTCTTTCGGCACGCAGTATCTCCTGCTTTTGGACGGTCTGGCGGTTAGAGCGGCAGTTTACCGCAGTGTGGATGTCTGGCGTGCCGTTAGATCTGCTCGACGTCCTTGGTGTAAGCTGTGCGGCCGGTTCCGCAGCCGAAGCCTCGAGCGCGCCGCGTTGACGCGAGTGAGTTCGCGAACCGAGTCGCGAACTGCCACCGCGGTGACGCCCTCACGCTGGCGATGAAGTAGGCAGCTTGGCGGCCGGGCCAAAGCCCGGCCGCATCAGCTTCACACGAAGCTAGCCGGCCCGTTCGGGTAGCATACCGCTACATGGCACGGACCAGCGCGTCAGGAGAGGTGGTTCATCACATCGAGTGGACGCTTAGAAGCGAATCCACGATCTGGCGCGGCTTTCACGAGCCTGTGCGGCCGAACTTCTACAAGTTCGCGACGGAGTTGCGCAAGTGGATGCTGAATGAGCCAGCGACTCTACCGTTGCTGGTTCCCGGAAATATCGCGTTTTATAACCCGTACT
>DASVLC010000077.1:0-6029 GCA_036385045.1 Thermoanaerobaculia bacterium | reverse complement strand
GTACCGTCGCGTCATCAACCGTAACAACCGTCTGAAGCGTCTGCTCGACCTGAGCGCGCCCGACATCATCGTGCGCAACGAAAAGCGCATGCTGCAGGAATCCGTCGATGCGCTGCTCGACAACGGCCGTCGCGGCCGTGTCCTGAAGGGCTCCAACAACCGTCCCCTCAAGTCGCTCTCCGACACCCTCAAGGGCAAGCAGGGCCGCTTCCGCCAGAACCTGCTCGGCAAGCGCGTCGATTACTCGGGACGTTCGGTCATCGTCATCGGACCGGAGCTTCGTCTGCATCAGTGCGGACTGCCGAAGAAAATGGCGCTCGAGCTCTTCAAGCCGTTCATCTACCACAAGCTCGAGCAGAAGGGCCTCGTCGGCACGATCAAGGCCGCCAAGGAGCTCGTCGAGCTGCAGACCAATGAAGTGTGGGATGCGCTCGAGGAAGTCATTCGCGAGCATCCGGTTCTCCTGAACCGCGCACCGACGCTCCATCGTCTCGGCATCCAGGCCTTCGAGCCGGTGCTGGTCGAAGGAAAGGCGCTCAAGATTCACCCGCTCGTCTGCGCGGCGTTCAACGCCGACTTCGACGGCGACCAGATGGCCGTGCACGTCCCGCTTTCACCGAAGGCGCAGGTCGAGTCGCAGGTCCTGATGCTCGCCTCGAACAACATTCTTTCGCCGGCGCACGGCAAGCCGCTCACGGTTCCTTCGCAGGATCTCGTTCTCGGCTGCTACTACCTGACGAAGGCAAAGCCGGGTGCGAAGGGTGAAGGGAAGGTTTTCGGCGACTTCGACGAAGTGGTCATCGCGCTTCAGGCGGGTGAGGTCGAGCTGCTCACTCCGATCAGAGTCCGCGTCAGCGGCCGCCTGATGGATCTCACCAAGCAGTTCAACGACCAGGACATCGTCCGCGCCGAGATCGTCGAGGTCGACAAGAAGCTGGTCGAGAGCACCGTCGGACGTGTCATCTTCAACATGCACATCCCCGGCGAGATGCCGTTCATCAACGGCCTGCTCAAGAAGAAAGGTCTTCAGGAGCTCGTCAACTTCTGCTTCATTAACTTCGGCAATGACCTCACGGTCCGGATGCTCGACGAGCTGAAGGATCTCGGGTTCCTCTATGCGACCAAGGCTGGTCTGTCGATCGGCGTCGATGACATGGTCATCCCGGCCCGCAAGCCGGAGATCGTCGACAACGCCCGTAAGGCAGTCCTCGAGGTCGAGCGCCAGCGTCTCGATGGTGCCATCACCGCAGGTGAGCGCCATAACAAGATCATCGACATCTGGCATCGCGCCACCGAGCTCGTGTCGGACGAGATGTTCATCGACATGAAGCGCGTCGAAGCAGAGCGCGGCGAGTTCAACCCGATCTTCATGATGGCCGACTCCGGCGCACGAGGATCGAAAGAGCAGGTCCGTCAGCTCGCCGGTATGCGCGGTCTGATGTCCAAGCCCTCGGGCGAGGTCATCGAGACGCCGATCACCGCGAACTTCCGCGAAGGGCTCTCCGTCCTCCAGTACTTCATCTCCACGCACGGCGCCCGTAAGGGTCTTGCCGATACGGCGCTCAAGACCGCCGACTCCGGCTACCTCACGCGGCGTCTCGTCGACGTTGCGCAGGACGTCATCATCACCGAGCAGGACTGCCAGACGTTCGACGGCATCGTCGTCACGCCGATCATGGAAGGCGGCGACATTCTCGAGCCGCTCCGCGATCGTATCGTTGGCCGTATCTCGCAGGAGGACGTCTACGATCCGCTGACGGGCGAGCATCTCGTCGCACAGAACCAGGAGTTGTCCGACGAGCTGGCGAACGCGATTCAGGAAGCAGGCATCGAGCAGGTGAAGATCCGTTCGGTGCTGACCTGCGAGACGCGTCGCGGAGTCTGCCGTCGCTGCTACGGCCGCAACCTCGCGAGCGGCAAGCTCGTCGAGATCGGAGAAGCGGTCGGCGTCATCGCCGCCGAGTCGATCGGCGAGCCGGGCACGCAGCTCACGATGCGTACCTTCCACGTTGGCGGTACGGCATCACGCGTTTCAGAGCAGTCTAAGCACGAGTCGACGAGCCCGGGACGTATCCAGCTCGTCAACGTCGTCACCGTTACCAACAAGCATGGTGATCTCGTCGTCGTCAACCGGAACGGCAAGCTCCTCATCATGGAAGATGTGCAGCAGCGCAAGCCGAAGAAGGGCGAGACCTTCGCTCCGTCACCGGCTCGCGAGAAGGAGCGCTACGCGCTCGTCTACGGCTCGACCCTCAAGGTGCAGGACGGCCAGCAGGTCGAGGCCGGTCAGCCGCTCGTCGAGTGGGATCCGTTCACCTCGGCAGTGCTGACGGAAGTCGGCGGTAAGGTCGCCTTCAAGGACATCGTCGAAGGCGAGAACGTCCGCGAAGAGACCGACAAGGTCACCGGCCTCACCCAGATGGTCATCGTCGAGTCGGCTACGGCCGAGAAGCGGACGCCGACCCTCATCATCAAAGCGGGCAAGGGAAGCGAGGAGAAGAAGTACCTCCTGCCGACCGGCGCACACGTCATGGTCCACAACGGGCAGGACGTTCACCCGGGCGACATTCTCGCGAAGATCCCCCGCGCCACGACAAAGACCAAGGACATCACCGGCGGTCTGCCGCGCGTCGTCGAGCTCTTCGAGGCTCGCCATCCGCGCGATAAGGCGGTCATCACCGAGGTCGATGGAGTCGTGCATCACGGCGCGATCGTCAAGGGGATGCGCCGCATCATCATCGAGACGGACGAGGGAACGCGCCACGAGTACTCGGTGCCGCGCTCGGTTCACGTCAACGTGCAGGAAGGCGAGCGCGTTCGCGCCGGCGACCCGCTCATCGACGGACCGATCGATCCGCACGACGTGCTCGCGGTCCTCGGGATCAAGGAGCTCCAGCGTTACCTGGTCGACAAGATCCAGGAGGTCTACCGTTCGCAGTCGGTTGCGATCAACGACAAGCACATCGAGACCATCTGCCGGCAGATGCTGCGCAGCGTGCGCGTGACGCGTGTGGGCGACACCGACTTCCTGGTGGACGAGCAGGTCGATCGCTTCCGCTTCATGGAAGAGAACGAGAAGGTCATGAACCGCGGCGGCGAGCCGGCCGATGGTGTGCCGCTGCTGCTCGGCATCACCAAGGCCTCACTCTCGACCGAGTCGTTCATCTCGGCGGCGTCGTTCCAGGAGACCACCAGGGTACTGACCGAGGCGGCGATTGCCGGCCGTGTCGACTACCTGCGCGGCCTCAAGGAAAACGTCATCGTCGGCCGCCTCATCCCGGCGGGAACCGGCATGCCGACCTACCGCGACATCTACCTCGAGAAGGACGAAGCCCCGGCCCAGCCCTCCCTCGAGGAATTGCTGCAGCGGGAAGCGGAAGACGAAGACGCACTGTCACTGGCGGATTTCGACGACGAGCAGTAGTTGTGGACCGCGCGGATGCGCGGTTGTCAGTAATCAGTTGAACGCAACGATCATCGGGCGGCTCGAAAGAGCCGCCCGAAGTGTTTTTGTGGCAGAGTAGGACGTCGCGCTGAACTGCCAGGATCGTGAACGGCGTTACAGTTCAACAGGAGGATCGGATGAGACAGATCATCGTGACTCGAGGTGAGGACGGTAAATGGGTCGCGGAGTGCCCGAGCCTCCCCGGATGCATCACGCAGGGAGATACGAAGGAGGCGGCGATCGCCAACGCCCGTGATGCGATCCAGCAATACATCGCCGCTCTCGAAGAGGATCACTTGCCGGTACCGCCGGAGAACTTTGACACTCTGGTGGTCGCCGTTTGACGAGACTGCCCCGCATTTCGGGACGCGAGTGCATCGCCGCACTCACCCGCGCAGACTTCCGCGTGCGGCGGCAGCAGTCGAGTCATATCATTCTCCGGCGCGACGACCCCTTCGCCCAACTCGTCGTTCCGGATCACAAGGAGCTCGACCGAGGCACTCTTCGCGCGATTCTGCGACAGGCGGGAATCTCGGTAGAGCAGTTCATCGAGCTCCTCTGACGGAACTGATCCACCCGCCGTATCGCGGCCGTCTCGGCGGCGACCGGGGGCGTCTCGCCAGGCGTCTCGCCCCGCCCGCCCGCCCGTGCTGGCGAGGACGCCCGCGGTACGGCGGACAGAATGTCCGCGCTAAGAGAAGCGCAGCTTCGCGACGCGATTCCGCACGGCGGATGGCAACCGGTTGACGCCATCGGAAATCCCGCCCGGCCCTCACACGCTCTGGCAGGGGCCTGGAGAGATTCGCCAGAACTGCGGAGCGTTGTTCGCGCGCGCATGATGTCAGGCGGGCAGTCCCCGAATGGACGCCATCTGACGGGCCTCCGTATTCAGAGTATGAACGGAACGCTCCTGCTTCTCCTGGCGCTGACCGCCACGCCAGCAGTTGGCCCGTTGCCCGAGTTCACGCGAATTCTGCTGCCGCTCGTAACGCGCACTCCAATTCCGGGCGCTCATGGATCCCTTTGGGAAACCGTCGTGACAGTCCACAACGCAAGTGATGAAGCCACGTTTCTCTTTCCGCCGGACTGCCCGCGTACGATCCCTGACCGGTTCTGCCTGCTGGGTGTAGGCACTCAACTGGCGGCCGGCACGACGGCTCGTGTCGACTTGTTGTTGTCGCGGCCCATGGCCCCTGTGTTCGTCAACGTGACGAAATCACTCGCCGACCGGATCTTTGTGCAGTTGCGGGTTCACGACCTGAGCCGGCAGAGCGAGAGTTTCGGGACCGAGTTACCCGTGATTCGGGCTTCTGAAATGAAGACGACGCCCGGCGAGATCCTCGACATTCCTATCTCTTCACGGTTCAGATTGACGTTTCGACTCTACGCCGACCAGGTGGCAGTCGATTCGGTTCTGAGAGTCCGTTTCGTCAATCCTGATTCCGGGAGCTCTCGTGAGCTGCAATTCACGGTAAAGCCGCGTTCGAGCGCGATACCGCCCGGGGAGCCCATAACCACCGCTGATCTATATGAGGAGATCTCTGACATCTCTTCGTACGCTGAGTTGCAAGGGGCCGAGGCCGTACGGATCGAGATCATTCCTCAAACCGCGGGCGTTCGCTACTGGGCATTCGTCTCCGTAACCAACAACGAAACGCAGCACGTCACGACGCTGACCGTGCACTAGGCCGGCACGGCGGAGTCTTTCGGATGATTCGTCGCTACGCTGCCCCGGATCGGGATGACACGCATTGTCCGTAGCGCGGGCGTCCCGGCCCGCCGTATCGCGGCCGTCTCGGCGGCGACCGGGGGCGTCTCGCCGCGTCTCGCCCCCCGCCCGCCCGTGCCGGCGAGGACGCCCGCGGTACGGCGGACAGAATGTCCGCGCTACGAGAATCGCAGCTTCGCTGCTGCTTCGTCTCTCGCCAGCGCGAACTCCTGGCTTGTGCACCACGCTTCCCCGATCGGCACGCGTCGCGCAACCCCCTCACCTGACGATGAAAGCGCTCCTTTGGATGATTCTCGCGGCGCTCGCCGCATCCCTCCTCACCGGATGTGGCGCCTTCCGCCCGGCGACGGTTCCGATCCGTACCGTGTCGATCGAGAGCGGCGGAACGGGCCGTTGTCTCGCAATCCTCCTTCCGGGCCGTTGCGCCGCGCCCGAGGGATTCGCCAGAGGGAAGTTCGGTGAGGCGGTCAGAGCGCGCGGGCTCGACCTCGATCTCATCGCCGTCGATGCGCACCTCGGCTACTACCGAACGCGCGGCGTCCTGGAAAGAATCCGGGAGGACGTCGTCGTCCCGGCACAGACGAAGGGCTATCAGGAGATCTGGCTCGTCGGAACCTCTCTCGGCGGCCTTGGCAGCCTCCTTTACCTGCGCGACTATCCGGAAGACATCACCGGAGTGCTCGCGATTGCGTCGTACCTCGGGGAAGACGATCTCGTGCGCGAGATCGAGGCTGCCGGGGGCCCTCGATTCTGGCACCCTCCCGACGCAACATCGCCGAACGATGTGGGTGGTGACCTCTGGCGCTGGCTCGCGAGAGACGAGTTCGCGCGCATCGAGATCCCGGTCAGCGTCGG
>DASVLC010000076.1:0-1548 GCA_036385045.1 Thermoanaerobaculia bacterium | reverse complement strand
CCGCCGTCTCGCTCTCAGGAACCTCTACCTCCACGGCCTCGCGCCCGACATCCGCCTCGGAGACACGATTTACGAGACACCGGCGAATGACCGCTTCGACGTCATCCTGACCAATCCTCCGTTCGGGACCAAGGGAGCGAACCAGGCGCCCGACCGCGACGACTTCACGATCGAGACCTCGAACAAGCAGCTCAACTTCCTCCAGCACATCCTGACGGTGCTGAAGAAGGGAGGCCGCGCCGCCGTCGTCCTTCCCGACAACTGCCTCTTCGCCGACCAGGCGGGCGAGGTGTTCGAGATCATCACCCACGACTGCGACGTCCACACGATCCTCCGCCTGCCGCGCGGCACGTTCACGCCGTACTCGCAGGGAGTGAAGGCGAACGTCGTCTTCTTCACGAAGGGCTATCCGACCGAACGCGTCTGGATCTACGACGCCCGGACGAACGTCCCCGGCATCACCAAGAAAGACCGCCCGCTGACCGCAACCCACTTCGCCGAATTCGAGCACTGCTACGGCAAGGACCCGAACGGCCGCGCGAAACGCTCACCGCACGACTCCAAACAGGACCGCTGGCGCAGCTTCACGATCGCCGAGATCAAGGAGCGCGACTACAAGTTCGACGGCTTCAAGTGGCTGCGTGAAGAATCGCTCGACGACGCCGGCGAGCTCCCCCCACCCGAGGAGCTCGTGACCGACGCCATCGCCGAGCTCGAAGAAGCAGTCGCGGAGTTGAATGCGGTGATGCGGCTGCTGGATAACGGCGCCGAGGTCGCGGAAGCATGAGCGAACTGCCGGAGGGGTGGGCGGAGTGCACGCTTGGCGATCTGCTTGAAGGCATCGATGCCGGCCGGAGCTTTCTATGTGAGGAGCGGCCGCCGACGCACGATGAGTTCGGCGTCGTGAAGATCAGCGCAGTCACTTGGGGCACCTACGACGAGGAGCAATCGAAGACGTGTACGAACCCAGACCTGGTCGAGCCTTCATTCCTGATTGAAGACGGCGACTTGTTGCTCAGCCGTGCGAACACGATCGAACTGGTTGGCGCGGCTGTCATCGCGGAACACGTGACGAAGCGGATCATGCTGAGCGACAAGATTCTTCGGCTGCGAACACGGCCGAGCGTCGAGAAGCGGTGGATCCTCTACTTCCTCCATTCACGGGAGGGTCGTGCTCAGATCGAGTCGCTCGCGACCGGCAACCAGCAGTCGATGAGGAACATCGGACAGGAACGTTTGCGCTCAATCGTGCTGCCACTCCCACCGCTGGCCGAGCAACGCCGCATCGTGGAGAAGGTCGAGGCGCTGCTTTCAAACACCAAGGCGCTCAGCGAGCATCTCCGCAAGTCTCGAAAATTCGTTGATCAAGCTCGCCATGCGATCGTGGACGCCGCATGCAGAGGCGACTTGACTGCCGATTGGCGACAGAAGCGTGGTATTTCGACTAAGGCATGGCGACGCGTCTCATTCTCCGACATCATCCAATCTCTGAGAAACGGTGTGTCGCCGCGACCACAGCTGGAACCGCCCGGCACTCCGATCCTGCGG
>DASVLC010000075.1:0-2858 GCA_036385045.1 Thermoanaerobaculia bacterium | reverse complement strand
CGAGGGGCCTGGCAAGCTGCGTACTCAGTAGAGCGGAGGCAGCGCGAGTGCGGCTGCTTCGCCTTCCGTACCACCGCCCCCTCTCCGTTTTCAATTTTCAATCTTCAATTTTCAATTTTCAATTTCCGACCTACCCCAAATCCAACGACTTATCAGCATTCAAACGAACGGCGAGTTCCACCAGCGCGTCCACGCTCATGCTCCCCTGATCCCCTCCGGTCCGCTTCCTCAGGCTTACGGTGCCGGTCGAGGCCTCCTTTTCGCCGACGATGAGCATGAACGGCACTTTGGCGAGCTGTGCCTGACGGATCTTGGCGCCGAGCTTCTCGTTGCTCACGTCGAGCTCGACGCGGAGGTGTGCGGCTTTCAGCTTCGCCTCGACCTCACGGGCGTAATCGACGAACTTCTCGGAGAGCGAGAGGACGATCACCTGCACAGGCGAAAGCCAGAAGGGGAAGGCGCCGGCGAAGTGCTCGATCAGAATGGCGAGGAAACGTTCGAACGAGCCGTAGATCGCGCGATGGAGAACGGCCGGACGATGCTCGCTGTTGTCCTCACCGATGTAGGTGAGGTCGAAGCGCTCGGGGGCGTTGTAGTCGAGCTGGATGGTTCCGAGCTGCCACTTGCGGCCAATGCTGTCGGAGACGTCGAAGTCGATCTTCGGCCCGTAGAACGCGCCGTCGCCCTCCTTCAGCTCGTACGGACGCCCCAGGCTGTCGAGCGCGCGGCGGAGGAGACTCTCAGCGCGATCCCAGAGGGCGTCGTCGCCGATCCGCTCAGGCGGCCGGGTCGCGAATTTCGCGGTGTACTCGAGCCCGAACGTCCGATAGACCTCATCGAGCAGCGCAACGAAGAGACGGACCTCTTCCGGCACCTGCTCTTCGAGGCAGTAGATGTGGGCGTCATCCTGCGCGAACTGCCGAACGCGGGTCAGACCGCTCATGGTTCCTGAAGCCTCGTTCCGGTGCAGCACGTCCTGTGTGTGCAGGCGAAGAGGGAGATCGCGATAGCTGTGTCTCTTGAAGCCGTAGTACAGATGGTGCGAGGGGCAGTTCATCGGCTTCATCGAGAAGTCGTGCTCCGCGGTCTCGTTGTCGAGGACCAGGAACATGTTCTCCTTGTACTTGCCCCAGTGTCCGCTGATCTCCCACAGTCCCTTGTTGAACAGCAGCGGCGTCTTGATCTCCACGTAACCGTTCGCCAGGGCGAGCTCGCGCATGTACTGCGAGAGCAGCTGGTAGATCGTGGTTCCCTTCGGAGTCCAGAACGCGGCGCCCGGTGCATAAGGGTGGAAGTGGAAGAGATCGAGCTCCTTGCCGAGCCTTCGGTGATCGCGCGCCTTTGCCTGTTCGAGCTGCGTGAGATAGTCCTGCAGCTCTTTCTCATCGGCCCAGGCGGTGCCGTAGATCCTCTGGAGCATCGCATTCTTCACGTCGCCACGCCAGTACGCACCTGCAACCGACAGCAACTTGAACGCGCCGAGACGGCCGGTCGACGGCACATGCGGTCCGCGACAGAGATCGAACCACTCCCCCTGGCGGTAGACCGAGAGGGCCTCGTCGCCCGGGATCGCCTCGATGATCTCGACCTTGTACGCCTCCCCCATCGCTCCGAACTTCTCGATCGCCTCATCGCGGGTCCACTCTTCGCGACGGACCGGAAGATCGCGCTGCGCGATTTCCTTCATCTTCTCTTCGATCCGGCGGAGGTCATCCTCGGCGAAGGGACGATCGGTCGCGAAGTCGTAAAAGAAGCCGTTCTCGATCACCGGGCCGATGGTCACCTGAGTTCCGGGAAAGAGCTCCTGGACGGCATTCGCCATGAGATGGGCGGTGCTGTGACGGATCGTGTCGATCCCCGCCTCGCTCTTCGGCGTAATGATCTCGACCTTCGCGCCATCGGGAACCGGCGCATAGACGTCGACCGTCCGGCCATCGATCCTGCCGGCAATCGCATCTTTTGCCAGCCTTCTTCCGATTGCGGCGGCGACATCGGCAATGGTGGCGTTTTCGGGGACCTCTTTGAGGGACCCGTCAGGAAGCTGTACGTGCATGAATTACCTCGCGGAAAAAGAAAAGACAGGGCCGAAGCCCTGTCTGGTGATCGCAGCATCAGGAGTCAACCGGCGATCATCGACAGGGCACGAGCGTCGTGCCCGTCGCCAACGTCTGCCGTCTGCTCGTTCGACTCATCGGACGCGGGAGTATAGCAGGGGCGAAATTGAAAATTGAAAATTGAAAATTGAAAACGGCGACCGAGGGACAACCAAATTTTGAAGTCAAAGACCGGGCGCGGGCTCGGGCGCGGGCCCGGGCCCGGGAAAAAGGAGTGATCCTCGTACACTTCGACCACGACAATCGCTACGTCGTTGCCCCGCTTTCTTTTCGAAGGATTCGCGCACAAGAGACTTGTCGCCCCTCTCCCCGCGATTTTAGCGGGGAGAGGGTGGCCCTGAGCGAAGCCGAAGGGCCGGGTGAGGGGCTGCGCAATCAGCAACACACGAGCACGATGCAGGTGCAGGGCGGTGGCTCGACCCCCCTCATCCGCCTTCGGCACCTTCTCCCCCCGCAAAAAGCGCGGGGGGAGAAGGGCAACAAGGCTTCGGCAAGGAAGGACCGACAAGAAACCAGATCGTCACACAGGCCTTCGCGCACACGGAACCACGTTTCTTTCAGTCGCGGCACCCCGCCGTGCCTTGGTTCGGGGTGACAGAATAGCCAAAACGCGACAGAATCAGCCCCACGGTCGCCCACCCGTTGTAAATCTGACGCTCAGAAACCGTCTCGCCGCCTGACGCGGCGAGATCGACCATCCTTCTGGAGGAACCCATGAGAGCCAATCCCTCGAATCGCCATCCC
>DASVLC010000074.1:0-17675 GCA_036385045.1 Thermoanaerobaculia bacterium | reverse complement strand
AAGGTGGGGGAAATGGGGACGGTCATTCAACCGCAAATGCAGGATTGAATGACCAGAAGCGCGTGGAGGCCCATATATCAGAGCTGCGCCGCAATGCCGTGCGGCGATGGGATGTTAGGAACCCTCAGTGCCCGGTCAGATTTCGAAAGAGGCAATCCTTCGCTCGATTCCAGCTGTGTTCGGGGTAAGGCCTCAGGACTGCACCGTGCGGCCGTTGCGGGGAGGTCTCGAGTCTTCTGTGGCGGCGATTTCCTTTTGTGGTGAGCGCGGCACGAAGCACGCCGTGGTGAAGCGACTCGAGGGGGCGGCACGTCGCGAGGAACGCGTCTATCGCGCAGTCTGGCGGGAGGAGTACGCACCCGAGCTGTATGGATCAACCGAGGAGAACGGTGTGTGCTACCTGTTCATCGAGCATGTCCGAGCGGTGCAGAGCTGGCCATGGCGCGACTACGAGAACACGGCGATCGTAATGAGGCAACTGCCCGAACTCCATGGCGCAAGTCAGCTGCGGTCGCAGTTGCCCGCCTGGGATTACGAGAGTGACCTGCTTGCCTCCGCCCGCGAGACGATCGCGGTCGCGGAGTCGGAAGCGCACAACGTTCCCGAGCTGAGCCTCAACCGGCATCTGAGTCTGCTGCGGCGCCTCGCCGCAGCGCTGCCGGACCTTCGCATGGAGGTGAGGGAGAGGTATGGGAGCGCGATGCTGCACGGCGACGCTCATCCGGGGAATGTGCGGCTTCGTCAGCGGAACGGCCGCCGAACTGCCGTGTTTCTGGACTGGGCCCGGAGCCGAAGGGGCTCGCCGTTCGAGGACGTCAGCTCGTGGCTGCAGACGCTTCGGTACTGGGAGCCGGCCGCGGCACGAGACCATGACCGGCTGCTCCGTGAGTATCTCGTTGCCGCGGGGCGTGGCCCGGCGCTCGATGAGGAAACTCGCCGCGCGTACTGGATCAGCGGTGCGGGCAACGTATTCGCGGGAGCGCTTCGGTACCATATTCTGAGGGCGGGGTCCTCGCGCGGCGCGACGCGCAGGAACGTGCTCGGCCAGGCGCTCGACGCACTTCGTGTCATCCGCCGTGCTGACGCGCTGGTTCGGCGTTGACCGGCTCCAGCTGTCGGCGCGATCACAGCTCCACAGCCGGAGTGCGGTCACAGGCCAGAGCCGTGACACAGCGGGATTCCGGGTGCCACGCAGTGCCATGCACCTTACTTGCACCCACTCTCAGCCTTGCACGAGATTCTGTCAGTCCTGAAGAAAGCATTACAGGCCGCCCAGGCTCATGGCATCACGCGCCTCGCCGCGGCGGTCGCCTTCTACGCCGTCCTTTCCCTTGCGCCGATGCTGATCCTGTCGCTGGCGGTCGTGCAGTACCTGTTCGGAGAGGCAGCAGCGCGAGGGGACCTTTCGTCCGCCATGAACGCGTTCACCGATCGACAGACGGCGGGCTCACTGGAATTCCTGATCTCGCGCGCGGCAGAGAGTGATGCCCAGGCTTCCGTCACCCTCTTCGGAATTGCCGCCGCGGTATTCGGCGCCTCCGGTGTTTTCTACCAGCTGAAGGTTGCGATGAACCTCGTGTGGGATGTTCCACCCGCGCGGAGGGGGAGGGGCTGGCGTCGCCTGCTTCGGTTGCGGATCTGGGGCATTGGAGGGGCCGCCGCGGCAATTCTCTTCGTGATCAGCACCGCGCTCGCCACCTCTGCCATGTCCTGGATCGTGGATCTCGTTCCGCAGATGGGAGTCCTCGACGTCGCTGTGTGGAAGGTGATCGGGTTCGCGTTCACGAGCTTTCTCTACTTCGTTCTCTTCTCTCTCACCTTCCGATTCATGCCGGACATTGACCTTCAGTGGAGGCACGTATGGTTCGGCGCTCTCATCACCGCTGTGACGGCAGCGCTCGCGCAGTATGCGATCGGGGCCTACCTCGCCCGCAGCGTCGTCGCTTCCGTGTACGGCGCCGCAGGATCGATCGTCATCGTGCTGATCTGGATCTATGCGACATCTCTGATTCTCTTCGCCGGCGCGGAGCTCACCGGCGCGATGGTCCACGACGATGCAGACGTCGTGGAGGAGAGGACGCACAAGCAGATGGAGAATGCCGAGTCAACGTCCGGGGAGCCGTGAGAGTGCCTCGAAGAGCTGGCTGAAGTCGTCGACGAAGTAGAGGACCGGCTGCAATTCGTCGATTCGGAATGGTTGAGCGAGGATTGCGTCGAGGTCGAAGGGCCTGCGCACACATGCTTCGCCGAGGGCATTCGCGGCATCAGCGGACGACGAGATAAGACCACTTCCGTACACACGCATTGCGCCAGCCTCGCGCACGAGTCCGAACTCGACGGTGAACCAGAAGAGGCGGGTCAGGCGTTCGCGCTCCGTTTCCGTCGTCGCCTGTGAGGCGCGTGCACCGAAGGCCTGCAGAAAGTCGGCGAAGAGACAATCGGCATGGAGCGGTACGTGGCCGAAGACGTCATGAAAGATGTCGGGTTCAGGCGTGTAGTCGAGGCGGCTCATGGGACGGATGCCGATCGTGGTTGGGAAACGTCTCTGAGCCAGCATCGTGAAAAACGCGTCCGCGGGAAGATATCCGGTGACTGCGACGGCCTCCCAACCCGTGAGAGCTGCAAGTCTTCTGTTCATCTGCGCGAGATCCGGGAGCTGATCGGCAGATAGACCGATCGAGTCTGCGCCCCGCAGCCATGCGTGAGAAGCCTGCAGCGGAAGGTCGCGCATCCTGAGCTCCCAGAGCAGACCCCACGTCGTGTGTTCGCCGTCGGAATACGACGACCACTCCTGGCGGGTGCCGAATTCGTCGAGGATCGGTGCGATCGTATTCATGACTTTCTCCTTTCGTGCAAAAACAAAAAGGCCCGTGGACTGGCCACGGGCCTCTCGAAGTTGTGTCTGTCGTGTGTTCAGACGATGAGATAGCCGCAGCCCGTTAGTGGGGCCTGTAATACCTCGCGGCGTAATAGCTCATCATCACGCGACGACTATAGCATCCGTGGCGTGCGATCCGCCAGCGGCCGCCTGGGTCACTGTTGTGGCTCGAGAACGACGGCCACTTCATCTGCTTCGACATTGCCCCCCGCCTCTTCGATGCGAACGCGTCCGGGCTGGATCCCTGCTGCGGCAAGAGTCTGGACGATCGCAGAACTGCGCTGCGTTGCTGTCTGGTCCATCTCCTGAACCTGCAGCACGGCGCGCAACTGGGGATAACGGCGCAGCAGATCAGTGAAGTCCTGTAGCTGCTGTTCGCGTTCGTCTGCAAGGACCGTCTGGCGGGCAGGGTAGGCGAGCGCGGTGCGCGCCGGAACCCAGCGGAGTCGCACATCACCCTCGCCGAGGCCGAGACGCTCGCGGATGTCGCGGACAACGAGGCCCATCGCATCCGTGCTGATCGGGGTCAGAGAAAGATAGCTGACCATGAGCGTGGGAGCTGCGCCGAGGGTGACCGCCGTATCGAGGATGGTCATGCCAGCCGGAATCCGCGCGCGCGAGACGGCCGCCGATGTCTCCGCTCCGATCGTCGCCAGCCGTTTCCCGAGAGGATCGGCTGTCTCGGGTGTTTCCTGCTTCGCCCTGGCGACCTGGAACGTCGATGTCGGAATCTCCACGATCGAAAGGTCCACGCTTTGAGGTGACCGTCCGAGAGCGCGCGCGACTCTCTCGAGAAACAGTTCGCGCTCCGTCGGAGTGATGGTCGAACTGATGAACACCCGAACGGTAAGCCGCAGCTTCCCGTCCACCTCGACTGCATCGAAACGATCGATATACGATCTTGCGTCGCCTCCGGGACCACGGCCGAACAGCTCCTCCCAGGCGGCTGTGGCACGCCGCTGGACCACGTTCAACTCCTGCCGCGATCTGATCTCGAGCGCCAGTGCGTCGAACGATCGTTTCAGCGGAATGAAGACGACTGCCACAAGGCCGAGAATCAGGAGAAGGCGCGCCGGCAGACTACCGATCCGCTCCATCGCGCTGGGCAGCAGGCGGTCGAGGTTGTGCTGGAGCGCCGCCGTCTCGGGGTTCTGCTGCCGCCAGCGCCGGATCTTCGCACTCACCTCACGGTCGTCGATGTGCAACGCGAGGAACACCAGCATCGAAGCGAAGGCAATCGCGACGAGGTTGGTGAGGAACAGCAGGCCTCCTCCTCGGACGATGCTCAGCCCCTGGACCCGATCGAGAGTCAGCAGCACGCCGAAGCCGTAGCCGGTGACGCACAGCGGCGGCATGATCGCGACGGCAATGGCGACGCCGGGTATTGAGGTTGCGACGCCGCGGACACTTTTCGAGACAGCGATTGCACCGACGGCGCCGGAGAAGAGCGCGACGACGAGATCGAGCGTATTCGGCTGGGTTCGCGCAGCGATCTCGGAGGTCATCTCCCGGAAAGGGAGAAGCGCGACGAGCAGGATTGATAGTCCGATCGCGAGCAGGCAGCTCAGTGCGATATTGACGGTCGTCCGGACCGCGAGAAACAGATCGCCTGCCGCGAGCGCAAGCCCCGCTCCCATGATCGGCCCCATCAGCGGAGAAATGAGCATCGCGCCGATGATGACCGCCGGACTGCCGAGGATCAGGCCGAGTGTGGCGATGCCGGCTGACAGGACGATCTCGACCCAGTACGTTGCGTCGCGCAGGTTCGCCGACTTCGCGATGCTGTCGTACACCTCCGCCCGGTCGATCCCAAGGTGGTTGGCGAGCCAGTTTCTCCACTCGGGGCGGGGGGTGACCTGAAGATCCGTACTCACCGCTGCATTTCACCACAGGTTCCAGAGTGGCTGGCAGGAATGGTCACTCCATGGGGTCTCATCTGCGATCCTGGTCGATGAAAAATGAAGCGAGTGTCGCGGTGATGTACCCCAACACCGCCAGGCCATAGATCGCGAGGAGCAGCGTCAGCGTCCGCCCCGCGGCGGTACGGGGCCAGAACTCCGATCCGACGCTCGTCACCAGCATCGCAGTCCACCAGACCGAGGCGCCGTAAGAATCGAATGCCGCGCTGTTCGGCCCCTCGCGTTCGAACGCCATCATCCCTGCCGCTCCGCTGAGAATGACCAGAAACGTCGTAGCCACGACATAACTGAAGCCGCGGCGGCGCATCGTTCGCCGCAGCGCGAGGATTCCGCGGTTCATCGATCCGAGGAGCTTGGCGAAGCGCAGACCGCGGAGCATGCGCGCTGCCCGGAAGGCTCGCGCGAAGCGGAGCACCCGAAGTGCCGGAAGCAGCAGCGACAAGGCTGTCGCCCAGTTCCGTCGAAGAAACGTCAGTTTCCGTGGGGCGATCACGAACTTCACCGCGAAATCGATGATGAAGATGATCCAGATGCCTGTGACGAAGCGGTTCGCGAGCGGAGTCAGACCTCGGGAGAACTCGAGAATCAGCAGTGCGATCCACAACAGCGCGAGGAAGAACAACGGCCGCTCGAGCACCTTCTCGAGCTGTACCAGGAGCCGAGTCCGCTGGGTCGTGGTGTCAGGCACACTCGACCGTCGTGCAAGAGCCGTACAGCTTCACAACTTACGGCGCAGCCAGGCGAAGATCGCGACCACCAGCGCCGCGACGAGCACGAAGTGGATGATTCCGCCGACGAGGTCGAGAACGGCGCCGATCACCCAGAAGACGACGAGAACGATTGCGATGAGCCACAGGATGCCTGCCATGGATCAGGGTCAGTTCAAGGTTCCTGCCCGTTTTGCTGAGGCCTGGCGCGAGTTGCTGTGGCAGAATATCGGTATCTATGGCAACACAAGCAAAACGCACAACGGCACAGAGCGAAGGCAAGCGAATTCTCAACTCGATCCGGCACCTCGTGCGCGCATTGAGACTGTTCGACCGTGAGGCGCAGGCAAAGCACGGGATCAGCGCGGCCCAGATGTTCGTCCTTCATACGCTCAACGAGCAGGATGGCATCTCACTCAACGAGCTCGCCGAGAGGACTGCGACCGACCAGAGCTCCGCTTCGGTCGTCGTCCAGCGTCTCGTCGACGCCGGACACGTTACGCGGACGACCCGCAAGGACGATCGGCGTCACGTTGAGCTTCGACTGACGGCAAAAGGGCGTGCGATCGTACGCAAGGCGCCGCCTCCGGCCCAGCAGAAGATCATTGCGGCTGCCGACGCGCTGCCAGCACGCGATCGAAAGGTCTTTGCTGCCTCGCTCGAGGCGTTCGTCCAGAACTTCGGCGTGCGTGGAAAGCAGGCACCGATGCTCTTCGAGGATGACGCGCCGAAAAAGGCTCGCAAAGCCGGCGCGAAGTCTGACTCGAAGACGTCCCGAAAGTAAACGCCCCCGCAATGGAGTGGGGGCGATCCTCTTCTCGACCTCTGCGTCGCCCGATCTCGAATCGGTGGCGCCTCGCGTGCAGGCCGGGAGTCCGGCAATGACACTCCTTGCGGCAGATGTAGGAGGGACCAAGACGCTCCTGCGGTGCGTGGAGAACGACGGTTGTCCGATCGTCGAAGCACGCTACGACAGCAATGCCTACGATACCTTCGACGAACTGGTCTCTGAGTTCACCGCGCGTCTTGCTGCTCCGCCCGATGCGGCCTGCTTTGCGGTAGCCGGTCCCGTGCACGACGGTGAGGCCGATGTCACGAACGTCGGCTGGCACCTCACCGAGCGAGCCCTCGAGAGGGCGCACTCGATCCGCTCGGTGATGCTCGTGAACGATTTCCATGCGATCGCCTTCGCGGTTCCGTTCATCGACGCCACGGACCGCCTGCGATTGAACGAGGCAGCAGCCGAGGCCGGTGCTCCGATTGCCGTTCTCGGTGCGGGAACGGGGCTCGGACAGGCTTTCGTCGTTTTTCATGATGGGGTTCCCCACGTGCTGTCGAGCGAAGGGGGACACGGTGACTTTGCCCCGCAGGACGAAGAACAAACGCGCCTTTTCCTCCAGTTGCACGAACGCTTCGGACACGTCAGCTGGGAACGTCTGCTTTCCGGCTCCGGGCTCTCCGACATCTTCGCGTTCCTCGGCGGTGAGCCGATTGATGCCGCCGAGGTCGCAGAACTGGCCGACCGCGGGGACGCCCGGGCCGTGCGAGCCTTCGAGGTCTTCGTCGACATCTATGGCGCGGAGGCGGGGAACATGGCGCTCCGTCTACTCGCGCGCGGTGGTGTCTGCATCGCGGGTGGAATCGCCGCCAAGAATGCGACCCGGTTCACGGACGGCCGCTTCCGGCGGGCGTTTATCCGCAAGGGCCGGTTCGAGCAGCTCGTTGCGTCGATTCCGGTCGATCTGATCCTGAACGAAGAGGCGGGGCTCATCGGTGCGGTAGAACTGGCGCGGCGTCGCCTGGCTCGTTGAGGCGCCCGCCCGGCTCCCTGTTGGAATCGCCCTCACCCTGTTCGGGTTGAGGCGGGCGCCATTTCAACCGAGGAGTCTCTGAAAACATGGGTCTAAGTGTCGGAATCGTCGGATTACCGAACGTCGGCAAGTCGACGATCTTCAACGCGCTCACAGCAGCGGGAGCACAGAGCGCCAACTATCCTTTCTGCACGATCGAGCCGAACGTCGGCATCGTTCCGGTCGTCGATCCGCGGCTGGTAAGGATCGCCGATCTTGCGCAGAGCAAGGAGACTGTCTTTACCGATCTAAAAGTAGTCGATATCGCCGGACTCGTCCGCGGCGCCAGTAAGGGAGAAGGTCTCGGGAATCAGTTCCTTGCGAATATTCGTGAGACCGAAGCCATCCTCCACGTCGTACGCTGTTTCGAAGACTCGAACGTGGTGCACGTCGAAGGGAGTGTCGATCCCGAGCGCGATATCGACGTGATCGAGACGGAACTGCTCCTTTCCGACCTCGAGGCACTGACGAAGCGGAATGACCGTGTCTCGCGTCTGGCCCGGGTCGGACAGAAGGAGTACGTCGCTCAGGCGGAGGCCCTGGCGAGGGCGATCGAGGCGGTCGAGAAGGGGATTCCTCTGCGTGCCGCCGGGCTCGACGAGGCAGATCACGAACTTCTCGCGGAGCTCAGTCTCATCACCATCAAACCGGTCCTGTACGTTGCCAACGTCGCCGAAGGCGACCTCGGCAGGGAGACCGATCTTCTCGAGAAAGTAAGGGCGGTTGCTGCCGGTAAGGGAGGCGATGTCGTTGTGATCTGCGGAGAGCTCGAGGCGCAGATCTCCCAACTCGACCCGGAGGAACGGCGAGGATTTCTGCACGATATGGGACTGGAGGAGCCCGGGCTCGATGTCCTGGTCCGGGCGGCATACAAACTGCTCGACCTCGAAACGTTCTTCACCGCGGGGCCGAAGGAGGCGCGGGCCTGGACGATCCACAGGGGATCGAAGGCGCCGGAAGCCGCGGGGAAGATTCACAGCGACTTCCAGCGAGGCTTCATTCGCGCGGAGACGATTTCGTACGACGACTATGTGACGACGGGCGGCGAACAGGCAGCAAAGGCCGCCGGAAGAATGCGAAGTGAAGGGAAGGACTACAGGGTCGCCGATGGCGACGTGATCCTCTTTCGGTTCAATGTCTGAGCCCGGCCGCCCAAACCATCGGCGGCTTCGGACGTACACTGACCTGTGCTCGCCTTCTTCACGATGCCGCCGTTGCGCAGCCGAGTCCGGCTCATCTCACCGTTGCGGATGAAAGTCTTCTCTCGAACGCTGGGGCGGACAGGAGAGTAAGGAGATGCGCCCTGGAGCGGTGATGCAGTTCACGATCGAATCCGACGAAGGTATTCCGATTCGTGGAGATCTGCACATCGGCGAGCGTCCGCGGGCGCTTGTGGTGATCGTCCATGGATTCAAGGGGTTCAAGGACTGGGGTTTCTTTCCCTGGCTCGCCGGCGAACTCGCAGGCCACCGTCTGGTCGTCTGCCGGTTCAATATGTCGCGCAACGGGATCGGAGACGATCCCGAGACATTCGGTCGTCTCGACCTGTTCGCCGACGACACCTATTCGATCGAGCTCGCCGATCTGAGAGCCGTCGTTCGCTATGCGCAGGAACGGTTCCCCTCGCTGCCGACGTTTCTGGTCGGACACTCCCGTGGCGGAGGAGTGGCGCTTCTCGGAGCCGAAGAGGTTCCGCGTCTCGAAGGGGTCGTCGCGCTGAGCCCGATCGCGCGGGTCGATCGCTGGGACGAGGAGACGATTCGTGAGTGGCGCCGGAAAGGAACGCTCGACGTAGTGAATCAACGGACGCAGCAGGTCATGCGAATGTCTCCTGCCGTTCTGGACGACTTCGAGCGGAACGCGGAGCGTCTCGACATTCTCTCCGCGGTGACCCGGCTCCAGGTACCGCTCCTCGTGGTTCACGGAGATCGCGATGAGAGTGTTCCGAGCGACGAGGGGAGGCTGATCGTCTCCCGGGCAGGTGATGCATCACTTGCCATCATCGGCAATGCGAGCCACACCTTCAACGCGATTCACCCGTTGATTCACGTGCCGGTAGAGCTGAGCCTCGCCGCCGAGCTCACCGCTCACTTCGTCACCTCGTACGCGGGAACCGAGTCGGTTCGCCGCTTTCGCAACGGCGAGAACGTGGCCAGCGGGTAGGAGGGGGTCGCGCGGCTCGCGCGATCGCCGATGGCGGCTCGCCATCGGTGGCGCTCAGGAGAAGGTCGACGACCCATTGGTGGGCGGTCTCGGGGAAGGCGATTCACCCATGCGCCAGTCGGCTCATCCAAAGCCCACCGCCGGCCAGCGGCCGGCGGGGATCGCGCGAGGCCGCGAAACCCCCAAAGTCTACTCCGTCCCCTCGTCGTTCCCGGCCAGATGCTTACCGCGATTTCCCGGGAGCTCGTTGTGCTGACGCGCGCCTCCGCGGCGACGGCGACGACGACGGCCTCCGGCACCTGCAGGCGCCTCGCTCTCGAGACCTGGCTCGACGGGATCCGCATCGTCGTCGAATGCGAGCTGTTCGTCGTGCACGACAGGCGTCGCCTTTTTCTCTTCTGTGGCGCCCGCCCGCCCTTCCAGCTTGGTCTCGTCGAGAAGCCAGACCCATTGCGTCGCTTCTTCAGCGGCTGCGGGCGCCAGAGGTCGCGCGCCCCTCGACGGTGCTTCGCGGCGTGGTCCGCGAGGCGGCCGCGCCGCGGAACGGGAGGCAGGACGATCATCCGGGCGTTCCACTGGCGGAGAAACGGGCTTCTGGACCGGGCGAGCGACTGGCGGAGACTCGATCCGTCGAAGCCGTATCAGCACATCCTCACTCAGTCTGCGATTCACTGAAATGAGATCGGCGAGAAGGGCGATCAGCCAGGTGTGAAAGCCGGTGATGAGAAAGACGGCCGCCAGGATGAGCGACTGGATATGCCCGCCGCGGTCGCCCTGAACGAAGTACCAGAGAAAGCGTGTACCGAGAACCACGCCGAGGAAAAGCAGGACCGAGCCGATGGCGAAGAAGGTCTTCAGCGGCTTGTAGAGCGCGTAGATGCGGAAGATCGTCGCCACCGACTTGCGAAGGTAAGTCCCGACTCCGCGATACAGACGTGAGGGGCGGGTCGGTGCATTGGTGCGGACCGGGATGCTCTGGATGCCGAGATTCCGGTTGCCGGCCTGGATCACCGTCTCGAGGGTGTAGGTGAAGGGGTTGAAGACGTTGATCTGAAGCGCAGCATCGCGGGAGAAGGCGCGAAAGCCGCTCGTGACGTCCGAGACCTCGACGCCCGAGGCGAGACCGACGGTCCAGCTTCCGAGACGCTGGAGCGTCCGTTTCATCGCCGACATGTGGGGCGACTTCGCGACCTCGCGATCGCCTATGACGACCTCGGCGCTTCCGTTCACGATCGGAGCCACGAGACGCGCGATGTCGGCGGCTGCATACTGATTGTCGGCGTCGGTGTTGACGATGATATCGGCGCCCATGCGGAGCGCGGCGTCAATGCCGGCGGTGAAGGCGGCGGAGAGGCCGCGGTGCGATTTGAGCTGCACAAGATGCGTTGCACCTGCCTTGCGTGCGGCTGCCGCGGTTCCGTCTGCCGAGCCATCGTCGATGACGAGCGTCTCGATGGTCCGGATGCCGTCGATCTTCTTCGGCAGTTCGCGCAGGGTCTGCGCGATCGTTGCCTCTTCATTGAAGGCGGGGATCTGAATGATGAGCTTCATGAGCCTCTGAATTCTGGTTGGATTGAGCGTTGGGGACCGACAATGAGAAACTCGAGAGCACGGCTCCCGTTTCTCTGCGACTTCCCGCTGGAGGTATTCGACTGCGGATCGATCATGGAGATCAGGAATCGAGAGTGAGGCAACGGCGGGCGTGACGCAATTCTCAATTCACAGTTCTCAATTCTCAATTCCGGTCCCGACAGGGCCGGTCAAGGTCTCGGTGATCATGCCTGTTGAGCGGATCGGCGGTGATGCGGACCGGGCCATCGCCTCGGTTCTCGCGCAGACCGCGCCCTTCGCATTCGAGCTGATCATCGTCTCGGCCTTGCCGCTGGAGCAGCTCTCCGGGACCGGCGTTCGAAACGTCACAGTAGAGGATCGTAATCCCGCAACTCGAAGAAATCGAGCAGTTTCCGTCGCTGAAGGGGAGATTCTCGCCTTCATCGACGATGACGCGGTCGCCGATCCCCACTGGTTGGAGACGGCCTGTGCGTACCTCGATGCTCACCCGGACGTGCTCGCTCTGGGCGGTCCGGATCCCGCGCCGCCGGGCTCGCCACTGCCGGAACTCGTTTCCGACATGCTGCTCGCGACCCGCTGGATCGGCAGCGGAGTCGCCTGCCACGAAGACCGTCGTGGCGTCTTCGACCTGACTCGGCCAAGCGATATCGCACTCGTTAACCTTTTTGTCCGCCGATCGGCTTTCACCGGCTTCGACGAGGCGATCGGCTACATCGGCGAGGACACGGGATTACTTCACGAGCTCATGCGGCGAGGCCGCGTCGTCTATCACGGCGAGGTGCGCGTCTGGCACAGGCGCCGCGCGTTCCCGGGGCCCTATCTGCGCCAGCGGTGGCGGTATCGGGTCAAGACCGGGCGGATGCTCGCCCAGGGGTCGCGCGCCTATCGCGACAACCCGAAGGTGACCGCCTTTCTCGTCGCCGGCGCCGTGGGACTGCTCCTGGCTCCGCTCGTCGCGATTCCGTACGCCCTCGTGACCCTCGTGCTCGGCGCATCGACCCGCCGTTTGCCGCTGCGCTGGTGGCCGCTGATTCCGTTCGCTTTCGCGATGCATCACACGACCTACTGGCTGGGGATCGTCACCGGCCTGCTTTCCGCACCGCGCCGGTGAAGCGCGCCGGAATGGGTACACTGTCGCTCAGGTTGAGCACGGGCACGACGGCATGAAGTTCACCGACAAACTGCAGTACCTCCGTTACCTCGTCGACAAACGAGGCATGCGGCCGGTTTACCTGATCCTCGGGCTGACCTACGACTGCAACTCGTTCTGCAGGACCTGCTTCAACTGGGAACAGCTGCGGAAGAACAAGGAACACGAGCTCTCATTCGAGGAGATCCAGAAGACGCTCTCCTCGATGGGCGACCTGCTCTTCATCGTCATGAGCGGCGGCGAACCGTTCCTGCGACGCGATCTCCCCGACATCTGCGAGTACCTCTCGACGCACAACAAGGTCAAGCAGATCACGATCCCGACCGGGGCGATTACCAGCGATCTGATCGCCCGCCAGGTCGAGACCATCCTGCAGCGCTGTCCCTCGACGCAGATCGCGGTCAATCTCTCGATCGACCACATCGGAGAGAAGCATGACTGGATCCGCGGGGTGCCGGGCAATTACGAGAAGGCAAAGAAGACGTACGCCCTGCTGATGCCATTGAAAGAGCGCTACAGCAACCTGACGGTGAATGTGCACACATGCCTGTGCACTTACAACGCCGACGATCTCGATCTGATGTTCGAGGGAGTTCGGCGCGATTTCCCCGAGGTCTCGTTCCACTCGTTCGAGATGCTGCGCGGCGATCAGCCCGACAAGAACATCCAGCCGATCACGACCGAGCGCTATCGCGAGCTGCTCCCCAAGCTCGAGGAGTATTGGAACGGTTACCGGAACTACGACGGTTTCCTGAAGTTCATCAAGGTCTACTCGCGGCGCATCGAGCTCGAAGTCCTCGAGCAGGAGACCCAGGTCCGCCCCTGTCACGCCGGCCGCGTCTCCGGCGTACTCGACGCCCGCGGCGAAGTCCGCATGTGCGAACTCCGCGACGCCGTCGGCAACGTTCGCGACACCGGCTACGACTGGGACAAGCTCTGGTTCTCCGAAGCCGCCGACGCGCAACGCGCATCAATTCGCGCTAAGGAGTGCCACTGCACCCACTCCTGCTTCGTGTCGTCATCGCTCGTCTTCGACATCCGGACGTGGGGCGCGTATTTGAACTCGACGGTCGTGAACTTTCTTTCGTAGGGATCGCGCGCGTGCACACCAGGCTCTACGTGCAAAACAAACACTACAGCCGCTACGCGCTCACAGTGTCCTCACAACGCAATGCACACCACCGAGCCCGAATGACATACATTTCCCCCCAAGGACAAATTCACACTGAAGAACGTCACGATCATCGGGCCGGTCTTTCCCTACCGCGCCGGAATCGCCTACTGCACGACACGACTCGCCGAGGAATTGGACGCCGACATCGTGTCGTTCAGCCGGCAGTTTCCGCGTACTTTCTATCCGGGCGGCAGTGACATCGACGAATCGCTGAAGTCGAAGACACCCTCCGGCGCGCGGTTCATGCTCGACATCGTGAATCCTCTGACCTGGATTCGAACGGCCCTCCACCTCCGTCGCACAGCGCCCGATACGGTGATCTTCGTCTGGTGGGTCTGGGTCTGGGCACTGCCGTATCTCACGCTTCTGGCACTTCTATCGAAGCGAACGAAGGTCATCCTGCAGTGCCACAACATCGGTGACAAAGAGCCGGCCGCATGGAAGCGCTTCCTCACGAACCGCGTGCTGAAGCGGGGGGATGTACTGGTCGTGCACGCCCGCAGTGAAGCGGAGGACGCTGCCCGCCGGCTCGGAAGGGCCGATACGACGATCGTACAGACCTTCCTGCCAGTTCATGAGCTCGGCGGGGAGATTCCCACGCGCGAGGCGGCGAGACGAGAGCTGAAGATCGACGGTAACGTTGCGCTCTTCTTCGGGCACGTGCGGCCATTCAAGGGGCTCGACATCGCGATCGATGCCTGGCGGCTGTTGAAGACCGACGTTACGTTGCTCGTCGCCGGCGAGGCGTGGTGGAAAGGGGAGGAGTCGTATCGGAAGCTCGCCGAAGGGCTGCCGAACATCCGTTTCGACTTCCGGTTCATTCCTGACAGCGAGATCGCGACATTCTTTTCAGCCGCCGACGTCGTGCTCGCGCCGTACCGCATCGAAGCGCAGAGCGGGGTAGCCCTCACCGCGTTTCATTTTGCGCGGCCGATCATCGCGACCGGTGTCGGGGGCCTTCCCGAGATCGTCGAGCAGGGGAGGAATGGCATTCTCGTCCCCGTCGAGAACCCGGCCGCGCTCGCTGCCGCGATCGACACGTTCTTCGGCGATTCGGATCGCTCGGGGATGGAGCGGGCTGCGGCCGCCAGCGCGCTGCGTTACTCCTGGAAGGAATACGGGCGGGTCTTCCGCGGCTTGGTGGCTGCGAATGCGCGGCCCATCGAATGAACTGACACCACCCGCGGAGCGCCTCTGTCTCGCATCGGCTAGACTCGGGTTTCTCATGCGTTCCGTCCCAGAACAGATCCGAGGTGCCGTCGCGTGAAGTTTTCTCCCTCGCGGATCAAGGTGGGCCTCGAGCTGACCTCGAAGTGCAACCTCCGTTGCGGCATGTGTCCGCTTCCGGTGCTTCGCCGACCGTACGAAGACATGGAATGGCCGCTCGTCGAGAAGGCCGAGCGCGAAATTCACGGCCTCGGGCTGAAGCTCAAGTGGCTTCACGAGATGGGCGAGCCACTGCTGTACTCGCGGATCGACGATGCGATCCGGCTCTTCCCCGAGGCGAGCCTCTCGACGAATGGTCTGGTCCTGACGCCGGCGATCGGCGAGAAACTGCTGGCGACGCCGCTCAAGCGGCTTCGCATCTGCGTCGACTCGATCAACCCCGAGGTCTACCCGCAGCTGCGTACCGGCGGCGACTTCGACAAGCTCGTCGATCTGACGAAGCAGTTTCTCGAGCAGGCGAAGGGACATCCGATCAGGATCGAGATCCAGAAGATGCGCTCGCGGCTCACGCTCGAGGAGACGGTCGACGACTTCCGGAAGCTGTTCGACTTGAAGAAGTACAGGAATGCCCGCGTCATCGAGAAGACCTGTGAGGCGCTCGATGTCAACGAGGAGACCGATCTTCACGGCAAGTTCTACGGCTGCGTGCAGGGTGCCTTCTTCACCTGGGTCGTCGTCTTTGCCGACGGCCGCGTGACCCACTGCTGCTACGACGCGCATGGCGACCAGGTGATGGGCGACCTCAAGACGCAGTCGCTGCGGGAAATCATCGACAGTCCGCGCTTCGCTGAGATGCAGGGAATGTTCGAACGTCGCGACTTCTCGCAGTTGCCCCGCTGCGGCGAGTGTTTCAAGCACGGCGGCGAGTCGCACACCTTCAACGATGTTCTGACGCGCGTTCAGGGACTCCCGGAAGTGGCGAAAGACGCGGTAAGGAAGGTCATCGATCTGCGGTACCGGAGTTAGGGGGCGTCGCCACCTCATGACTCTCTTTCTGAACCTGATTCTCGGCTTTCTTCCGACGCTGATCCTCGGTGCGAGTATCGCTGCCGGTACCGAAGATGACGCGCGCCATCGGCGCGTGTTTCTGCTGATCTACGGGCTCTGGGCCTTCACGCTTGCCGGCTGGAACTGGCTCGAATCCGCACACATCGCCTGGATCCTGCTCTGGCTCGTCTTCGGCGTCGTGGCCCTCGGCTGGTGGTTCACCACGCGGAACGGCGCCGCGAAGGGCGAGGGCACCGACGCACCCGTCAGCGGAAGCTGATCGGGATATCGTCCATCGTCAGAACTCCGGCTCGCGCGACCACGATCCGTGGAATGCAGTTGACCGCCATCGCCGCCGTTGCGCGATCGCCGTGCACCCCTCCCTTGATCTTCATCTCGATATCGGGCACTCCGCGCACGATCACGCGATCGGCCGCCACATCCTCGGCGCCGACGTACATCCGCAGCTCAAGACTCACGTCGATGCGCCCTTTGCCGCAGATCGTCTGATGCACTCCGGCCACCTGGCCGCGCTCGACCTCGAGGAACTGCGTCGTGATCCTGCGATCGGCCACGATCGGTTCGATCGTCTCTTCCGAAATGCTCTGGAAGTCGACCCCGAGACCGCTGCCGATCATGATGAGCGACTCTTTCAGTCCCATGTGTCGGATCGTGCCTGCCTCGACACCGGCGCGGAACTCCGCGACCGACATGCCGGCTCCGATCTTCCGCTGCAGAGGCTCGCGACGCGTCGAGGCGTTCTGGATACGGATGATCTCGACCGACCTCACCTCCTGGCAGACCGAAGTGATGGTGAGGGGAAGCTTGTCCATCACGAATCCCGGGTTCACACCGGTTCCGAGCAGCCCGACCTGGTTCTTGTGCGCGATGTGACAGAGTTTCTCGCGAATCGCCTCATCGAGCGGGAACGACAGTTCCTCGCAAGTCGAAACTACGTGGCAACCGCGTTCGAGCAGCAGGGCGAGCTGGCCTTCGACGTCCTCGAGCCGCGATCCGGTCGAATGACAGACGACGTCCGGCTTGCCCGAAAGACTTTCCGTGACGATGACGCCGGTCTTGCGATCGAGGCCGATTACCTCACCGAGGTCCTTGCCGACCTTTTTCGGATCGATGTCGACAGCCGCGACGAGCTTCACCCACGGCTTGGTCAGGAGAAGACGCGCGATCTCGGCTCCGATCGGACCGAGCCCGTACTGCGCCACAGTGATGGGTTGCATCTTGTGCATTCTCGAACCTCGATTCCGGTGACGCATTCTACGGGCGCGTGATTCACGTGATGTGGTTCTTCGGTTACGCCTGAAGGTGATGGTCGTGGGGTGGGGTTGGTGTCGGAAGGTCCAAAAGCGACTGTTGAAGCGCTGTTTCGAAAGGCGAAGCCGAGGGGGTCGCGCGGCTCGCGCGATCCCCGCCGGCCGCTGGCCGGCGGTGGGCTTTGGATGAGCCGACCGGCACATGAGAAAGTCGCATTCCCGAGGTCCATCAGTGGGTCGTCGACCTTTTCCTGAGCGCCACCGATGGCGAGCCGCCATCGGCGATCGCGCGAGCCGCGCGACCCCCTCAACGCGGCGCGTCGAACAGCAAAGGCTCTCCCTCCGCTGCTGTCTCCTCCTCGTCCTCCACGAAGTTCGAAACGCCGATCCCCGCCAGCCGGAATTTTGAACCGTCCGGAAAGTCGAACCGCTCGAGCAGGCCGACGGCGATCTTCGCGAGGTCCGAACCGCTCGAGGGGATCTCCGCGGGGGTCACACGCCGCGTCAGCGTCGTGAAATCGGGCGTACGCAGCTTTACCGTCACGGTCCGTCCGCGCAACGAGCGTTCCTCTAGTGAACGCCAGAGGGCGTCCGCGTTGTCACGCAGCCACGCAACTACTTCAGCCGACGAGATGTCGGTAGCAAACGTATTCTCGCGCGACCACGACTTACGCTTGCGCGATGGAACGACGGGGCTCTCGTCGATCCCGTGCGAAAGTTCCCACAGCCGCGTGCCCCAGCGGCCGAAGCGGAGGACGAGTTCCTGTTCGCCGAACC
>DASVLC010000073.1:0-5895 GCA_036385045.1 Thermoanaerobaculia bacterium | reverse complement strand
CAGGCCAATGACAGCCTGGAGGACAGGCAGTTGTCACCCCGAGCGGGAGGGTGGGCGGGCAAGCGAGGGGCCTGGCAGGATGCGTACTCTGTAACGCCCCAGGCAGAGCGCGTGCGGCTACTTCGCCGTTCGGTCGAGCCACGAATTAGGTTGTTGGGTTGGGGCGAGCGAAGCGTGCGTACCCGTACCTCGGTGGCTGTGATTCACCGCAGAGGACAAGGTCACGGTATCCCTCCGATGGACTCCGAGGAACCCCGAGGAACCGTCAACAGGGCACGGCTTGCATCGCTCCCACCGGCAGACGTCGCGGACGCTCGGCCAGCTCAGTCGAGCAGTTCGGGCAGCGTTTCTGAAACCACCCTGCACAGTTCGGACAGAATGTGCATTCGTAACTGCAGATAAAGGCGGAGTCCGCTTCCGTCAGGAGTACAGCGCACCGTTCGCAACGCAATTTCATCTCGAGCATGGCTGCTGCTACATACGATGACCACGAGAGTTTGGATGTGACAAACACCCGAGCGTTACGTATTTGTAACGACCTCGAATCGAAATCACGTTAGGGTTTCCCACACCTGTGCCGGAACGAACGAAGATTCTGCTGCCGTTTACGACGTTTTTCTGCGTCCTCTGCGGATACTTCGTGCTTCGCCCCGTGAGGGACGAGATCAGCGTCCGGGCGGGGATCGAGAACCTCCCCTGGCTTTTCACCGCGACCTTTCTCGCGACGCTGCTTCTGGTTCCTCTCTTCGGGTGGATCGTCACGCGTGTCCCGCGCAAGACGATCGCCACCGCGACGTACGCCTTCTGCGCCCTGCTCCTGCTCGCTACCCGCGCCGGTCTCGAGGGCGCAGGAATCGTGGTGTGGGGCGTCGGCCTTTTCGTCGGAATCTCGGTCCTCAACCTGTTCATCATCTCCGTCTTCTGGAGCCTGATGGCCGACTCTTATGAAGAGGGCAACGCCCGGCGAAACTACGGCATCATCGCGGTCGGTGGGACTGCCGGCGCGATCGTCGGACCAGCGCTGACGGCCACGCTCGCTCCCATCATCGGCCCGATGAACCTGTTGCCACTGTCGGCCGGCTTTCTGGGCCTCGCCGCCGTCCTCTCGATGTTCATCCCGAGGCGGAACGACGCTCCTCCCGAGCAGCGGATCGGTGGCAACATCTTCGCCGGCATTGTTCTCACTCTCCGTTCTCCAACTCTCCTGCGAATTGCACTCATCGTCATCTGCTATACGACGATCTCGACCATCATCTACTTCGAGATGACCGACATCGTGCGGAAGACAATTTCAGATTCGGGCGAACGGACACAGTTCTTCGCTCTACTCGATCTCACGAACAACATCCTGACGGTGACAGCCCAGGGGTTGATCACCTCACGGGTGCTGACGAAACTCGGACTCCGTACGGCGCTGGCCGCGGCTCCCGCCATCGTTGCGGTCGGCCTGGCGGCGCTCGCATTCCTCCCTCGTCTTCTGCTGATCGCCGCCGTTCAGGTGATTCACCGTGCGGGCGAGCATGCGTTCAGCCGCCCGGGGCGGGAGGTCATCTACACCGTCGTGAATGACGAAGAACGCTACAAAGCGAAGAACTTCATCGACACATTCGTCTATCGCGGCAACGACGCTCTGGTCGCCTGGCTCATCGGAGCGCTTCATGCCGCCGGCGCCGGAATCGCGACCATCGCAGGCCTCGGAATCGCAGTGGCGGCCGGCTGGGCCGCGAACGGCTATACGCTGGGGAGGAAACATGACCGGAGAACTCACACGCCGTGATGCCATCGCCGTGCTTGCCGCGGCTGCCCTCGGATGCGGCGCACGCAGCTCTCCAGCCTCCTCTGCGAAAGCGGGAGATGAACGCCTCCTGCTGCAGAGACGCATTCCCTCAGGCGACGAAATGATCCCGGTGATCGGGCTCGGGACCTGGCAGACCTTTGATGTCGGCACATCCGCATCCGCGCGAGACCCACTGGCCGAGGTCCTCGCCGCCTTCGTCCAGCTCGGCGGACGCGTCGTCGACTCGTCTCCGATGTACGGAAACTCCGAGACAGTGCTCGGAGACCTCGCCATGAAGCTCGACGTTCGCGACGACCTGTTCGTCGCCACGAAGGTCTGGATCAGCGGGAAGGAGAAAGGCGTCGCACAGATGACCGCCTCCGAACAGAAGCTCCGCGGCCGTGTCGATCTAATGCAGGTGCATAACCTCGTCGATGCCGAGGCCCATCTCGAAACGCTGAAGGAGTGGAAGGCCGCGGGCAGGATCCGCTACATCGGGGTCACGCATTACACTTCGAGTGCATATGCCGAGCTCGCACGATTCCTCGGCCGGGATGGAATCGACTTCGTTCAGGTGAATTACTCACTGGCCGAGCGACAGGCGGAGCGAAGGATTCTCCCCCTCGCTTACGACCGCAGAGTCGCGGTACTGGTCAACCGTCCATTCGGCGGCGGCTCGCTATTCAGTACGGTGAGGAAAAAGCCGCTTCCGGATTTCGCGGCCGATCTCGGCTGCACGAGTTGGGCGGAGCTTTTTCTCAAGTTCGTCGTCTCCCACCCGGCGGTCACCTGCGCCATCCCGGCGACCTCCAAAGTCGAACACCTTCGTCAGAACATGAACGCAGGCAGAGGAATCATCCCCGACGAGCCGATGAGAAAGCGGATCGTGGACGCGATGGCTTGAAGGAGGTTCCTCGGTTCCTCGGGGTTCCTCGGAGTTCCTCGGCGGGGACGGGGTGTCCCTGAGCGAAGCCGAAGGGCCGGGTGAGAGGCTGCGCCATCGGCCAACACGAGCAAGTTGCAGGTGCGGGGGGCGAGACGCCCCTGCGGACGAGGACGTCCGCGGTACGGCAGGCGAGGACGCCTGCGCTACGAACTAACTCCCCGGCAGAACTCCGAGGAACTCCGAGGCTCACCCCCTTCGAAACAGGCTGCGCAGCGACACCCGGGAAGGTGTCCCGTTCAATCGCGCAAGCTTCTCCTCAGTCGCGCCGAGGGTCCAGCATGCAGCCGGATCGAGCTCTTCGATCGGCGCTCCCTCGTCGTTGAGCGGGCAAATGTCGCGGTACTCCGCCTGCGCCTCGTCATCGATCCAGCGGAGTGGCAGCCCCTGGGTCCGGCAGACGTACGGACGAAACTCATAGATTCTGCACTCCCCTTCCGCTCCAACGAAGGCACAGCGGCCGGGAGGGTGCGGCTCCGCGGTCTCGAGCAGAGCGCGAGCACCTGCGCGAATCTTCTCCGCCTCGACCTCGAAGACGGTAATGTCATCGACGCAGCAGTCGAAGCAGCCGCGCCGGCACTTCAGGCGCCCGGCGTGAAGTCGCTCGAGCCGTGCTGCCTCTTCGTCGACTTCGGCATGGAGTTGGTCGAGCATGTGAGGCTGGTAACTTCAGGATTGAGTGGCGTATTCGGGCGGGACGAGGCCGACACACAGACGTCAGGGGTTCGGGCGATCGCCTCGCTCTTCGAGAACGATCCGGAACTCGGCGCCTCCCACGGATCGATTCTCGAGAGAAAACGAAAAACCATGATTGGCGAGGATCTCCTGAACGATCGTCAATCCGAGGCCGCGGCCGTCGCGTCTGGTCGTGAAGAAGGGGGTGAAGAGCTCGGCACGAACGTCATCGGAGATTCCCGGGCCACTGTCTGCGACGGTGAGCACGCCATCCCGCATTGAAATCCGAATCGTCCCCTCCCTCTCCACCGCCTCGATCGCGTTACGGAGCAGGTTTACGACGACCTGCTCGAGCTGATTCACATCCGCCTCGTACTCCCCACGATCCATCAACTCGGCTTCGAGGCGAATCTTCCGCTCATTCAACTCAGGAGCAAAAAGCGCCGCGACCCTTTCCACCAGCTCGGCGATGGCTGTCGGAGCGCGGCGCGGCAGGGGAATCCGAACGACATCCGCGAACGAGCTCATGAAGCGATTCAGCGAGTCGACACGTGCCGACGCGATCGTGATCGCCGAGCTGAAGTCGCCGCGGTCAGCCTCGCACACCTGCGACGAATACCGAAGGACCGACTCGAGCAGCGAGCGGACTGCGCCGACCGAGTTATTCACCTCGTGCGACATCATCCGGATCAGCTTCTCGTAGGCCGCCTTCTCGCCCAGCCGCAGCTCTTCGGTCAGTTCCTCGGCGAGGATAAAGGTCTTGGCGTATCCACGGTCGTGGAACGTTCCACGAGTGATCCGGATGCGGCGTGATCCCGCTCGCGTGATCAGACGCGACTCCCCGGGAGAGAGTGAAGCAAGGTCGGACTCGACCTGCGACGCTGCATCTGCTGCTCCGAGCATTCGCACCGCCGATGGATTCATCCGTTGGATGTTTCCTTCGAAGTCGCAGAGCACGATGCCGGCCGGCGACGCCTCGACGATCTTCTCGAGCAACTGATGCTGCTCTTCCGCGAGCAGCCGTTCTTCGCGAAGCCGATCGATCATTCCGTTGTAGACGTCGATCAGCCTGTCCATCTCAGGCTGGCCGACGGGGACGAACCGGGAGGTGAAGTCACGCTCGGCGATCAGCTCCGAGCCAGTTCGAATCAGATCGAGAGGGACGAACAACGCACGCACCAGGTAGATGCTGATTGCGACTGAGAGAAGAAACAGGGCCTCGGCTATGAAGAGAAATACCGGACTCTCGACCAGCACGACCGCCGCGACAGCCCCGAGCACGAGATGGAGCGCCACGAAGTAGCCGACGATCTTCGACCGAAGCGTCATTCCGTTCTCATCATCGCAGACGCGCCCCGATCATCGCTCCGCGATCCCGTACTTTTCGAACCTCCGATAGAGCGCCGCGCGTGAGACCCCCAACGCTTCAGCAACGCGCGAGATGTTTCCGTCGTAGTGTTTGAGGCACTTCAGAATCATCCGCTTCTCGATTTCGTCGAGAGTCATGGTCCCTGCCGCCGGCAGTGGCGTATCAGCCGGCTCGGCCGCGGCATCGTCGGAGACGGCGAGGAAGTCGCGCTCGTCGAGCGTGTGACCACCGCGTATGAGCACCGCGCGGTCGATCGTCTGCCGGAGCTGTCTGATGTTTCCCGGCCAGGGTTGCGACCTGAGCCACTCGAACGCCCGCGGGGTGAAGATCTCGACGTCCGTTCCGTACGCCTCGTTCGCCATCCGGAGGAAGTGCTTCGCCAGCGCGCCAATATCTCCTCTCCGGTCGCGCAGGGGCGGCAGGTGGATGTTGATGAGGTTGAGCCTGTACAGCAGGTCTTCGCGGAACTCCCCGCGCTGCACCATCTCGCTGAGCGGACGGTTGGTTGCCGCGAGCACGCGGACGTCGACGCTTCTCGAGCGGCTGGAGCCGAGAACTTCGAAGGTGCGGTCCTGAAGGACGCGGAGCAGTTTCACCTGCGACGTGGCGTCGAGCTCGCCGATCTCGTCAAGGAAGATCGTCCCGCCGTCGGCGAGCTCGAACCGGCCACGCCTCGCTTCCCGCGCGTCGGTGAACGCGCCACGCACATGACCGAACATCTCGCTCTCGAACAGCGTCGACGAGATCCCGCCGAGGTTCACTTTCACGAACGGACCACCGGTCCGCCGGCTGTTCCGGTGAATCGCCTCCGCGACGAGTTCCTTTCCCGTGCCGCTCTCGCCTGTGATGAGCACGGACGCCTCGGTCGACGCTACGCGACCGATCATCCCGAGCAACCGAACCAGCTTCGGATCGGTTCCGATCATGTTCGAGAAGTCGTGTCGCTCGTCGAGCGTCGCGCGGGAAAGATCCGGCTCCGTCGCGGCCAGTTGTTTTAGGTTCAGCGCCGTCTCCACCGAATGCAGAACGGCTGCGTTCGTCCACGGCTTCGTAATGAAATCGGCAGCGCCGCGCTTCATCCCCTCAACCGCAAGCTCGATCGAGCCCCACGCCGTGAGCAGGATCACCGGC
>DASVLC010000072.1:0-7330 GCA_036385045.1 Thermoanaerobaculia bacterium | reverse complement strand
TTTCAGCCCGCGGGAGATGCAGTTCGCCACGATCACGAAAGCACTCCACCTGCTCGCCGCAGCAGGAGGTCAGGGTCAGGGCTTCGAAGCCCGGCGTCGCCGCGGCGTTCTCCATCGGGCCATCGCGAGGAACCTCGAAGGATGAGAATCGTCTTCGTCGAGCCGGCCGGCAAGGGAGGGATGATCCACTACGCCTGGCAGCTCAGCAATGCCCTCGCTGCAAGTGGCGCCGACGTCACTCTCCTGACCGAAAGGAACTGCGAGCTCGCGCATCTGCCACACCGCTTCCATCTCGACGCGTCAATCGACTTGTGGGACCCAAAGCCCGAGGGGAACCCTTCATCGTCTCCCGTGGCAATCGCCGGGAGAAAGGTACGTCGTCTCTGGCGAGCCGCGCGGTACTACGCCGCCTGGCTCCGCCTCATCAGGCACGTTAAGAAGCTGTCGCCCGACGTTGTGCTGCTCGGTGACATACGGTTTCCCTTCGACCTTTTTCCTCTCATGCTGCTGCGGAGAAACGTCCGGTGCCTCGTCGACATCTGCCACAACGTTCATCCTTTCTCTGCAGGAGGCAGCTCCGGGGGGCTGTTCGACCGATCGCGAACCCGCGGCTTCTTCTATCGCCGTATCTATCGGCTGTTCGACCTGGTCTTCGTTCACTTCGAGCGCAATCGGCAGGAGTTTCTCGAGACGTTCGATCTGCCGGCCGATCGCGTCGGGATGATCGTTCATGGAAATGAAGAGATCTTCCGCGCGCTTCGATCGCCGAACGTCGACGCGGCATCTCTGCGGCGGTCCATCGGCCTCGAAGATGGTCAGCCTGTCGTACTCTTCTTCGGCACTCTCTCCCGCTACAAGGGATGCGATGTGCTCCTTCGCGCTTTCCCTCGGATTAGAGAGGAAACCGGGGCAAGGCTGGTGTTTGCCGGTTTCCCCTTCCATGATTTCGATCTCGGCGAACATCAGAAGCTCGCGCGCAGTCTCGGCATCGAGGACGCGGTCACCTGGATACCCGAGTACATCGATTCAGGGGCCATCGCAGGCTGGATGGAGCTCGCTTCCGTCATCGTGTTCCCTTATCGCGACATCTATCAGAGCGGAGCCATCCATGTCGCTCAGACCTTCGGGGCGCCGATCGTGGCGAGCGCCATCGGTGCAATGCAGGATGTCATCAGTCATGACGTTTCAGGACTGCTCGTCCCCCCTGAGGACGCATCTGCTCTCGCCACGGCACTGTTACGCGTACTGACCGAGCCCGACCTTGCAGCTCGTCTCGGTGCAAAGGCGGCCGAAGACGCTCGCGGGCCGTTCTCGTGGGAAGCGAACGCGAGGGTGATTCTGGAAAAATGCATAACCGTGATCGACAAGGCACCTGGAAGCGCGTCCTGATTATCGTCTGGCTGACTCCTTGCTACCTCTGCGCTTCGTTCCGATGAGTGCAGAACCGATCAGCGCAACATCCCCCCGCCCTTCGCCGCACCGCAATCCCATCGCGGTCCTGATGTCGCGATTCCCGTCCGTCACGGAGACCTTCATCCTGCGGGAAATGATCGAGATGGAGAGGCAGGGACAGCCTGTCACACTCGTTCCCATGCTGAAGGAGTCTCCACCGGTTCTGCACGAAGCGGCAAAGCCGTGGACCAATCGTGCGCTCTACACCCGCTATATCTCGCTTCCAATCCTCGCTGCGAATCTGAGGATGTTTCTGCGACGGCCACTCCGTTACCTGTCGCTCATCAGCCGGTTGAAACTCGGAACGCTGAAGAGTCCGGGCATGTTCGTGCGAACGATTGCGGTCTTTCCAAAGTCCGTCTATCTCGCCGAGCAGCTCCCCAGGGAGGGAGTGCGCCACGTCCATGCGCATTTCGCTACGCATCCGACGACGATGGCGCTGATCATCGCCTCCCTTTCCGACATCACGTTCAGCTTCACGGTTCACGCGCATGACATTCAGGTCGACCGAAGCCTGCTCGACTGGAAATTGCGCGAGACTCGCTTCGTCCGTTCCATCTCGGACTTCAATCGACGATTTCTCGAAGAGCTCTATCCGCACGTCCGTGGAAAGATCGAAGTGATTCACGTCGGGATCGAACCAGACGTCTATGAGAGCACCGGCAGTCGCATAGAGCCGGCAGGCGAGACGCCGCGCATCCTCTGCGTTGCGGCCCACCGGCCGTACAAGGGCCTTCCGGTGCTGATCGAAGCATGCGGTCAGCTTCGCGACGCTGGGGTGGCCTTCCGTTGCGACATCGTGGGCCACGGCCCGATGCGAGACGAGCTCGCCCGGCTGATCGAGGCGCGGGGGCTCGAGGAGACTGTCCATCTGGTCGGCGCAAAGCCACAGGAGGAAGTAACGACGATGATGGCGGAGGCGACGCTGTTCGCTCTTCCGAGCATCGTGGCGGCTGACGGGCAGATGGAAGGGATCCCCGTGGCGCTGATGGAGGCACTGGCCACCGGCCGGCCCGTCGTCAGCACGTCGATCTCCGGAATTCCCGAGCTCGTACAGAATGGCGTCAACGGCCTTCTCGTCCCCCCCGGCGATGCGGCTGCCTTCGCCAGGGCAATCCGGACACTGCTCGATAACCGCGAACAGGCACGCCAGATGGGAAGCCGCGGACGCGACACGATACGCGAGGGGTTCACCCTCGGTACGTGCGTCTCGCAACTGATCGCCCGGCTGGACAAAGAAAATCGATGATCGCCGCCGTTGCCGTTTTCTGGTCGTCGCTCGCCGTCTGCCTCTGGATCTACTTCGGCTATCCGATGCTGCTGGCCATACTCGCTCGCTTCCACCCGCGCCCCTCGAAGAAGTCGGCTGTCAGGCCTTCCCTGACGTTCGTCATCCCTGCCTACAACGAGGAGAGGACGATCGGGGCGAAGATCGACAACACCCTCTCTCTCGACTACCCGCACGACAGGCTCGAGGTGCTCGTTGTCTCGAACGGTTCTACGGACCGAACGACCACCATCGTACGGAGCTACAGCGATTCTCGCGTCCGCCTTATCGACCTCGCCGCACCGGGAAAGATCGAGGCGCTCAACGAGGGAGCACGTCAGGCGACTGGGGAGATTCTCGTTTTCGGAGACTCCGACTTTCTGCTCGACCAGCATTCCCTCGTCGCACTCGCCGAGCACTTCGCCGATCCATCCGTTGGCGGAGTCTGCGGCGCGAGGAAACGAGGAGTGCAGCGCGAGGGTGACGCAACGGGAGAGGGAGAAGGTCTATACGCGCGCTGGGACCGGTGGCAGAAGATCCAGGAGAGCAGGATCGGAAGCGTCTTCGCCGCCGACGGACTGCTCTACGCCATCAGAAAATCGCTCTACGTCCCGGTCACGAATACTGCGCAGGCTGACGATATCGCGATCTCCGTACAGGTTCCGCTGCAGGGGTACCGCCTCCTGTTCGACGAACATGCGAGCGCGTGGGAGAACGCGACGATCGACGCCGGCAGCGAGTTCCGGCGGAAGATTCGAGTAACGGGCCATTCCGTCTCCGCCCTCCTTCAACTTCGATCGCGTCTCTTCACCTCTGGCTTCTACTCCGTCGAGCTTCTCTCGCACAAACTCGTGCGACACCTCATCCCGTTCTTCCTCATCTCACTCTTCGTGTCGAATCTCCGTCTTCTCAGACGCGCACCGATTTATCTACTGGCGATGGCGGGACAGTCAGCCGTCTATCTGCTTGCCCTTATCGGCGCTGCTCTTCGGGAGCGTCTGATCGGTAAGTCGAAGATCTTCTACATCCCCTTCTACTTCTGCTTCGTGAACGCCGCCGCGTTCCTCGGCGTCCTTTCACTGCTCCGCCGACGCCGGACAGCCGCCTGGTCGAGCAGGGGACGAGCGACTAAGGGGTGAGTGTCGGGCCGCGTTTGGATTTAAAGACCGGGCGCGGGCTCGGGCTCGGGCGCGGACTCAACAGGTAAGTGCCTACCCAACGGACTTCAGCCACTCCATTGTCCGCTCTAACCCTTCGCGTAACGACACAGGTTCCGGCAGTTTCGCAATACTCCGAAGCTTCGTTCCGTTCAGCACGCTCCGAACCTGTTCACCCGCCTTGGCAGGTGCGTTCTCGGCTTTGGCGTCCTTTCCGAGCGCTTCGCAGATTCCGTCGTAGAGCTCATTGACCGAGGTTTCGACTCCCGTACCGACGTTAAAGATGCCGTCGAGATCGAGTTCCGAGGCTGCCATGTTCGCGCGTACGACGTCGTCGACGTAGACGTAGTCGCGAGTCTGTTCGCCCGTACCGTTGATGCGTGCACGCTGGCCGTCGAGCAGCGCTCCAGCAAAGATCGCCACAACGCCCGCCTCCCCATCCTTTCGCTGCCTCGGCCCGTAAACATTGCCATAGCGCAGCGACACGGCGCGAAGGCCGTAGACCGCCCGGTAGAAACCGAGGTACTGGTCGATGGCCAGTTTGGCACAGCCATAGGGTGACGTGGGCACCACCGGATGCTGCTCGTCCTGTGGAGCGTACTGCGGCTCACCGTAGGCGGCGCCGCCGCTCGAGGCAAAGACGATTTTTTTCACGCCGTCTTCGAGCATCGTCTGAAACAGACGGAGCGACGCGACGACATTGAGCTCGGCGTCGGCCGCCGGATCGGCAACCGACACTCGGACATCGATCTGGGCAGCATGATGGTTTACGAGCTCGAAGCCGCGCCCGCGGAGGCTTTCGACGATCGCAGGATTGCGAAGGTCGGCCTCGATCAACTCGGCTTTCGGATTGACGTTCTCCCGTCGACCGCTGCTGAAGTCGTCGATGACCGTGACGTTGTGTCCGCGCTCGACGTAGGCGTCGACGATATGTGACGCGATGAACCCGGCGCCGCCGGTAACCAGTACCTTCATTTACTCAATCCTCACTCTCATTGTGCAGCGCAGTCGATCGCACGCGTGGCAGGTACCACGGCCAGGTGATTCGTTACTCGGCGCTCCGGACCATCGCTCGGCTGATTGACGATCTTCCCGCCGACCCACATGGCGCTCGAGCCACCGCCATCGAGATTCAGAGCCGAACAGACGCCCAACTCCGTCATCAGTCGTGCGAGCTCCGGAAGCGTCGGTCCGGTAACCCCCTGACGTCTCCCGTCAGCCACCACGAGATACAGCACCTGCCCATCCTCGGAAAGTCCGACTGCCGTACGCGGATGTGGGGCTCTTGTGAATGAGTCGCTGCCGGGCAGCGACTCGATCGGGGCGCACCCTTCGACGAGCCTCGGCCATCCGGAGACAGCTCCTGTCATCCACCGCTTTCCTTCCACCGGGAACTCGTCGCGCGCAAGGATCGAAACTCTTCGCGGGGCAACGGCAACGATCGGCTGCCGTCGTACGTCATCGCGCGGCTCACCCCAGACCTCGCAACCGCCCATCGCAAGACCGATCGGCCGGAGATCGTCATCGAAGTAGTCGGCATTCACCGCGACGAGTGCCCCTGTCGCCTTTGCCATCTCGCTCACGGTCGTCCCACGGTGCTCCTCCGAGGTTGCGACGACACGGAGATCTGCCGCGCGCAGATCGATCCGCGCCACATGCATGTCGACTCCGTCGCGGTTGATCCGCCGGTAATCAACGCCTTCGGCCACCTCCTGCCAGCCACCATGGGCGCAGGAAACGACAGTGCCGAGAAGAAAAACGAGAACGAGAGAACGGCGCATGTGCGGGTACTTCCTTTCAAAAGGCGGACCGTGTTCGTCGCCGGTCATCCGCCGGTGTCCTTGTATCACCCGGCAGTTCGAAGCTCTATATAATCCGCCGCCTGTGAAACCGGCGCGTGCACAGCTCGAGATGGTCCTTGCATCTCTCGGCTCGGCGGATCTCCGCTATGCAGACATCCGGCACACCACGACGCACCAGCAGCACGTGAAGGTGCGAAACGGTGAAGTCGATCACCTCTCTTCGACCGTCGACGAGGCGGTCGGAGTCCGCGTGCTGGTTGGCAATGGCTGGGGCTTCGCAGCCACCAGCGACACGAGCGAGGCAGCGATCGCGCGAACGGCACGCCGGGCACTCGAGGTCGCTTCTGCGAGTCATCTGGCTTCTACGGCGCAGATCACACTCAGTGATGTCGATCCGTACGTAGCGACCTGGGCCTCGGACTTTCGGGTCGATCCCTGGTCGATCCCGATCGAACAGAAGATCGCGCACCTCATGAGCGCGACCGAGCCGATGAGAAGTGACGGTCGCATTCATCAGGCGTCCGGCGAAATCTCCTGCTATCGGCAGGAAAAGATTTTCGCATCGACCGTCGGCAGCTTCATCGAGCAGACGACGACGCAGATGGGTGGCGGAATTGAGGCTGTCGCCATCGCTGATGGAGAGTTTCAGCGGCGTACCTATCCGAATCCGTTTGGCGGTGACTTCCAGGCCGCTGGCTGGGAGTTCATCGAACAGCTCGACATGCCGAGGAAAGCGCTCGAGATCCGGGACGAGGCGCTGGCCCTGCTGGCTGCCCCGAAAGCACCGGCGGGCCGCTTCGACCTGATCATCGGATCGGCACAACTCGCTCTGCAGGTACATGAATCGTGCGGGCATCCGACGGAGCTCGACCGCGCGATGGGACTCGAGATTTCACTCGCGGGCGGGTCGTTCATGCAGCCGGCGATGCTGGAAACCTTCAGGTATGGATCGCCACTGGTGAATATCGTCGCCGACGCGACGATCCCCGGATCGATCGGTTCGTTTGGATTCGACGACGATGGCGTCCCGGCGCAGCGATTCCATCTCGTACGCGACGGAATCTTCGTCGACTACCTCACAGGTCGCGACACCGCACCATTCATCGGCAGGAGTGCGAATGGCACCGTTCGCGCGGAGACGGCGTCGCGGATTCCGATCATCCGGATGACCAACATCAACCTGGAGCCCGGCCAGACACCTCTCGCCGACATCGTTGCCGACACGAAACGTGGAATCCTCGTCGAGACCAACAAGTCGTGGTCGATCGATGATCTCCGCCTCAATTTTCAGTTCGGTTGTGAAGTCGCCTGGGAGATCGAGAACGGTCGTATCGGACGCCTCTTACGTAATCCGCTCTACACCGGCAACACGCCCGATTTCTGGCGTTCTTGCGACGCGGTCGGAGATCGCGCGTCGTGGCAGATCTGGGGCCTGCCAAATTGCGGCAAAGGCGATCCGATGCAGACCATGAGAGTGGCCCACGGCGCTCCTGCGGCAAGGTTCCGCAATGTCGAAATGGGATAGGAGAGAGGCGAAATTGAAAATTGAAAATTGAAAATTGAAAAAATGGATTGGGGTTGAGGTTGTGCTGTTACGTGCGTTCTTTGATTCAGGCTTTGGAAAACCCCCTGGACGTCTTAATCCAATCGCT
>DASVLC010000071.1:0-3891 GCA_036385045.1 Thermoanaerobaculia bacterium | reverse complement strand
GAACAACATGCGCGCCGAAATCTCCGTGCTCACCGAGCGGCGGGACAACGTTCTTACGGTGAGGAGGGGCGCGCTCGGCCGGAGTGACTACGGGTTCGTGATCAGAGGCAGCCACGCCGAACGGGTTTCAATCAACTTCGGCGTGACGGGTGACGAGACGATCGAAGTCGTCACGGGAGCGGCGGAAGGTGACGAGCTGGTGATTTCTGACATGAAGGACTTTGAAGACGTGAGCAGCGTCAAGCTGCGGTGACATTGAGGCGAAGGCAATCATGAAAACGAATGAGGAAGACCTGATGATTCAGCTTGAAGCGGTCGACAAGGTGTACCAGACCGACAGAATCGAAACGCTCGCGTTGCAGAACATCAATCTGGAGGTCGCGAGAGGAGAGTTCGTTTCCATCATGGGGCCGTCGGGTTGCGGCAAGAGCACGCTGTTGAACCTGATCGGTCTGCTCGACGCGCCATCCAGGGGGAAGCTCGCGATCGACGGTGAGACCGTGAGCGGCTGGAACGACACGAAGCTGGCCCGTTTCCGGAACGAGAAGCTCGGCTTCGTCTTTCAGAGCTTTCATCTGATTCCGGACCTGAAGGTGATCGACAACGTCGAAATCCCGCTGCTCTACCGCTCGACGAACGGGACACCGCGACGTGTCAAGGCGCAGCAGGCACTCGATCGCGTCGGTCTCGCCTCCCGCGTTCATCACTTCCCGACGCAGCTTTCGGGCGGTCAGCAGCAGCGCGTCGCCATCGCAAGAGCGCTCGTAGGGAAGCCGTCAGTCATTCTCGCCGACGAACCGACCGGCAATCTCGACTCCGGAATGGGTGACGAGATCATGGACATCCTCCACGATCTGAACAGAAACGAGGGAACGACGATCGTCATGGTGACCCACGACGACCGTTTCGCAAGCCGCACCGACCGGGTGCTCCGGTTGTTCGACGGACGACAGGTGTCGTGACGCCCGGCGCCAGGAACGTCAGGCTACGCCGCGACTGAGAGAAATGACAAGCCTGTCATCCCGAGCGTAGCGAGGGGTCTGGGTGGGCGGGCGGTGCGATGCACGTGTCTGGCACCGCCCATCCGCCAGATCCCTCGCTACGCTCGGGATGACAGGAAGCCGCAATGACTGCTCTTGTGTCATTGAAGCGATGCAGAAAGAACGAGGACACCGATGCTATTCAACTACATCAAGGTCGCACTGAAGGTGCTGGGGAGACGAAGGTTCTTTACTTTCATCTCGCTCTTCGGGATCAGCCTCACGCTGGTCGTACTGATGGTTGCCACTGCGATTCTGGAGAACGTCTTTACACCGCGGGCTCCCGAATCACGATTCGACCGGGTTCTGACGATTCGCAAAGTCTCGATGCGAGGTCCGCACTTCACCACCACGAGCGAGCCCGGCTACGGATTCATCGAGCGCTACGTGAAGAACCTCGAGGGGGCGGAGCGGACAGCGGTCTACTCCACTGTCTCGCAGTCCGTGATCTTTGACGGCGCCAGACGGATCGATGCTCAGCTCCGCCGGACCGACGGGAACTACTGGCAGATCCTCGACTTCGAGTTCATCGAAGGTGGACCCTTTACGGAGGCCGACAATCAGGAGGGGCGATTCGTTGCCGTCATCACCGACGATCTGAAGCAGAAGCTGTTCGGTGCGGGTCCGGCCGTCGGCAGAACGTTCGAAACGGGTGGGCAGCGGTACAGCGTGATCGGGGTCGTTCCGTCGGTTCCAATCAGCAGGATGGTCGCATTCTCGAGTATCTGGACCCCGATCAGGACGTTGAAAGGTCGCGACTACGAAACGAAGATGGTGGGGAGTTTCGGAGCGATCGTCCTGGCCCGCGGTCGTAGTGACTTCGATCTGATTCGCGGCGACTTCAGTCAGCGGCTCAGCCGATTCGCATTCGACGACCCGGCACGGTACGATCGAGTGATCGCCTCGCTCGACACGCCGTTCGAGGCGGTTGCACGTGGGATTCTCGCGGGCAGTATCGAAGGGCACGAGGCAGCCACGCTGCGTGCGATTCTCGCCATCGTGGCACTGCTGTTCCTCACCCTGCCGACGATGAACCTCGTCAGCATCAATCTCAGCAGGATCATGGAGCGCTCCTCGGAGATCGGTGTACGGAAAGCCTTTGGCGCTTCGTCGCGAACCCTCGTCGGGCAGTTCGTCGTGGAGAACGTCGTGCTCACTCTCATCGGAGGGGTCGCCGGGCTTCTGTTGACCATCGCCGCCCTCGCCGTGCTCGGACGGTCGGAGGTGATCCCACACGCAGTCTTCACTGTCAACCTGAGGGTCTTCGCCTGGGCGATGGTAATCGCCGCGATATTCGGGGTCATCTCCGGCGCGTATCCCGCCTGGCGCATGTCGCGGATGCAGGCAGTCGATGCTCTTCGCGGAGGTGCAGCATGATCGGACACCTGCTCCGGCTGGTCTGGAATCGAAAGCGTTCGAACGCACTCATCGTCGCGGAGATCCTTGCTTCATTCCTGGTGACGTTCGCTGTGATGACAGCCGTCGTGACGTTCGCTTCGAACTGGTTGCGGCCCGTCGGTTACGAGTGGAGGAACGTCTGGAGCGTCGGGCTCGGGATCGACTTCGAAAGCATTCAGCAACCGACGCCCGAGCTTCGCGAGGCAGTGATGCGGATGGTGAGGGAGGCCGAGTCCTTCCCGGAAGTCCTCGGGGCGGCAATTTCAACCACCCCGCCGTTTGCCGGGTCGACATCTGAGCATCAGCGCGAAATAGAGGGTCGTCCGGTCACCTATGTGGTCGACGAAGTGAGCGATGGGTTCGCTCGCGTGATGGAAATGCAGGTGATTTCGGGCCGCTGGTTCGGTCCGGCAGACGACGGATCTCCGAACCTGCCCGTCGTCATCGACGCCACCTTTGCGGCGGACGTTTATCCCGGCGTCGATCCGGTCGGGCGACTGCTCACCGGCGACTCGGGCGAGGTGCAGGTTCCACTGGAAATCGTAGGGGTCGTGAGCGCCTACCGGAAGGACGGCGAGCTCTCGATGCCGGTGAACACGATGTTCCAGAGAATCGCTCCGGCAGCGGAGGGAAGCATCGGAGGGAGCATCGTCGTCAAGGTTCGCCCCGGGACGTCGCCTGTGTTCGAGCAGAAGTTGCTGGAACGGCTGCAGGCGGTGGCGCCCGAGGTGTCGCTGCGTGTGCGATCGCTGGAACAGGGGCGCGCGCGGACTCTTCGCGCGGTGATCGCGCCATTGCTTGCAGGCGCGATCGTAGCCCTGTTCCTGATCCTGATGGTGGGACTGGGACTCACGGGAGTGCTCTGGCAGAACGTCACCCGGCGAACGCGCGAGATCGGCCTTCGCCGCGCAATGGGAGCGACGGGCCTCGCGGTTCACCGCCAGATCCTGCTCGAGGTGCTCCTGCTCACCACGTTCGCACTGGCAGCGGGCGCCGCGATCGTCCTGCAATTGCCGATTCTAGGTGCGTTCAAGATCGTGAGTCCGGCTGCGTTTTCGGCCGGTCTGGTCGCCGGGCTTGTGACGATTTACAGCCTCGCGGTACTTTGCGCGTTGTATCCGAGCTGGCTTGCCTCGCGGCTGCAGCCCGCGGACGCATTACGGTCAGAGTGAACGTTGTCCTGGAAATGAGTGGGCGAAACTGACGCATGTCGCAACCGATCCTCATCGTCGATGACGACCCGTCCATCGTGGCGTCGCTCGCGCTGCTGTTCAAACAGCATGGTTACGTGACGGCGACCGCATCGGCGCCGCTCGAGGCGATCGAGGCGTTGCGGCAGGTTCAGCCCCGGCTCGTGATTCAGGACATGAACTTCAGCCGCCAGACCACCGGGCAGGAGGGGCTCGACCTGTTGGAGAGAATTCGCGAGGAAGCACCGGCACTGCCGGTGATC
>DASVLC010000070.1:0-12419 GCA_036385045.1 Thermoanaerobaculia bacterium | reverse complement strand
CTCTTCATGAAATTTGTCGAACATGGGAGCTTTCCGTAACTGTGATTATGGCAGGGAAATTCGAGGGGGGGGGGGGCGAGCGGTCCGACTATCGGCGTGGGGAGGTTTTTGGGCAGCCCGCTCGTTTGGGGCGTTGAACATGGGTGCGGCAGAACGTTCGTTGGAAGGTCGCGCTTCGCCGGAAAATGCGCAGCGCAGCGAGAAGGAGAAACTCGAAACAGGTTCGCATTTCGCACGGAGAGCGGCGGAACGTGATAAACAAACGGCCACATCCGGGGGCGCACGCTTATGACCATTGCAACGACTGATCTGGGTCTCTCACTGAAAGAAGTCGCCGAAAGCGGCGGCAATCCGCTGAAGCTAAAGCGGATCCATCATGTGGAGTTCTGGGTGGGGAACGCAAAGCAGGCAGCTTTCTACTATCGCAACGCGTTCGGCTTCTCGCAGCTCGCCTACAGCGGCCTCGAGACGGGAAATCGGGAGTTCGCCTCCTACGTGATGGCGCAGGGCCGGGTCCGGTTCGTCCTCTCGACACCGCTTGATCCCGACCACTTCGCGAGCGATCACATCAGGCGTCACGGCGACGGAGTCTGCGACATCGCTCTGCTGGTCGAAGATGCCGATTTCGCATTCGCCGAGGCGGTCAAGCGCGGGGCGGAGCCGTTCCTCGAGCCGCATGACATGAAGGACGATCAGGGGACGGTACGCCGTGCCGCGGTCAGGACCTATGGAGACACGATCCATTCATTCCTCTCCTACGCGAAGTTCGACGGCGCGTTTCTTCCCGGCTTCACGCGATCCGAAGTCGACGGTGAGTCGACCGGGATCGCCGCTGTCGATCACATCGTAGGTAACGTGGAGCTCGGCGGCATGTCTCGCTGGGCCGAGTGGTACAGCAAGGTGATGGGCTTCTCGCGCTACATCACGTTCGACGACAAGGACATTTCGACCGAATACTCTGCCCTGATGTCGATCGTGATGTCGGACGACGCGCACGTGGTGAAGTTTCCGATCAACGAGCCGGCCGAGGGGAAGAAGAAGAGCCAGATCCAGGAATACCTCGAGGCGTACCGCGGGCCGGGAGTCCAGCACGTGGCGTTGCTCTGCAAAGACGTCATCGAGACGGTGACACGGCTGCGGGCGAACGGAGTCGAGTTTCTGAGCGTGCCGGACAGCTACTACAAGGAGCTGCCGGACCGCGTCGGCACGATCGACGAGTCGCTCGACAAGCTTCGCGAGCTCGGCATCCTCGTCGATCGCGACGAAGATGGCTACCTCCTCCAGATCTTCACCCGGCCGGTACAGGACCGCCCGACTGTCTTCTTCGAGATCATTCAGCGGAAGGGCGCAAGAGGTTTCGGCAAGGGCAATTTCAAGGCGCTGTTCGAATCAATCGAGAGAGAGCAGGCGAGACGAGGGAATCTCTAGCCGCCAGCCTGGACGGACCTATGTACCTCTCAGGATTCAATAACGAGTTTGCCACCGAAGCGCTCGAAGGTGCGTTGCCCGAAGGGCGAAACTCGCCGCAGAGGGTGAAGCACGGGCTGTACGCGGAGCAGCTTTCGGGAGCACCGTTCACGGTGCCGCGCGGGATGCAGAAGCGTTCCTGGCTGTACAGGATCCGTCCCAGCGTGCTGCACGAGCCGTTCGCACCGATCGACGGTCGTCTGTTGGGCGGCAGTTTCAATGAGATGCCTGTATCGCCGAATCAGTTGCGATGGGACCCGCTGCCGATCCCCGGCGAGCCGTCGGACTTCGTGCAGGGGCTGGTTACGATCGCGGGGAATGGCGATCCATTGAATGCGTCGGGAATCGCGATTCACATCTACGCCGCGAACCGCTCGATGACCACGCGCTATTTCTATGACGCCGACGGCGATCTTCTCATCGTGCCGGAGCTCGGTGCGCTAGTCCTGCGCACCGAGATGGGAATCGTCGACGTCAAACCGGGCGAGATCGCGGTGATTCCTCGCGGCGTTCGATTCCGTGTCGAGTTGCAGGGCGACGACGCTCGCGGCTATGTCTGCGAGAACTTCGGCCTCCCGTTTCGTCTGCCCGATCTCGGACCGATCGGATCGAATGGTCTCGCGAATCCGCGTGACTTCCTCGCGCCGGTCGCCGCGTACGAAGAGCTGGAAGGCGACTTCGAGCTCGTCACGAAATTCGGCGGAAAGCTCTGGTCGGCGCGAATCGATCACTCGCCGCTCGACGTCGTCGCGTGGCACGGCAACTACACGCCATACAAGTACGACCTGGCGCGTTTCAACACGATCAATACGGTTTCATTCGATCATCCCGATCCGTCGATCTTCACCGTGTTGACGTCGCCGACCGATACCGTCGGGACGGCCAACTGCGACTTCGTCATCTTCCCGCCGCGGTGGATGGTGGGAGAAGACACATTCAGGCCACCATATTTTCATCGCAATATCATGAATGAATATATGGGTCTCATTTATGGTACGTATGACGCCAAGGCCGAGGGGTTTCTACCCGGTGGTGGCAGTCTCCACAACTGCATGTCGGGCCATGGGCCGGACGCTGCGACCTTTGACGCGGCGTCGAGCGTGAAGCTGGAGCCGCGCTACACCGGCGACACGCTGGCGTTCATGTTCGAGTCGCGATACGTGATCCGTCCGACCCGCTTTGCGATGGAGACGCCAGCGCTGCAGCGCGACTACTGGCGCTGCTGGCAGGGGCTGAAGAAGCAGTTCGAGGCATGACCGCGACACCGCTCGCTGCACTCCTGGAAGGCCTCGTCGATTACGCCGGTCTGTTCCCGCCCGCCGGCCTTTCGATGCAGGATGCGGTGCAGAACTACGCGCGCTATCGCCAGGGTCCGCACGCACGGATGCTGGGACGGTTCGTCGTTCCTGAGGATCGTCTCATCGAGGTTCCGGTCGAGTTCCGGCTCAGCGTTCTCTGGAGCGGCAACTCGTTTCCGGTCGGTATCCCGACCACCGCTACGCTGGAGACAAAAGCGGCAACGCGCGACGATGTCGAGCGCATCGCAGCGCATCGGGAAGGACGCACCGTCTACGTCGAGATCGCAGACCTCTCGCTGATCGAGCCGATCGGTAGGGCGGGACTTCGCGCGAAGTTCCGTACCGGCGGCGTCACTCCCGACGCGTTTCCGCCGCTCTCGAACATCGTAGACTTTCTGCGCGCCTGTCACGCGGCCGCCGTCCCCTTCAAGGCTACAGCGGGTCTGCATCACCCGCTTCGCTGTGTCAGGCCGCTGACCTACGAGCCGAACGCAGCAACCGGAACCATGCACGGATTCCTGAATGTCTTCCTCGCGGCGACGATGCTCGATCACGCCGACGCGATTCTCGCGGAGGAAGAAGCCGTCGCCTTCACGATCGACGACGATGCAATCACCTGGCGAGGGCATCGCGCGACCACCGAGGCGATCGCTGCTGCACGACGCAAGTTCGCCATCTCATTCGGCTCCTGTTCGTTCGAAGAGCCGGTCGGTGATCTGCAGGCGCTGGGATGGCTTTAGCCTGACTTCGGCGGGGCGTTCAGTTGGGCGGGGCGGAATTGAAAATTGAGAATTGAAAATTGGGGCGCGGGCTCTCGGTTGCGAGGCGCGCGAACCCGAGGCCGCCGACCACTGCCTGTCGCGGGACATATACAACCACCGCGGAACACAAGCCTGTCATCCTGAGCCGCCGGAACCCCGGGGGTGGGGGCGTGGGTGTGAGGGGTGGAGGACGGTCGAAGGCTCCCGTGATCGTGCGCGGTGGATGACCCGCCGACAGCACCTCCCGAGGGCCGCGTGCCCGGGTCGTCGATGAGGGGGTCCTTCATCGTCCTCCGCCCCTCACGCCCTCTCACCCACCCCCGGGGCTCCGGCGATTCAGGATGACAGCGCAACGCCGGCGCCCTGAATCTCCGCTCCACCGCACGGTCCCACTCGCCACTTTCGATTTTCAATTTTCAATTTTCAATTCTCACCTATCCTTCGCTCATGGCTTCCATCAACACTGATTTTCCGATCGAGAACCTTCCCTTCGGCGTCTTCCGCCGTGATGGCGCTGCTCATATCTGCACCGCGATCGAGGATCGGATCCTCGATCTCTACAGCTGCGCGAGCGAGGGGCTGATCGACGAGCCGGCGTTGCTCGAGCCGCTGCTCAACGCTTTGATGTCGCGAGGCCGCGGCGCGGCGCGTGCGGTGCGGGAGCGAGTGGCGGAACTGTTGAAGAGCGGCGAGGCGGAGCGTCACATGGTGCCGATGGATGGCGCCGAGATGCTCCTGCCGGTTCAGATCGGCGACTACACAGACTTCTACGCGAGCATCCATCACGCGACGAATGTCGGCTCGATGTTCAGACCCGACAACCCGCTTCTGCCGAACTACAAGTGGGTTCCGATCGGCTATCACGGGCGTGCCTCCTCGATCGTGGTGAGCGGAACGCCGGTGAGGCGACCGGCCGGACAGGCACAGGCGAAACCCGAGGAGCCTCCGGTCTTCGGGCCTTCGAAACGTCTCGACTACGAAATGGAGCTCGGCATCGTGATCGGCTCCGGCAATCCCCTGGGCGAGCCAATTCCTGTGAGTGACGCGCTCGAACACGTTTTCGGGTTCTGCCTGGTGAACGACTGGTCGGCACGCGACATTCAGGCGTGGGAGTATCAGCCGCTCGGGCCGTTCCTCGGCAAGAGTTTCGCGACCTCGATGTCACCATGGATCGTCACGCTCGACGCGCTGGAGCCGTATCGGACATCGCCGCAGGCGCGTTCCGAAGAGGATCCACAGCCGCTCGACTATCTTCGCGATGACGTTGCGTTCGACATCACCGTGGAAGTCTGGCTGAAGACTACGAACATGACCGAGCCGATGCGGCTGAGCCGCGGCAATGTGCGCGACATGTACTGGACGATCGGACAACTCGTTGCACATCACGCATCGAACGGCTGCAATCTTCAGCCGGGCGACCTGCTTGCGAGCGGCACGATCTCAGGCGCGACGAAGGACTCGCGCGGAAGCCTGCTCGAGCTTTCGTGGCGCGGCAGCGAACCGCTCGAGCTTCCGTCGGGCGAGAAGCGTGCGTTCCTCGAGGATGGCGACGAAGTCATCCTGCGCGGGTATTGCGAGCGTGAAGGGCTTCCGCGACTCGGCTTCGGCGAATGCAGAGGGGTCGTACTGCCGGCGCGGGGATAGTTTTGCGCATCTGAGAGTCAAAGACCGGGCGCGTGAACCGGGCGTGGCCTCTTGCGTTGACCGCCAGGCCGCCTATCAGCGCATAGCTGACACCCCGGGCATCGAGGTGGTCCAGCACGATGCCGATCATTCGTCTGATTCCTGCATGCAGGCCGAATAGCGACGGCCTGGTTGCCGGGACTTTCGTATCTTAGCGATTGCGGTATCGCGATCGACGTGCATACCAGCCATGTAGAACTGCAGGCCGCGCTCGCGGAGCGAGCGCGCGAGTGCAACCCGTTCGGCGGGAGTCATTTCCGGATCTCCTCGATCTGTTCCTGCCGTACGGCATCCGCTACTTTCGATCGCACGGATCGAGTATAGCGAAGCGGTTGAAGCAGCCGGCAATCGAGAATCGCAATCGTTCACCACACTGCTCGCGGCTCGTCACTTGCACACATCCATGTGCAGGAGGTTTTATGGCAAGCAGGTACGGTAAGAAAGCGCAGGAGAAGGTCGAGAAGACGATGCATGAACGGAAGAAGGGAACGTTGCGATCGGGCTCCGGCAAGAAAGTGACGAGCAGGAAGCAGGCGATCGCAATCGGACTTTCCGAAGCACGTCGTGAAGGCGGCAAGGTGCCGGCGAAGAAGTCAGCGTCAACGAAGTCTTCGTCGAAGGGAACGAAGAAGTCATCCCCAGGTTCGAAGAAGGCCTCACCACGAAAGAGCACCACAAAGAACAGCAGCACGAAGAAGTCGTCCAGCACGAAAAAGAGCTCCGGCAAGTCGACGTCGACGGCCGCACGGAAGAAGTAGGGCTCGAGAACCTGGATGCAGAATCGCATCGCCCCGCTTTCGTTTCGGTTTGCCTCGATGGCCGGGATTGCGCGGACGGGTCCCAGGGTCATCAGCGGCCCCCTTTACACCGGCTGCTCAGGGGGCGTTGACGGCGTCCGGCTCCTCAGCTATCGTTGGCCCCCCTCGGCGGAATAGGGCCGGAGGGTGGTTCGTTGACAGCGATCTGGCACAGGCGCTTAGCTCAGTTGGTAGAGCATCACCTTCACACGGTGGGGGTCAGCGGTTCGAGTCCGCTAGCGCCTACCAACATCCAGTCCCCTAGCTCAGCTGGTTAGAGCGCTACCTTGACACGGTAGAGGTCAGCGGTTCGAGTCCGCTGGGGACTACCATCCGATTTGTCATCGCCGGCCCGCTCGGGCCGGCGTTTTTATTTTCCGACAACCTCCACGCGATCGCGCTGCTGAGTAAGCAGCCAGTAAGCAGTCGTGCCGACAATCGGATCCTGACGTGGCGATGCCACGAAAACGACGGACCTGACAGAAGGTCCAGACGAATGGAAGGATCTCTATGAAGCGCTTTCTCTCTCTTCTCCTCCTGGTGGTCGTGCTCGCGCCGTCGGCGCTGGCTCAGGTTTCCCGCGGTGATATCGAGGTCGGTGTCGACGTCGGCGCCGTGAAGTTCGACTCGAATGTCTCTGACGACACTGAACCGCTTGCCGGCCTGCGTGCAGGCTGGTTCCTGACGGATGCCTTTGCGCTCGAGCTCGAAGCACGACGCGCCGAGGTGATTCTGAACGGCGAGTTTCAGACTGTGATGCTCAATGCCCAGTACAACTTCAACAGCCGGAGCACGGTCAATCCGTACGTCTTCGCCGGCTTGGGGGGAGCGAACGCTGAGTACGAGGTACTCGGGGTGACAGTCGACGACTCCTCGCTCGCAGTATCCGCCGGCGCAGGCGCTCGCATCTTCTTCGCGGGCGGATGGGCGCTCCGTCTTCAGGCGGGAGTACTGAGTGAGGAAACGTTCGACGAACGCTCGACTCACGGAGTCTTCACCGCCGGAGTGTCGTACCGCTTCAGTCGCTGAGCCCCTCATCGAAGGAGTCAGGAGTCTCACGGCCGGTCTGCCGTGAGACTCCGGATCGATCAGGCGTTCGACGTTTTGTGACTTCTGCCTGTTGCGAATAGAGTCTGTGAGCTGCGTCAGATGCTGACGCACCGATCGATGCCGACGAGTGACTCAGCGATGGATGCCGCGTCCCCGGCCGGACTCGACCAAAGCCGGCGCCGCGAGGCACTCACCGGAGTGCTGTACGGCATCGCCGCCTACGGATGGTGGGGCGTCGTCGCGGTCTACTTCAAGATCGTTCGCGCGGTTCCGCCGCTCGAGATTCTGGCCCACCGGATCATCTGGTCGGTCGTGATGCTCGTCCTCATCGTCGCGGTGTCGCGCCGCTGGACTGCACTCCGTACGGTGCTCGTCTCGCGCAGGTCGCTTCTCTTTCTGCTGATCTCCACGATTCTCATCGCGGTCAACTGGTTCGTCTTCATCTGGGCCATCACGCGCGATCACATGGTCGATGCAAGCCTCGGCTATTTCATCAACCCGCTGGTGAATGTCTTCTTCGGCTTTCTCTTTCTCGGCGAGCGGCTTCGCCGCGTCGAGTGGGTCAGCGTCGCGATTGCAGCTGTCGCCGTTCTCTGGCTGACGCTGGGAGCGGGAGTGTTCCCCTGGATCTCGCTCGTGCTGGCCGGCTCGTTCGGACTGTACGGGCTGGTGCGGAAACTGGCCCGCGTTTCGTCGATCGAGGGCCTCACGGTGGAGACGACCTTTCTCCTGCCGCTGGCTCTCGGCTACCTCTTCTTCCTCGCACGAAGTGACGCGCTGGCGTTCGGCGACGAGCGGTCGCTCGACCTGCTGCTGATCGCGGCCGGTCCGATCACCGCGTTGCCGCTCATCTGGTTCGCGGCGGCCGTCAGCCGGCTGCGCCTCGCGACCATCGGCCTGCTCCAGTACATCGCGCCGACGATCCAGTTCACGCTTGCGGTGGCGGTCTACCGCGAGCCGTTCGGTCCCGAACGGTTCATCGCCTTCGGCCTGATCTGGTTAGCCATCGCGATCTACAGCGCGGACAATTTCCGGCGTCGTGGCGGTTAACGAGACGACGCGAGTGATTCGATCGCGAAGTGTTTGCGCGTTAGACCACGGTCTCCTGAAGCAGGCTTTGCCAACCAGCGCCGCCCCCGTGCCGGCTCACCTCCACTCGTTGCCGCAGTCGATGCATCGGCGCCGCGCGAGGAAGGGCCAGACGAGCAACGTCGGCGGAATGATCCAGTTCACCAGAAGTGTCAGCGCGCGGTTGCGGCGGCGATCGATCGTCTCGGTCTCGAGCGAGCCGCATCGCGGACAGGGGATGGAGGCTGTCTCCGTGGCGTTCTCGGCGAGCACGCGATGACGGCCCCTCCATCGCTCGCCGCACGCGCCGCAGACGAGAGGTGGTGTGATCGCCAGGAGCCCGCCGATGATGCCGATCAGCAGAAGGAACAATTCGCGCTGACCCGTGATCGCCCCTGCGAACAGCAGAACGACCGCGGCGATGAAGAAAAGCCGAATGCGCGGAAGCCGGGCGACTGCCGGAGAACTGCAGGCGGGGCAGAGAACGGGCTCGATCGGTCTCACATCAATGACGTCAGGCCAGTGACGGCGAAGCACGGCGATCGCGTCTGCTGCCTCTTCCCGATCGACGATCACGTCGAACCCTGCGTTGAAAACATCGTCACACAATCGATCGAGCTCATCATCGCGCCGCCCTGCCTCGGAGACGATTCCTGCTCTTTCGAGCGCATCCTGCGCTGCCCCCGCCTCGACCTCCTGGCGGAATGCCGCGATGACGACAGGGTCGTTCATCTCCTCACGATGACACAGACGCCTCAGACTCTGCTCGTGGCCTTCAATCCGGCGATTGCGATGAGAAGCAGAGCGAGGAAGAACACACGCCAGAACGTGAGCGGCTCCTGAAACAGGATCACGCCGAGAACGGCGGCGCCGAAGGCTCCGATGCCGACCCAGACGGCATACGCGGTACCGATCGGAAGCGTGCGAGCCGCCCATGACAACAGCACCATGCTCGCGACGATCGCGAGCGCCACGAGCACGGAGGCGAGCGGCCGGCGGAATCCGTCGGTGTATTTGAGGCCGACCGCCCAGCAGACTTCGAGCAGTCCGGCGACGATCAGCAGAAACCACGACATCGATGCCGACATGGCGGCTGAAAAGCTCCTGCCCGCTGTCGAATTCCACCGAGCACGGCTGCGTGCCTGGTCATTCAGTTGCAGTGAAGGGTTGCGGAGGCTTCATGGCTAAGAACGAAACGAAAACGAAACGCGAGCGCGGACGCAAAGAGAAGTCCGCCGCTCAGAGTGAAGACAACGGAAAGAGCACGATGCGAAACGTCGCGGCGGCGGCGCCGTCGGCCGATGCGCTGATCGAGTTGGTCCAGAATCTCGGCGTCGTCGACCTCGTCGCCGAACGGCTCCGGTCACGAATCGAGGAGATCGAGCTCGACGAGCTGCTCGACGACGCTACCGGCTACCTCAAGCGCAAGCCCGAGGTTCTCGTCGTGGGTCTCGGGGCAGCGACGGTCGCTGCAGCGATGCTTGTCTGGATGAACAATCGGCGCGAGTCGGCTGGTAGTCAGCGCAGCAACTATGCGTCATCCTCGGGAAAGATGACGGTGATCGACGAAGAAGAGGTCGAGCAGATCGACAGTAAGCCGCGGCGGGATCGTGCGCCGCGAGCGCGCACCACCAACAGGTCGCGTCGCGCCTCGGCGTAGAGCTCAGGCAAAGTACGGGAGCTCAGCCCCCGGCTCAGGCAACGCGACCGTTTCTCTAACGCTTCGGACGCGGAGGCGTGGCGCTGGCTCCCGCACTTCGATGCCGACCGCCAGCCATCCCGCGAGCACGGCCTGATGCAGATTGCCGCCGGTCCCGGATAACTCCGCGGCCGAGAGGGCGGTTGCATCGGCGCACTGCTGGAACGTCGTACGAGGAGTGAGGCGGCGGGTCAGCGCGTCGTACCAGACACGGCCGGCAGTCTCCCAGGCGTGGCCGCCGAGCATTGCGGCGACACGGTAGAAGGCATGGTTGGGGATTCCGGAGTTGATGTGGACCCCGCCATGATTCGCTCGCGTTCTGACGAAATCGCTCATGTGCGACGGCTGCGGATCGCGGCCGAGAATCGGGTCGTCGTACGCCGTGCCGGGTGCTTTCATGGAACGGATCGCTGAACCGCTCACCGCGTCGGTAAAGATGCCGGAGCCGATCAGCCAGTCTGATTGATCGGTGGTTTCGCCACGCCAGTACTGTCTCGCGAGGACCGCGAAGACATCGGACATGTGTTCGGCGATAGCGCCGGTCTGCCCACTGAACCCGAGACCCGCCGAGTATTGACTCACGCCATGAGTCAGCTCGTGAGTGACTACGTCAATTGATGAGGTGAAGCCACGGAAATATCGCCCGTCGCCATCGCCATAAATCACGCGGCGTCCATCCCAGTGGGCGTTGCTGAATCCCTCGCCAAAGTGAACGGTGGAGTCGAGACGAATGCCGCGATCGTCGATCGAATGGCGTCCGTAGACCCGCCGGAAGAAGTCGTAGGCGCGGCCGGCCGACTCGTAGGCTTCGTTTACCTGAGGGTCGCGAACACGAGAACTTCCCTCGCCGCGCATGTGAAGACCGGGCAACTCATGCGTTCCCCTCGCGTCGAAAACCGTGCGCCGCTTACGCCGCGGTGCCGGAGTCAGTACGCCGGCGAGCAACACGCTCGCCTGCCGCTCACTCCGCGGCCGTCGGGACAACTCGAGAGTCGCCAGCGCAGCCACACGATCGCCCTCGTCGCCACGTTCAGCAATGCGACGCAGGACATGCGGCGGCACGAAGCTGCATAAGTGCATCGGGGGAGAGGGGAGGATAGCGTGTTTTCTCGTGGGGCGAGCTGGAATTGAAAATTGAAAACGGAGCGAGGGTGGGTACTCGGGCCGCGATTGAGAATGATGACAAGAACGCGCCTGTCATCCCGAGCCGCCGGAGCCCCGGGGGTGGGTGGGCGTGCGTGAGGGGCGGAGGACGGAGAGGGATCCCTTGCCGACGACCCACAAATGCACACGCGCCTGTGTCATTGAAAGCGCAGCGAGGTGGATGGGCGGTGCCAAACACGTGCATCGCACCGCCCGCCCACCCAGATCCTCACGCTACGCTCAGGATGACAAGCCTTGAGCGCTTAAGTTGACACCATTGAGATGTCACCCCGAGTGGGCGGAGGGGTGGGCAAGCGAGGGGCCTGGCAGGCTGCGTACTCCGTAACGCAGCAGGCAGAGCGAGTGCCCGGCCACTTGCGCCTTTCGTAATACAAGAAGCTACTGGCGACGAATATGCACGAGTTGCACGAATTGAAGATGCGTCGCCCGGCAGACAGTGATCCTCGCAGTCGCGGTCAGGGCGTGCAATTTGTTTCGGCCGGCACTGACGTCGCCGTCAGTCCTGACGCCACGGAGGGTGAGAATGGCAGCCAGATCGAAGACCAGCAGTAAGACCCGCGCGGGTGGCGCGAAGAAGTCAGGATCGAAGTCAGCTTCGAAGAAGTCGTCATCGAAGAAGTCAGCATCGAAAAAGTCAGCGCCGAGAAAGTCTTCCGCCAGCTCTTCCACAAAGAAGGTCTCTACGGCGAAGAAGAGCCCTTCGAGGAAGGCGCCGGCCAGAAAGACTGCTGCGAAATCGTCCCCGCCCTCCCGTAGTGCCGCAAGCCGTGGTGGCAAGAACTCTCCTCCACCCTCCCGCAGTGCTGCAAGCCGCGGTGGTAAGAAATCCTCCCCGTCTTCAGCCGCAAAAAAATCGAGCTCGAAGAGAACATCACCGTCGACCAGCCGCCCGCAGGCAAAGGCGGCTCAGACCCGAACTCGCAGAACGAAAGCGAAGCGCGTAGCCGGCGCGATCCTGGGCGTCGCAGCAGCTGCCGGTTCCGCCGCGGCCATCACCGCTGCTGTGCGGAAGAGCCGCAAGACTCTTCGCATGACGGATCACGATCAGATTCGAGAATGGATCGAGCAGAGGGGAGGGAGTCCTGCCACGGCCGGCGCGCCGGGTAGTGGTTCGTCGAGCATCCTGGTCGTCCATTTTCCGGATACCAGCGAGACTGACGTACAGCAGGTGAGCTGGGATGACTTCTTCCGGCACTTCGACAGCCAGAATCTCGCGCTGGTCTGCGAGCGGGAGATGGAGGGCGCGGACGATCCGAGCAGGAACTTCGAGTTCGTTTCTCGATAGTCCCGATGCAGCCGAGTGCTCGCGATTGCGGCGGGCACTCGCTATGCCCTTGGCGTCACGGAGTACGCAGCTTGCCAGGCCGCTCGCATGCCCGCCCACCCGCCCGCTCGGGGTGACATTTTGCAGACTCCTGACGGAGCAAGGGTT
>DASVLC010000069.1:0-23963 GCA_036385045.1 Thermoanaerobaculia bacterium | reverse complement strand
CCTGACCTGCCGCGCTGTCGACCGTCGCGACATCTGCAATTGCAGCCGCAGCGACGCGTATCGCGTGGTTGTTCGTGTCGGCGATGTAGATGTTCCCCGCGGCATCGGCTGCCAGCGCTTCCGGAGCCCGGAATCGCGCTACGCTTCCCGTACCGTCCGCGCTCCCGACCCATCCCTTGAGACCGGCCGGCGTAGTGACGTCGCCGCCCGGAGTGATCATTCGGATGGCATGATTGGACGTGTCCGCGACGAAGACATTTCCACTGCCATCCACGGCCACCCCCGTCGGAGTCCTGAAACGAGCCGCGCTTCCCGTCCCGTCGACACTGCCGAAGAGCGTCCCCGATCCTGCCAGCGTCGTCACTACACCGGCGGGGGTAATCTTTCGTATCGTGTGGTTCTGCGCGTCCGCAACGAAGACGTTGCCGCTTGCATCGGTGGCCACATCGGTGGGGAAGTTGAATTGAGCCGCGCTCCCCGTCCCGTCTGCAGTACCGTACGTTCCGCCCGCGAGCGTCGTCACGACAGCGAGAGGCGAAATCTTCCTTATCGAGTGGTTGAAAAAATCGGCGGCATAAAGGTTTCCGGCCTGATCGATCGCGAGACCGCGCGGACGATTGAATCGAGCCGTGCTCGCCGAACCGTCCGAGTTGCCCGGACTACCCGCCAATCCCGCGAATGTGCTGACAATCCCCGCAGGAGTGATCTTGCGGATGGTGTGATTCTCCATGTCGGCGACGAACAGATTCCCGCTCGCGTCTCTTGCAACACCTTTCGGAAAGTTGAATCGAGCCTCGCTTCCAGTCCCGTCATCATTTCCTGTGCTGCCGGGAGTTCCCGCGATCGTCGTCACCACGCCGCCCGGGCTCACACGACGAATCGTGTGATTCCGGTCCGACAGGTAGACGTACCCGTCGCCGTCGACCATCATGGCCGACGGCCGGTTGAAGCGAGCGGCCGTGCCGGTACCGTCGTCGCTACCCGGACTCGCCGCCATCGCGGCGAACGTGCTGACGACGCCTCCCGGCGTGATCTTTCGGATCGTATGGTTGTTGTAGTCCGCGACATAGAGGATTCCACTGCTATCGATGGTCATCCCTCGAGGAGTGTCGAAGCGAGCTGCGCTCCCGGTCCCGTCGACGCTTCCGGGACTGTCTGCGAGGCCCGCAAGGGTCGTCACGACGCCTGCGGGGGTGACCTTCCGAATCGTCTGTCCGTCCTCTGCCACGTACACATTGCCGCTCGCATCGCACGCAATTCCGTAGGGGCGGTTGAAACGGGCAGCACTGCCGGTCCCGTCCGCACTCCCGGAGCTACCGGCCAGGCCAGCGAGTGTCGTCACGACGCCAGCGGGCGAAACCTTTCGAATGGTGTCATTCAGGGAGTCGGCGACGTAGAGGTTTCCACTCGCGTCGGTGGCCAGTCCTTGAGGGTTCCAGAATCGCGCTGCGCTTCCGGTCCCGTCGTCCGATCCCCAGAACCCCGCCAGTCCTGCAAGCGTAGTGACTACACCGTCGGCCGTCATCCTGCGGATTGCATTGGCGCTGGTAATATAGATGATGCCGTCCGGATCGATGACGAGTCCGGACAGCGCCGAGAAGCGGGCGGAACTCCCGGTTCCGTCCGCGCTCCCCGGATGGCCGGCCATCCCTGCGATCGTTGTCACCTGCCCGGTGGGCGTGACCCGGCGGATCGTGCTGTCGTCGGCAACGTAAACGTTTCCGGCCGAATCCGCGGCGACTCCCTTGGGTCCAAGGAAGCGGGCGGCGCTTCCGACACCGTCGACTGATCCAGAGGCCCCCGCCAGCCCGGCGAGCGTGGTCACCGTTCCGGCGGGCGTAATTTTCCGGATCGTGTGGTTCACCCTGTCCGCAACATAGATGTTCCCGGCGTCGTCGGCTGCGACGCCCCAGGGGCCGGTAAGCCGCGCGTTCTCAACCGGCCCATCGAACGCGCCAGGTCCCCCCGTGCTGCCAGCCAGGCTTCTGACCGTGTACGGCCCCGCCGCAAGGGTACGAACCGCAATCAGAGTGAGCAGCGTCATGAGCCGCAGGGCCCGTCTCGCGTTCATGGATCGTCCTTTCAAGCTGGCCAGGAGTAGAGATCGGGCGTCATCGAATGAACGTGTGTCGTTCGTGATGCAACGGCCCACGCCGATCGCGCCGCGCCTGGGATACGCGAGGCTCGTTCACTCTGTCACCCTGCCTCCGCAGAATTGATGTCATTCTACCGCTATCCATCTCAAATGCCATCCGGATCGCATCGTCTGGTCAGTCCTCAGACCGATTTGCTCCGTCGGCCCGAGTTGCGCCGTTCGCGGTTGGCGATATCTTTCGGGTTCAGTGCAATGAGACGAACAACCAGTCCCACCAGCTCTTCCCATCGGCGTTGTCTACCTGAAGCGTGAGAGTATGCGCGTCCGCCGGCAGCGTCTCGCTGGCTTCGGAAGCACGCGTCACCCGCCTATGGGATCGTTGCACTCCGTCCACGAAAACCGTGACATCCACGGTGCCCGCCTCGGCGATGTTCAGCGCGTCGCTGGGAAGCTTCGCGATGAACATCCACAGGCGTCGCTCCCGGGTGGATGGCGGGAGGCGGAAAGTTACGGTGGTGGGGGTCACCCCCGGATGGATGAGGATACCCTCTGCACGCAGATCGACCAGCCCTTCACCTTCTCCTAAGTTCGTCGCCGTGATCGATTGAAAAAGTTGTCTGTTCGATTCAGCGGATGGAGCGCTTCGCTGGGGCCCGGCTTCGTAGACGAGGTACGGACCCTTTGCGAAGAGAAGCTCAGCACGTCTGCGCTCGAGTTCTTCGGTCCACTGCTGGTCGATCTCAGGCGTCATCCATTTTCGATTCTCGACGTACAGCACGGCTCGCTGATGAGCGGGTCCGAGATCAGAGTAGTGGCGAAGACTCGAGGAACCGGAGAGCAGGTATTCGAGATCGACACCTGTCTCCCATCCATGTGCGGCCGCGATAACCCTCTCCGGGCGTCTTCTCTCCAGGAACTGTGCAGTCTCCAACATTGCCTCGGTCCGTTCCGAAGGCTTGAGGAGTGGAGGGCGAGGGGCAATCCAGTCGATATTCGCTGCACGCGGCAAAAGAGCTATGAGAAAGATGGCGAGCAGCAGCCACTTACGAAGTGACGCCTTGCCGATTGCCAGATCGATGGCCACCGCGAGAGCCCACAGGCCGAGTCCGATCAACAGGTAACGGATACTTCCGCCCGTGGACAAACAGATCCACCAGATGGTGTAGACAGCGGCGAGCGACATCAGAGCCAGCGGCGCTGGGTCCTCTCTGCCTATCCATCGACGAAGCGCAGCCAGGCCGACGAGAAGACTGAGGAGGTAAGCCGAGGCGGCGAAACCACCTCCGAAGTAGCCAGCGAGTGAGGGCCAGTTCTGAGAGATGTTTTCGTGTAGGCGCGCGCCGGTCTCGCCACCGGTGAGGAGGCCGACCCCCGACCCTTTGGTCGTCTGAAAGTTCGCTGCTTCGGCTGCCTTGAGCTGCTGGTATCCCGCGCGTCCGAGGGACAGGCGCTTCGACGATTCGAAGGCGAGATAGGGAACTGCGAATGAGAGCGAGAGCAGAAGGAACGCCGACACGAAGCGGCGAGTGCGCGCGCCAACTGAAGGGCTCGGTGCCTCCTGGTGCCAGCGGGCAACGAGCATCCATAGGGTGAAGAAGAGAGCTACCGGAAAGGCAAGAGCTGCGAGCGCCTTGGTCTGGAACGCGAGGCCCAGAAGGAGCCCTCCCAGTACGATGCCGCGCCATTTGTGGTTTGAAAACAGGTTTTGCATCCCGAGACAGATGAGCAGGAGCGCAGGGATCTCTCCGATGAGCGCGTACCAGTGTTCGTAGTATCCGACGGTAACCAGATTCAGCGCGATCACGATCAGGATCACTGAGGTAGCCACGCGTGGGACGCTCGCTGTTACGCGTGCAACGTGGATGACGATCAGGCAAAGAAGGGCAAGACTGGCAATTACAACGACGGCACCAGGAACCCAGTAGCGATTGCCGAGCAGCCGGATGGCGGCGGCGGCCGGGAGAACGAGCGTGGGCCCGGTCGAGATGGCGGGGTCGAAGCGGATCGGTTCGACCTCTCCTTGAATGGGCCGGAAGGTCGAGACATAGCCCTCGCCGTTCGCGAGGTTTTTTGCTGCAACGGCTATGAAAGCGTCGTCTGCACAGCACAGCGAATCGGCGATCAGGTGATGGATGAGATTGAAAGCGAAGAGAAGCACGAGTATGCCCGCAGTCATCACCAGGACCGGAATCAAGTCGCGAGTGAGGCGTATCGTGTCGCCGTCGCCTGCGCGCTGTGATGGGGACATCAATTCGTTCTTCAGCAACGACAGCTCCCGACGCTGTTCCCGTGGACCCTCAGGCGCCCGACGACCCCTTGGTCGGTCCCTTTAGAATCCACCGATTCAAGACGAACGCCACCGGAATCGTGATCATCAGCACCAGAAGTGGTGCCACTCGAGCAGACAGCCCTACTACCTGCACGTAGAAACTCAGGAGAGCCAGACCGAGAAGATACTGGCCGACGTAGATTAGAGAGAAGAGGCCGAGCTTTGTCCATTGGTGACTCGAGCGGAAGACGAACAGCGTATTGAGGGTGTAAGCGATCACGATACCCGCGACGTAGGAAACCGTGTAGGCCGCTGGATAAGCGAGCACGTTCAGCAGCACCAGGTAGATGAGATACGTAGCTGCCGTGTTGAACCCACCGACGAGCAGATATCGAATCGCCTCAGAGGATTTCATCAATGACCGATTCGGGTTTTCCGGAGACCTCATCGAAGACCCGCCAGAGGTACTCGCCGATCACTCCCAGCATCAGCAGGACGAGCCCGAGCAGGAAGGCAATCAGCGTTACGATCGTCACAAACCCTGGCACCTCGGTTCCGATCCGAAAGGCGTTCACTACGATCACGAGGGCATACGCGAGGCTTCCTATCGATACGAGAAGCCCGCAAGCAGAGATGAAGCGGATCGGAACGATCGAAAAGCCGAGCAGCGAGTCCAGAAAGAACTTGACGCGCTTCCAGAAGGTCCAGCGGGAGTAGCCGTGGCGACGCTTCTGGCGGGTGTAACGGATGACATCGGGAGCGAAGCCGAGCCAGTAGGCGTAGAGCGGCGTGTTGATGTTTTTCGCGCTGGCTCTGAGGTAGGGGAGCAGCTCAGCGGACATTAGTGCGAGGTCGTATCCACCCTCCGGATAGTCGCGTACGGCAATCGTGCGCAGGAGCCGGTAATAGATTCCTGCAAACAGCCGGGATTCGACCGAATCACTCCGTTTCTCCCGCACGGCAACGACGTACTTCGAGCCGGCCAGCCAACGGTCGACCATCGCGACCAGCAGATCGGGAGGGTCCTGGAGATCGGCGGCGAGAATCAGAAACGCGTCGCCTGTAACGAAGTGAAATCCCGTTTTCGATGCTGCAATCGCTCCAAAGTTGCGCGTGAGCCTGACGAGCTTCGTGGCGGGTCGGGCGAGTTTCACTTCGAGAAGCCGTTCCCAGGAATCGTCTCCGGAGCCGTCGTCGACGAAGATCAGCTCCATGCTGACTCCGCGTTCCTCGAGTTGTCGCTCCACGTCCGTCAGTACGGCGATCAGTTCGGGGATGGATCCTTCGTTGTAGTAGACGGGGACGACGACGGAGATGCACTTCGTCTGGCGGAGAGCAATGCGCCGGCGCACGTCAGAGGCGAGCGGTGACTCACGCTCGTATGGGGCAGGTGCATCCATGTCGTTCAGCCTGCGCCGGCCTCATCTGCGCCCGGCAGTGCATTCCCCAGAGACATGGCGTCGAGATAGTCAGCATAGTCACGGAAATAGTCCGCCTCCGAGTAGCATTCCGAGGCCACCACCAGACAGACGGAATTCGATGAGAAATTGTCGAGCTCTCGCCAGACGAGCGGAGTGATGTGCAGGCCGTAGTAAGAACGGTTCAAATGGTGGGTGGTGCGGTGGGTTCCGTCGTCGAGACGCACGTCGAAGCTACCTGAGATCGCGATGACGAACTGGTGGCAGGACTTCAGTGCATGGCCGGCCCGGACAGATCCGCCGGGGACGTCATAGAGATAGAAAATCCGACGAACCGGAAACGGCAGGTGGCGTTCGCCCTCGATGAACGTGAGATTACCGCGTGAGTCGTTGATCTTGGGCAGCTCGATGATTCTGCAGTCTTCGGTAGGCACCCAGGCCCTCCAGCGGATTCATGTTGGTTATACCAGAACCTCGTACGTATCCTGCACCATGGTCCTGCCGCCGAATCCCTCCTTGAAGTCGACGAGCGATTGGTTGAGCTGTCCACCGGTCTGGCCGTCAGAGGTGCCGAGGTCGAAAAAGTGTTTCGAGGCGAACACGTCGGTGAAAAGCTCGTGGAACAGGAGATCGAGTGCTGCCTGATGTTTGCCTTCGACACTGGCTGCAATGTACTGAGCACGCGCGACGCGTCGTGATTCGAATACAACGACACCAGCAATGACACGGGCGCCCGCCGTGGCCGTGAACAGACGGATGGAGTCCGGGTGCAAGGACCGAAGGAGCGCAATCTCTTCGAGTGTGTGGACGGGAGTCGCGTCGTATCGGACTCTCAGCGTTTCTTCGAGCAGCTGCCAGTACCCCGCCCAGTCACTGGACTCTCCAACGCTCACGCGTGCGGCTCGGGCTTTCCTGATGCCTCTGAGCCGCCTCGCCTGCCATTGGGGTCCGTGCTGGAGGTCAACTACGGTCATTGGACTGCGCCGTACCGGCCTGGCTCCGAAAGAGCCAAGGCAGAAGAGATCCTCTTCTGTGGGAACGCGGTGATGCATGTGCGGGACGGGTTTGTAGATCAGCCGTTTGACCCCTGACGCTGACAGGAACTGCATCATCGAGTCCCAGATGGCGGCCATCTTCGGCAGGGTCATGATCTCGTCGACGACCCAGCCGCCGTATGTCAACCCGCCATGCGACTCCACGACGTCACCCTTCCGGTTGGCCGGCAACGCGCCGACCATGCGTCCCTTGTCGACCGCCACGAGAGAGAAGTCGGTGAATCGATCGCGGTGGTACTCGACGTACGACCTGAGATGGAGAAAGGTCCCATTCCTGCTCCCTTCGACCAGAGCGTTCCACTCGGTGCTCATCGCGTCGTCGTACGGAAGGATCAGGTCGGCCATGCCAGTCTTCAGAGGCGTTCTGGGTGTTGCATCTCGTAAAGCGCCGGGCGTTGCGTCTTCGGAACGGCCGGTTCAGGGCGTCGAACCGCCGGAGGCAGGCTTACGCCTCCACATTCCCACGGCGGTAGAACTGTCGGGCACGTCGCCCAGGATCAGCGCTCCGGCTCCGATGACGCAGTCGTTCCCGATGGTCATGTTGTTGCCTACAGTCGAGTTGACGCCCATGAAACACGAAGTACCAATATTGACGAACCCGGATACGACCACGTGGGATGAGACGAAACAATGATCGCCGATCGCCGAGTGGTGCCCGATGTGATTCCCGCTCCAGAGGACGACATTCGTGCCGATCTTCGCGAACGGCTGAATCACGTTGTTCTCGAAGATGAAGCAGTGCTCGCCGATCTCTACGTTCCGCCAGACCGAGGCTCTGGAGCTGACATAGGATGCCGGGCGATATCCCTTTGATCTGGCGCTCTCGAAGAGCCGGCGACGGAGATTGTTGCCCTGCGTGTAGACGAGAGCCGCATAAAACTCGTGAGAGTCCGGGCTGAACGTCGTCTCCAGCTCCTCGAAATCGACAACCGGTATGCCGAAGAGCTCGGAACGTTTTCGATGTTCTCTTTCCACGGCAAAAGCGACGACCTCGTATTCGGAGTCGAACGAAAAGTACTCGTAGGCGACCTCGGCGAATGCGCTGTCACCGATGAGGATCAGTTTTCTGTTCTTCGACATCGGAGCCTCGGGCATCTCACGGCCTTCTGATCAGGAGATCCTCACGCCTGTTCGCCATCGGCAGATCGGGGCTCTGGGGCAGCAGAAAGGCATCGAATCCCGCGGCACGATATCGCATGACGAGCGACAGCATGACTGCGTCGTCGATTTCTCGCGGCTCGAGGGTGTTGAAGTGAATGTCCGGAGGGTCACTCGTATTCATGTATTGACGGTGAAAGGCAAGGCCGTTGGCTGTCGCGAGAAACCGCTTTCGCATCGACGAGTTCGGGATGTCTCCGATCAGCAGTTGGCCACCGTCCCGAAGGAGGCTGGCCGCGCTGTCGACGAACTCGTAGAGGTTCGCTTCCGCGAAGACGTACTGAATCACACTGTAGGTGAGGATCACGTCAACCTGGCGGGTGAACTGCTCGAGCAGATGTTTGCAGTCGCGAGGGAATCTTGCGGGCAGCCTGGTGACGCCAGCGGTGACTGGAAGATGCTCGAGCATCTCGGCGGAATCGATGAGGATCAGATGGTGATGCCTGGCTTCGCAGTGTCGAATCAGAAGGTTCGTCAGTTCGCTGCAGCCGGAGCCGATGTCGATGACCACCTGTCGCTCCAGGTGAAGGTTGGTCAGCTTCGATTCAAGGTCACGCAGGATCAGCGCTTCCTTGCCGGCTCGGGTGCTTCCGGGGAAACCAACCCGCTCGTACGGCTCGAGCGATTCGTCTCGGGCCAGCGCCTTGAATCCCTCGAAGTCGAGGTTCTTGAATCGGTCGTCGCTCATGGACTGGAGGGATGAAGGCTCGACGAGCTGGTTGATGGGGGCGGTGGTGCAGACATCACCGATTCGCAGACGCGGTCTACTTGTGCGTTCGTAAGACCGGGATAAAGCGGAAGAGAGAGGATCTCACGGCAAGTCGCCTCGGTGACTGGAAGCGAGCCTTCAGCATAGCCAAGATCCGCATAGGCGCTTTGAAGATGCACAGGGCGAGGATAGTGGATCAGCGTACCGACGCCGGCTTTCGAGAGGGTTGCGATTAATGCAGCTCGGTCGTGGTGCCTGACTACGTAAAGGTGCCAGGCGTGCTCGTTGCCGGGCTGGACAGTTGGTGCAGTGACGTTCGTCAGTTGTTGAGAATAACGCTTCGCCAGTTGAGCCCGTTCCGCGTTGTGCGCGGGCAGCCTTGCCAGCTTGACGCGAAGGATCGCGGCCTGAACCTCGTCGAGTCTGCTATTGATCCCTCGTTCCGCGTGCTCGTATCGGGAAGTCTGACCGTAGTTTCGCAGGCGTCGGATCCTCTCAGCCAGTGTGGCGTTGGATGTGACAACTGCACCTCCGTCTCCACACGCCCCAAGATTCTTCGTCGGGTAGAAACTGAACGCCGCGACATCACCCAGCGTGCCGGCCATTCGGCCGGATTGACGTGCGCCATGTGCTTGAGCGCAGTCTTCCACCAGGAGCAGGCGGTGCCGGGTTGCAATCTGACGTAAAGCGCTCATATCCGCCGGATGACCGTACAGATGAACAGCCACGATTGCGGCAGTTCGCGACGTGATGGCAGCCTCGACCGCAACCGGATCGATTGTATAGCTGCACGGATCGATATCGACCAGGACGGGATGAGCACCTGTTCTTTCGATGGCGCAGACGGTCGCGACCGCGGTATGTGCCACGGTGATTACTTCGTCTCCCGGCCCGAAGCCGGCTCCGCGGAGAGCGAGTTCGATGGCGTCCGTCCCGTTCGCTACCCCGACCGCGTACTCGGAACCGAGGAACTCCGCAAAAGCCGCCTCGAAAGCCTCGACCTCGGGGCCGAGGATCATCCAGCCGCTTCGCAGCACTCGTTCCGTTGCGTCGAGGATCTCCGTCTCCAGCTCACGGAGGACCGGGCGAAGGTCGTTGAATGGGATAGTAATCGGAACCAAAGGCCACCTTGCCGTCTGCACACATAGGCTCGCCGCCTCGAGGCAGGGAGTCTGAGTAAGATCGAATCCTGTTGGAGTATAGCCCTTTGACGTCAGTAGTCCGGCGGGCACTGCGACGATCATCCGCGGCGCTGAGAGGGCGGCGATGGGAGTTGACTGATGAGTGCCAGAATGGCTAGCGGGCCGCGGGGGCGGCCACGGCGAAGAACACCTTCGCCGCTCGATCAGCCAACAGGGGCCGGAACGGCGATGGAAGCTCCGCCATGTCGGATTTTCGGCACTGTCTCGCGAACAGCACGTCTCTGCGATCCCGGAATCGCCCTGCTACACTCGCCCGGATGCAGCAAGGTCATGACTCCGGTAACCGGCGTCGCGCTGGTTTGCTCTATATCGTCGTGAGTCTTCTCGCCGTACCCAGCGTTGTCTGGGTCCTCGTGGATACGTCGGCATGGGGCGGGGATCAGGCTCAGTATGGCAAAGCGAGCGTTGATCTCTACATGACGCTGATACGGCAGCCTTCTGCGTGGCCGCTACAGTTGCTGGATGTGTTTCCCTCGAAACCGAATGGTCTCATCTGGCTCGGCCAGCTTTTTCTTCCTCTGGCATCGATAGCTGGAGGGGTCGACCAGGCGCTGCTGTTGATGGTCGTAGTCCTACACGCCATCACACTACTTCTCGTCGCGCGGGCAGTTCGGGAGCTGTCCCCTCAATCTGTTCTTCCTCCGCTGGCTGCCGTACTTTCGATCGCGTGCGCGCCTCTTTTCATTTACTACAGTCATCAATACCTGGTCGAACTGCTGCAAACCGCCTCCGTAGCATGGTTCGTGCTGATCCTTTGTTGCTCGCCGCGATGGAGCCGTCGGTTCATCATTGCCCAGTTGTTCGCAGCGTCCGCGCTTGCACTTTCCACCAAGCAAATACAACCGTTGTTTCTGGTATGGCCAGTGTTGTGGGTGCTTTGGTATATGTGGAGTGTCAGAACTCAGCTCCGGGCAGGCATTGTCGTCCACCGAGCAGTGCTGCTCGGAACGCTGCTCGGCGGTGCAGTGCTGTGGGCACTCACCCTCGCATGGTATCTGCGGAACCTCAGAGCGGTGCTCCAGCATTTATACGCCGGCTCGTATGGTCCGGGCGTACGGCTCTTCTGGGGTAAAGAAGACACGTATGTGAACACCTTGACGTACTGGGCACGTACGTTCATTAGCAGTTTTGGACCGCCTAGCGTAGTTGTTGTGGGAACTGTGATCATTCTGAGCGCGTTGTTTGTCGTTCGCAGACGTGACGCAGGGTGGGTGACGCACTCGACCGTCACTGCGGTCATCGCGATCCTGCAGATTGCGACGGTCCTTGCGGTATTCTCGCTAAGCCCGACGAGACAAGCGCGTTACTTGATCCCGGTGTTGCCGTACTTCGCGCTCTTGCTCGGGGTGGCGCTTGCGCAGTTGAAGCGGCCTCTGATTGCCGCAGCTACGATCGCGGTGTGCGGAGGTCAGTTCCTGTCGCTCCATGCTCAGTCCTTCGGACTCAGGCCCTGGACTTCGCCACATGTGCGGGTAGCGGAGCGTCATGCAAAGAGTGGTCGGATCATTCGGGCCGTTGTCGAGAGAACCTGTCGCGGAACTACCAGTAGCGTGAGAAATGTATTGGCCGTTGATGCGCGCTTTGCCGGCGTGAACGGGGATTGGCTGGGGCCGTCGACCGCGAACTATGAAGTCGCGAAGACAGACCTCACTGGAGATCTGGCGCTACCGTGCGAGTTCAATTATGTGGGGGGTGACTTCTTCGGAGCACCAGTGGACATCGCGTGGTCTCGCGTCGTGACGAGCGACGTCGAGCACTTCATTACCGTAGATCCCGCTATTTATCGGCCGCCCGTCCTGGCCTTTAATGAGGCACTGAACGCGGAGACGTTTCCCATCCTTATCGGAAAGCTGCGACAAAGCGGTTCATTCGTACAGGAGCGAGGCCTGGACATCGATCCCGGTATAGTGATCTTCAGGCGTGCCTCAGGCGCTACTACTGCGCTCTTTGCGGCGCTGCTTCGCACTGATCTGGGCGACGTGACCGGTCTCGTAGACCTCAGACCGGAGGGTATTCTCATTCATCCGGGGCAGTCGACGAAGACAACCGCTGTCTTTGATGCGAGCCAGTTCCAACAATTGGTGGTTCGTGCGGCCATCGCGCCTCTCGATCCTGAAGGGGCGTCCGTGCCGAACGCTGGTACCGTGGTGGTGGCCCTGCGCGTCGACGGCGTTCCGATCTTCGCCACGCCGGTCAATAGACACGCGGAGGTAGAGCGAGTTGTCGATCTGTCAAACGCGCGAGAGCTGGAGATCACTGTCGATAATGATGATGGTAAGTCCTGGTGGGATTGGCTGGTCATTTCCGCTCGCGCGGTTGATTCCCCACGTGAGGAAGCGGAACGGCCCCCCGGTTGGGAAGAGTGACTAGCTAGGCTAGGCCGCACCGATGGTGCCGACTATGACTGAGAGCAGTCTTGATACCCAGGCCCGACAGTGTCAGTCTAGCCGCAGGGACCAGTCGTCCCCATTGCCGGATCAAGGCAACCCCTCACGGAACACGAAGGGAGGCGTTCATACGTGACGTAGAGCCCTGTTTCCAGCTTGGCAACTCACGCTCGTCTCTGACCCACGGATGTTCGAAAACGTACCCACCATGCTTCCTGGTAAAGGCAGCGGTGCGCATTGCGTCAGGCAGCATGTGCTCGCGAGGATACGACGCAAGGGACGTGTAGTGCGTAATGTAGGAGCGTCGGGTACGCGATGGATCCTCCACATGAGTGCCTTCGTGCAGCAGGTTCCCATGCCAGATGAGAACGTCGCCGCGTTGCGGCAGGAAGACCTGTCGCTGAAGGCCGAGCCGCGAGATCTCCGAGTAGAGGTACGCGGAAAACTCGGCGGGTGACCTGACGCTGTCCGGCTCGAAAACGATGCTTCCGTCGCCCCAGTCGAAGGGCGTGATCAACTCGTGCCGGTGTGACCCGGGGTAGTACGCGAGAGGCCCTGCGTCGGGGTGAATGTTCTCGAGAGGAATCCAGCTGGCCGCCAGGTGAGGGAGGCGGGTCTGCGTCCTTACGTACGGGTAGTCAATATGGACGGGCTGTTCGCTGCCGCGCCAGAAGGTGAGGGATTGCAGAACCACCGGCGCGTCCAGGAAAACGTGCCCAAGGAACTCGCAGATGAGACGGTTCAGGCTGAGCTCGCGAGCGGCAAGCGACAGGTTCTCGAGACAGTTGAACTTCACTCCCGTATCGGAGAGCGGAGAGGATGTCATTTCCTTCAGCGGAAGACGCGTGCCACGAAACTCGATCTCGAGATCGAAACGCGAGCGGTTCTCGCTGAGGTAGAGAATGTCCTCGAGCAGCTTCTCGATCATGTCATCGTCGACGCACGACTCGAAGCGAACGATGCCGCTCTCCTTCCACTCCTGCAGCTTCGTCCTCAGGTCGAAGTCATGAACGGACGGTAGCCGGTTCACGTAGGCGTCGACATCGAAGGCAGGCGTGTCGATGGGGAGTCGGTTGATGTTCCAGTGATTGCGATCCAGCGTGAGTGTCATATCGATCGAGATGGTGCGCACGGCGTTCCGCGCATCCGTATCCGCGATGCGCGTACGCCTGAGGAACTGAACACTCTCCGGGACAGAACCACGTTACCGTAAGACGTCAGGAAGGCGGAATTCTACTACGACGAGCGCGAGCCGGATCAAACCCGCATGCATGAGCTCGGCGTCACGAGGTGACTGCATGCCGTCTGATCGTGACGCAGAGCTTCTCGACATAGTGATCCCAGCGGAACCGCTCATTCGCGCGAGCCTGGGCACGTTCTCGAATCAAAGCCGCATATCGGGGCGCGTCGAGTATGCGAACCACTTCCCGGGCCATTTCGACGACGTCGAGGTAGGGAACGACGATCCCGGCTCCGTCGCGAAGCGCTTCGGGAGCTCCGCCAGCCTCAGCAAAGGCTACGACGGGTAACCCCCGGGCCATGGCCTCGAGGTTGACGAGAGGAAACGGATCCTCCCGGGATGTCAGGAGAAAAGCGTCGGCGGCGAGATAGAAGTCGCGCGTGTTCTCACGGGGCCCGATAAGAACGACTCTCGAGTCCAGTCCCGAAGCCGCAAGGTCGTGGACGCACCATGTCCTGAAGAGTGGCCCCGCTTCGTCAGCACCGACCCAGATGAACCAGGCATTCTCGAGGCCGAGATCCCGGATCGCCGTCCGTGCAGCCTGAACGAAAAGGTCGGTGCCCTTCCGGTGATGAACTGTCCCGCAGCCGAGTACGATCCGCCCGTCCGCAGGGATGCCCAACTGCTCCCGGATTCTGGCGCGGGCTTTCGCGCGATCTTCAGCCTCACCGTTCCAGCCAGGCACACCTGCATGAATGACGGTGAGGGCTTTCTCTGGAATCGCGTAGTGGCGGATCAGGGCGGCGCGCACGAACTCGGAGGCCACGACGGTTGCCTTCGAAGAGGCGAGGACGTCCCGAAGCATTTCGGGACCGAGAGCATCGATAGTCGTCGGCAGCTCCAGCAGATTGGCGACTACGGGCACTCCGCGCTCGTGAAGGACGCTTGCGACCGGTCCGCTCGCCACCGTGTTGCAGAATGCGAGAGCGGGACGCATGCCCATCATCTCAAGCGCGTCAAGCACTGCCTGCTTTTCATCGGGTGCCTGAAGTTCCTGCAGATCGAGCACGTGTGAGAATCGCTCGAAGTCGGGACGGAGCTCACCGCCGGATCTGAGCAGGAGAAACAGCTCGAATTCCTGCCGTTTCGCGAGCGTTTCCAGAATTCGGAGCATGATGATCTGGGCGCCGGCTCGTGCCGCATCATGTGAGACGAACAGTAGAGGGATGGCACCTTCCTTCCTTACTCGAAGTTGCGCCGAGTTGAAGGTCCAGCCTGAAGCCCTGGTGCTGGTCCGCGACGGGTAGGACACTTTCGCCCGCGGGGCTGGTGACGGTCCGGAGGGTGCGGTTTCAGCTGGGAAAGAGGAGGAGACGGAGGCTGCCGGCGCCGGGCGTGACTTCGCCCCGCGGCCATACCGCACGTAGTGGTAGACCGGTTCCGTCTTCTGCGATGGTAGCCACGGGTTCTGGCGGAGATAGGCCTCCTGATCGAACGCCCCGCTCCTGAGCAGGGTTCGCATCTCGCGCCACCATTCCAGCCGGCTGGATGCCCGGCCGAGAGCGAGCCAGACAGGCCACTTGACCACCAGCGGAATGATGCCGTAGGCGCGGTTGAACCAGAGCTCTCCAAGGGAGGGCTGCTGTTTCGTCACCGCTTTGTAGGACGCACTGCTGATCTGTGGATGCGGTGCGTGCCCTTCCTGCACTCCGAGTCGGACGAAATGGTAGATCGGATCGGCGCCGGTTTGGGCAACCTCGGGATGACGCGAAAGATAGAACTCGGGATCGAAGTGACCATTCGTCCGCAAGCGTCGCATTTCGCGCCACCAGCGCAACCTCGAAGGCAGCCGCCCCATCAGAAGCCAGATCGGGCTCTTTGCCAGAGCGAGAAGTCCGTGGGTCATGTTGAGAGGTGATGACGAACCGGCGTTTGCGGGCACGAAGCCGGGAGCAATCGAGGCCGGAGCGTTGAACGCCGAATCAGCCGGCGTATGGCTCTCGGACGTCTGCTCTGGCGCGATCGGCTGCCATCGACGTTCGGGATACCGGGACGCTGCGTGTACCGCCCGCCGCGTCTCCTCGAGGTATCGCCGGCCGTGAGTCTGTGATGGCTCGAGCATGGCAGTTTCCGCCCACTCGTTCCACGAGTTGATGAACACGAACTGATCGCCAGCTCCGGGCCTGGCGGCCGATTCCCGGATGACATTTTCGAGCCAGAGGCCGTAAAGCTCCGGCGTGTTTCTGACGAAAAGATGCGCCTGCCGTCCCCGCCTCGGGGTGTTGTCCCATGAGGGCATCACTCCGCGGTGCACGGTGAACCCCTGGTCCTGCAGCGGCCTCACCAGCCTGACGCCTTCCGCATAATCGTAGACTTGCCCCTCGAAGGAAGGAGCCTGCCGGCGATACTCTTCGGTCAGTTCGGCATGCGGGAAGTGATGGGGCGGAAACTCGACCAACGCGTCGAAGCCGATCGAGCGGGGATCATCGACCTTCCACACGGCACAGAGATGCAGGCCCGGCAGACCAGCGCGATGCGCTGCCTCACGCCAGGCTTTGGTTGTGCGAAGAGGATCGACGAGAAGATCCGCGCGGTAGACCAGCAGCATCGGCTTGCCGTCGACCCGAATGTATCGAGGGTCCAGCAGTACCGGCAGGGCGTCGACGATGAACCGATCGTCGCTTTCGGCCGTATGATCCTGGGCGAGGATGATGTCGTCGTCCTGGCCGTCCCAGCGGCGGGTCCAGTTTTCGTTTGCCCAGCAGATGCAGAACGGAAAGTCTGGCTGGCCGGTTTCGAGCATCCCGTCGAGCGGTTTCTCGAGCACTCTTTTTCCACCGAACCAGTAGTAGTAGATACAGAAGCCGTCGACTCCGTAGGCGCGAGCTAGTGCTGCCTGCTCGTCCCAGACTGCTGGTACCCGCAAATCGTAGAAGCCGAGGTCCGAGGGGAGAACTGGCTGCTGATGTCCGTCGAACTGTGGCCTCGCACGCACGACGTTGGTCCATTCGGTGAAGCCGGTTCCCCAGCATTCGTCGTTCTCCGGGATGGGGTGGAACTGGGGAAGGTAGAACGCAATGGTACTAACGCGCGATCGTGGGCCGAGGCGTGCGGAATCGCCGGATGCGATCGACCGGGCTCCGGAGGCATGCGACTGCCCCGTGGTGCGTCCGGCGAATCCTCTCTCCATCCGTTCGCGCTCATTCCGAAGCTCTTCGATCGTGATGCGCAGTGAACTCTCAACCTCATGCTGGCCGGCGAGCTCTCCGAGCAGCGATTCGACTTTGCTCGCAAAGGCGATCTCTCGAGCATCGGCCTCCGCTTTGAGCGTGGTGAGGGAAACGTCGAACTGCCGACTCGTCTGCCGCAACTCATCGACGGAACTCCGCAGGGACTTCTCTCGCTGCTCGGCCAGAGCCGAGGCTTCCTGAAGTCGGATGATCGACGTGGATATCTGCTCCTGACGATCGGCGAACTGCTTCTGGCGCGAAGCGAGTTCGCCCTGTCGCTCGGCGAGGTGCAGGTCCGCGCGGTGAAGGGCGCCAACCGTCGCATGGAGACGGACGATTGCTTCGCGTTTCTCGCTGAGTGCCAGATCGTCGAGACTCGATTCAACGCGGACGGGTTGTATCGGGTCAGTCGGATCCGAGGCGCCATTGGCTGAGCCGAAAAGCGCGTGTGCGGTCTCGAGCGCCCGGACGACCTCGTCCAGTTCGGAGCTTGGGGGCTCGGTGGCGGCCGTGGACGCCTCCAGTGCCCACAGATACGTTCTCTTCACCCAGTCGCTTACATCGCCACGTGTGGTGATCTCTTCGAGCGATGCACGGTGGTGGCGGAGGTCGTGGTCCAGGAAGGCGTCAATTGCCGCGGTCTCGGCTATGTCGGGACCTGGCAATTGCAGACCTAATGCGTCGTCGATGCGCCGGACCACGGAACGCCAGTCCGAGAGAAGGTCGTCGAAGCTGACAAACAGCCGTGACGCCCCACGTGTCTCGCGTTCGATCTCGAGCGTGTGGACGAGCCAGAGGAAGAGGCTTCGGTGCAGAGGCATCCCGTCGCGGTGAGCCAGAGAACCGGCGACATCCAGCGGGTTGCGAACGGTAATCAGCCAATGCGGCGTAATCCCCAGAATGCGAAGCGCCGCCGTCCAGAGAGGAGCCAGACGACTGATGCGTGGATCCTTCGGAACGATGAGCGGTGCGGTACCGAACTCTCGTCTCAACACGCCTACCAATCGGTCGACGAATGCCTCAGCCACGTCTGACTGAAACCACGCGGGGTGAATCAGCGTCGGCTTGTCCCACGCCGCCCCTGCCGCTATGAGAGCTTCCTCATGCAGGAGCATCAGCGGTCTCGACTCCCAGAACCCGGCAATCGAGTTGCCATCGCCCGGCAAGCCGTCTTCCTTGCGGAGCAGATGAGCTGGAAGCTCGGCGCCCTGGAGGCTCAGTACGCGAGCGAGGGCTGAGGTTCCGCTCCTGTGCATGCCAGAGACGATCAAGGCACGGCGAGAACTGGAATCGAAGGATGTTCTGTCAGTGGTCTCGTTCAACGCCATTCCTCTGTTCCAATCCTCCGCTGAATCTCTCAACGCTCTCGATCCCGACGGCGCTGCGGCTCAGCTCTGTTTCTGCAGCTCTCCGCAAATGAGCTTTCTAAGTGGTTCTGATTCTAGCGTGGTCGTGGAGAAAGTCCGGAGAGTGGTCGGTACCGGCAAAGATGTTCATTCACGGGGCGTGGGCCGGCAACCCTCCGAATGCACCGGTATCCGAACCATTTCGACAAGCCGCTGCCGGTCCGTGAGCTGGAACTCGAGCACCTTGCGTACGTCGGCCCGCACACTATCGAGAAACGTGTCGTATTCCTTCCTGGCCGCATCGTTGTCGTAGCCGCGGCCGCGCGGATGAATCACCGTATGCGCGTAGTCGCGGACTACGGGACGCTCGTTCAGATAGGAGAGTGCTGCGATCGTCAGGTCGATTCCCCATCCGTACCGGTTCTGTGAGAAGAGGTCGCGGTGCTTGCGGAACTGCTCGATCACGTCGCGGTGAATCATCCAGCAGGTGCAGTCGGTACAGGAGACGAGCCGCAGGTTCGAGTCCGCGGGAAAAAACTGGGAAGCGATGTCTACGCCAGGGCTCACCCAGCCGGTGAAATCGACGTTAGGAGCGAAGACGCCCCACTGTACCCTCTCGAAGGATTCCCTTGCCCTATCGAAAACCGCAGGCCAGTCGTCATAGTGCGCATCCGCCTGAATGTGGAAGAGAACGTCCGCGTCGAAGTGATCGACGGCTCGCAGAAACTGCCCGGTAAAAAACAGATCGTCGCCGACGTCGATCCATCCAGGGCGGGTGTTGTCTTCGTCGCTGTTGATGACGGTCACCCGATCAAACAGCTCTCGAAGCTGATCTTCGGTTCGGCAGGCCTTTTCGAACTGACCTTTCCAGCTGAAGATGAACGGTGCGATTCGGAGGCTCATGCGGGCTCGACAGCATCCTCCAGATTCAGGGAGTAGGCGAACGCTTCGAAGTCGTCGCGATAGATCTGTCTTACCCAATGGACCGCCGATTCCGAAAAATAAGACATGATCAGTGCATTGGCATTCGTTCCCGGAAACTCGAGCGCTTCGCGGGAAGGAAACGGTACGGAGAAGCCCATCCGACGCATCAGCGTTTCGGCATCGCTTCGGAGTCGTTCGAAGCGGCCGACGAAATCGTAGGAGACGGCTTCAGGTGCCAGGATCCGGCTCTGCGGCATCCAGTGCTCATCCTCCGTCATCGGGTCTCCTGAGCGGGCGATCCACTCGAGGAACACAACCAACGATACAGACTCCGGCCCGCCGGAGGCGTGCTGGCGGTAACGGTCGACGGCCTCGAAGACACGTCGAAAATAGGGGCGTTGCCAATCCCCTTCGCCACGTGCGTACGGCTCGATCTTGTTGAGGTAGGCGGAGAGAACGCGGGTGAATGGATTTCTGACGAACGTGTACTTCGCGATGGCCGGATCCGCAAGTCATCTTTCCACTCGTCGACTTCGGAGAGGAACGTCAATCCGCTTCGCGCTCGATCATGAGCGAGCGCACTGTCGAGGTAATCGTCATGCCCGAGGAGGTGACGCAGCCGGGCCTTCCAGTTCGTGCAGGCCACCTTCGGCACGTAGGCAAAAACGAATCGCCTGTCGCGGAGATAGATGAAGTGTTGGCGGCGGATCATGGTCGGTTTACGGCGTCAGACGTCAGTCCCAGCGGTGTGTCGAACGCAGCCATCCCTCTGCCGCCGCGAATGCGAAATCGATCTGGGCGAGAGCACCGTCAAGAGGTCGTCGGTCGAAGGATGTTACATCGTAGATCTCGTACCCACGCTCCGCCATGAAGTTGATGACGGTACGCGACGATGGCATTCCGGGCATGAATTCGAACAGCGATGTCTCGAGGATGAACAGCTGTGTGCGTCCGAACAGAGAAGACGCACCTTTCAATGCCTCGAGCTCGAACCCCTGAGTGTCGAGTTTCACCAGATCAGGAACGAACTGGAGATCGCTGGCGAGAATCTCGTTGATCGTGGTCAGTCTCGTCTCTCTCTGTACCTCCTCCGAGCCTGGCGGCATGAGGTAGGAACAGCCGCGGAGGTCCTCCCACAGCGTCAGGATCGAAGTGCCCACCGTGCTGCCGGCACCGGCGGCAATGTATCGGCTGCTCGGATGGTCGCGGACAGTCGCTTCGAGGTACGGAATCATCTCCTCGAGCGGCTCGATCATGATCACAGGCGTGTCCGGAAACACGCCGAGGGCGCCGCGCGTCCAGTTACCCTTGTGCGCGCCGACGTCGATGATCCCACGGGGAGAGAAGCCGCGCGACTTAACGTCCTCGAGGAACGTGTGCAGCTGCCCAATCGGTCGCCGCGTTTCGGCAGTGGCAGGCTGATCCGGTCTGCTCATCTGGTCGCTTTCAATTACCGTTCGCCGCCCATCACGCGATCCGCCCCCCTATGATAACGTCCCGTCCTTCCCCCATGCGGACCATTGCCCTCATCGCAGCGCGTAATGAAGAGCGCGTCCTGGCTGCCGCGCTCGACAACTTCGTGCGGCAGGATATCTCCTTCTATCTCATCGACAACGACTCGACAGACGCCACCGTCGCGATTGCGGAGCGTTACCACGATCGAGGACTGGTAGGGATCGAGCGGATGCCCCGCGGCGAGACATACGAGTGGGAACGGATTCTTCGGAGAAAGGAAGAGCTCGCTCAACTGCTCGACGCCGACTGGTTCATCCACGCCGATGCGGACGAGATCCGGCTGCCGTCACGTTCGGACGAAACGCTGGCATCGGCGCTCGAGAGAGCAGATCGTGACGGGTTCAATGCGGCGAATTTTCTGGAGTTCTCTTTCATGCCGACACGTGAGTCCCCGACTCACGAGCACCCGCACTTCCAGGAGACGATGCTGTGGTACTACCCTTTCGCTCCGCAGTTTCCCCATCGGCTGACGGCGTGGAAGAAGCAGCAATCGCGAGTCGATCTTGCTGCCTCGGGAGGCCATCTCGTCGCGTTCGAGGGGTTGAAGATTTTTCCCGAGACGTTGCGAATGCGCCACTACCTCTGCCTGTCGGTTCCGCACGCGATCGAAAAGTGGGTTAACCGCCGCTTTGCCGACGACGAGGTCGCGAAGGGGTGGCACGGCTGGAGGGCGAAGATGACTGCCGACGCGATCGAACTGCCGTCGGAAAAAGAGTTGAGACGGTACATTTCCGACGACGCGCTCGATCCGTCTGGGCCGCGCAGTCACCACTTCATGCAGGACGCCTATGAGGCGTGGGTGGCGCGGACGCCATCTCCCGCCGATCAGCGAGATTCGTGAGGGCTGCAGGGGAGTGAAAAGCGACTCTGCGCAGTTCAGGCTGACGTGATTCCGAGTGCTTCAAGTTCCGGGATGAACGACGAGGGCACTATCCGCCCCTCCCGCCGGCAGGCGAGCAGGTTCCAGATCAACGCGTGCTTGCGCGCGTTCTCCTCCCAGGTCCAGCCCCCGACCGCGCCGGCGCGCGCGCGCCGCGCCGAGGCGATCGAGGAGAAGATGCCGGCGAGTTCGTCCAAAGTCTGAAAGCCGTGAGTGATCCCGCCGGGAACATCGAGGTGGAATCCCTGCGTCGTGACGATGGTCGGAACTGCGGCGGCGACCGCATCGACGAAGCCCATGGAGCCCTCATCCATACCGGTGTAGAGGTAATAGTCCAGCCGGGGCATCAGTTCGACGTACGCGTCATAGTCGAAGTGGTCGATGTACTCGACCTCCACGCCCGCACGCCGCATCCTGTCGATCACGTTCTCCCAGCCGGAGCCCATGATGGTGAACGCGAACTGGTCCTTCGGAAGCAGTTCCGCCAGGTTCGCCAGCATCTGTTCTCTCTTGCAGCCGTCGTCATAGACTCGAGTGGTCACGCCGACCCGAAGTTTCCGCGGATGAATGATGGAGTCGTGTGCAGGGCTTACGAAACAGAGCTGCTGTCGCGGGATCCCGAACGCGGCGAGACGGTGCACCGTCTCCAGGGACATGCAGATGCCCATCTCGACCCCGGAGCCGACGAGCTGTCGCCTCACCCTATCGAGCTCACGCGTGTCGTTGATGTGGGTGACCATTACGGTCTCGAGTGTCGCCTTGCGGTCGACATAGCCCCAGTAGATGACGTGGTGGTTCACTTCGGCCGCTGGATCCGGCTCGCTCCCGATCGTCACGTCCATTCCCAGCGTCTCGAGCCCATCCCTGAGACGCCGCGTGATCTTGCCGAGAATCCATTCGTTCAGATCTTCGTAGCAGACGAGATGAACGCGCATCGGGAAAGGAACCGCGCGCTCGCCCGGCAGGCTGGCTGCGATGGGAAGTCTGGAAGCTTCAGCTTCCCGGGAGGCTTGTTCCCTGAGTGCGGCCGGGAGCGGTTCGGCGAGGATGTGCGGGCAGTGGACACGTTTGGGCGTGCCGGCGAGCTGAAAGTCCGTGCCGGAGATCCTTACCTCGATCGTGTGCGGACTGCCGTCGTGCAGCGCCGTCCCGAGCGGGTAGCGGAAGGCGTGGCGGCCATCGCCGAGGCCCGCCTCGAGCAGGTCCTTGCGAAACTCCTTCGCCTCGACCGTCGCTAGATGCTCTCCGTCGGCGAGGATCTCAACGGCCACGGGCTCGTCCGGCGCATCCGTGTCGCGCGCCCAGCCGCCGACGTGCGTGCAGCCGGTGGAGTCGTGAGAGCCTTCGTATGGCAAATTCAGACCTCCACCCAGGGGTAGTCTTTGACTGTCGGAAAACGATCGCGCATCCCCTCGATCACTTTCGTGTGGCTGAAGCATTCGCGAGCCGCGATCTCCGGCAGTTCGTCGTCGCACAGCCCGCGACGGACGAAGAACGCGTTGTACCCGAGCCGGTTGCACCCGACCAGGCGGTAGCCCTTTCGAGAAGCAAGCTTCACGAACGCCGGTAGCGAAGCGCCAAAGTAGTTGGGCGTTCCGTCCGTCATCGGGTGAATCCAGGCGTCGAAGTCGTCGCTGTAGGGAACCGTGAGTGCCCGATCGGGGCCGATGATGTCCTGGTACTCGACGACGACGACTCGCGGCTCGATGACCTGAATCGCTTCCCAGATCCAATAGTCCACGCCGTCGAGATCGATCGAGAGGAGGCCAACTTCTCCCGAGAATCCATTTGAGGAGATGACCTCGTTCACATTGTCGCGGGTGATCCACGCCTGCACGAACGACGGGGGATAGACATATGTCCAGCGATGTTCGCGGTAGTAGGTTCGCCCTCGCTCGACGCGCTCGGCATTCCCGTCGACGAGCAGCGCGTGCCATCCGTGATTCACGATCAGGTTCGCCGCGTTGCACTCGATGCCATTCCCTGCGCAGATCTCGACGGCTGTACGCTTCTCCGCGCCGATCAGAGAAAAGATGTAGAGCAGCAGGCCGTCCTCGTCGGTCTGAGAAAACACCTTGAACCCGGTATCGCGAAACCGGGGAAGAGGCCGTCCGGAGGCAAGGAGGTCGCGATACATCAAACCGAGCAGCACTTGAGAGCCGGCGTCCATCGTTCAGCCTCCGTTGTCTACCCAGCCCGCTCCACCGCTTCGACGAAACGCGGGCCAAAGCGATCGAGATCAAGGTGGCGCTCGAAGAGTTTACGACAGGCGTCAGCAGCAGCGGGTGCGGGCGGGTGCGGGACGAAAGGACGATCGAGAGCGAATATCGTCCCCGCGCCGTAGTAGTGGATCCAGTCGGTGATCTCTCCGAGCTCGTTCGCCGCGACCGGAACGCCGTGCTGCAGGTAGCTGGCTATTTTTCCCGACGCGAGGCCGATGTGCTCGATGTTGCGTCCCACCCACTCGTTCTCGTAGGTAGGACGATACATCGCGATTCCTAGATCGGCCGACGCGACGAACTCCGAAAGAGCTGCCGGGTCGTTGATACCGGAAGGTGAAATCCGAATCCGTTCGGGATGCGCCAATCTCCGAAC
>DASVLC010000068.1:0-9528 GCA_036385045.1 Thermoanaerobaculia bacterium | reverse complement strand
GCGACATCCTCATCCGCTCCGACGACTACCCCTCGGCCAGCGGCGAGATCTGAACGCGCCGAGCGGGCGTGTCTTCGGTGCGCAGCGAAGCCGCGCGTAAGCGAGCGCGTAGCGAGTGAGTAGCGCGGACGTCCTCGTCCGCCGTACCGCGGACCCCGTCCGCACGGGGCGTCTCGCCCCGCGCACCTCGGCCGTCGCGCGGCTCGCACGATCCCCGCCGGTCTCAAGGCCGGCGGTGCGCTCAGGACATGCAGACGACCGATGAGTCTTCCGCCTATCCCGAAACAGGCACCGTCGGGGCCCTCTGTCGTATCCTCGCCGGCATGAACGAGATTTCTGAAGCTCCGGCCGGCACCGGCGATCCGACCGATTTGGACGCCCCGCCCGAAGGGTCCACGAGTGTCGGGCAACGGGCGGTCCTCATTATCGCGGTCTTCGTCGCGGGTGGCCTTCTGATGGCGCTGCAGGTCGCGGCATTCCGGATCGTCGGGAAGACGTTCGGATCGGCGCTGCGCGAGACGACCACGGTCATCGCGGTGTTCATGGCCGCGATGAGCGCCGGCTACTGGGCGGGAGGACGCATCGGTGACCGGCGTCCGCGCATCACCACTCTCGCGGGCACGCTCTCGGCGGCGGCCGTCGTTCTTTGCTTCATTCCGTGGATCGACGCGTTGGCCGCGCCGCGCATCGCGGCCTCGTCGCTCTCGCTCTGGACCCATGCGTTCGCCGCGTCGACGCTCCTCTTTGCGATTCCGACGTTCTTTCTCGCCACCACTTCACCGATCGCCGTTCGTCTTCTGGCGACCACCACCGGCAGAAGCGGCACGACGGCAGGCTCGGTCTCGAGCATTTCCACCTTCGGAAGCATCGCAGGCACGATCTTCACCGCGTACTACCTTCTCGATCGTCTGCAGAGCGTGAGCCGGACCGTGCTTTTCGTCGCTACCGGTGCCGCGCTCACCGCGGGCATGCTTCTGGTGGCGCAAGCCCCCGCGTCTCTCCATCATCGCATCCGGTCGCGTCGCACGGCCGGCATTGCTCTGGCTGCCGTCCTGGCGCTCACGGCGGCCGGTTTCCTCGTGCAGCGTTCGACCGGCCTCGATCGCGCATTGATCGAGCCGCTGCCGGGCACGCGGATCGTCCATGTCGCGGACAGTCCCTATCACCGGATCGTAGTCAAAGAGCGGGGAGATTTCCGCGAGCTCTACTTCAATCTCGCGATTCAATCGCGCATGAAGGTCGGTGACCCGTACGGGCCCGGGAATCCCTACACCGATTCGTTTCATGTCGCTCCGCTCATGCGTCCGTCGATCCGGCGGGTGCTGATGATCGGTCTCGGCGGCGGTACCGGTGCGAAGCAGTATCTCCATTTCTATCCTGAGGCGACGATCGATGCGGTGGAAGTCGATCCGATGGTCGTTTCCGTCGCCGAGCGGTACTTCGAGCTCCCCTTTAGTGAGCGCCTCCGTATCCATGTGATGGACGGACGGACCTTTTTGAAGCGAACGGCCGATCGCTGGGATCTCGTAATCATCGATGCCTACACGACCAATCGCTACGGGGACACTCTCCCACCGCACCTGGTCACTCGTGAGTTCTTCGAGGAGGTGGCGTCCCGCCTGACGGACCATGGGATCATTCAGTTTCACTGCGCCTTTGGGAACGAGGAGTCGAGAATCCTCGACGCGCTGCACCGGACCATCGAGAGCGTCTACCCCTACGTCCTGCGCTCGGGTGGAGAGCTGTTTGCGAGCATGACTCCTCTCATCACACCGAAGGAGACGATGCACGCGCGACTGATCGAGTCCCCGGCGGCGCGCCTGCCGCAGCTTGCCTCGTACATCGATTCGCTGGCGTCGACGAATGCGCCGCGGGATGCGGTCCTGCTCACCGATGACTACGCGCCGGTGGAGACGCTGATCACCCGCCGCTGAGGGTGGGTCATCGGTCACACGGGCTGACCCTCGCCAGCTGGCCTTGCTTGTGCTACATCTCTGCGCCATGAGATGGACACCAGGCGGAGTCAGTCGGGACATTATTGATCGGCGTGCTGGCGGTGGGGGCGGGTTCGGCTTTGGCCGCGGCCCGACGATCGGGTGCGGCGGATTGATCATCCTTCTCGTTTTGAGCCTGATCACCGGGCGCAATTTCTTCACGTTCGTCGACGACGGTTCGGTCACTCAGTCGCCCGCCAGTTCGACCGCGCCGGTGAGTCAAACGCCCGACGAAGAGCGGACCGTTCAGTTCGTTTCGTTCGTGCTCGATGACGTGCAGGACAACTGGGAGAAGACGTTCGCGGACGAGGGGATTCAGTACGAGCGGGCGAAGCTGGTGCTGTTCCGCGACATGACGCAATCGGCGTGCGGCAGAGGACAGGCGGCGACCGGACCGTTCTATTGTCCAGCCGACGGGATGGTCTATCTCGATCTCTCGTTCTTCGATGAGCTCGAGCGGCGTCTCGGTGCACCGGGTGAGTTTGCGCAGGCTTATGTCATCGCCCACGAGATCGGCCATCACGTTCAGAACGTCACAGGGACGGCGAGACGGGTGCAGGAGCTGATGCGGCGCGACAGCCGGAACGCGAACGCGTACTCGGTCAGGCTCGAATTGCAGGCTGACTGCTACGCCGGGGTATGGGCAAACTCCACCGCTCAGCGAAACCTTCTGGAACAGGCCGACGTGGAGGCGGGCATGAACGCCGCGGCGGCGGTCGGTGACGACCGGCTGCGGGAGATGTCGGGCCGGGCCGTCAATCCCGAGTCGTTCACGCACGGTTCCTCTGCTGACCGAATGCAGTGGTTTCAGCGGGGGCTGCAGTCGGGGCGGATGAGGGATTGCGAGACGTTCCAGTGAAAAGGGCGTAGCGAGTCAAAAACCGGGCTCGGGCGCGGGCTCGGGCACGGGAAAAAACATGCGCCTGACGTCGCGCGAAGCGCTTTGGAGTGCGGCGGCCTTAGCCGCCGCTTTTCAGCGTGCGCGATTCGCCGGAGCAGACGATCGAGGGGCAGGGAGTAGCGAGCCAAACAATTGAGACTCTCGTGGCGCGACGATCCTGCCGAGTAAGAAAGGCGAGTAGCGGCACTCGCTGTACCGTTGGCGTTACGGAGTACGCAGCTTGCCGGGCCCCTCGCATGCGCGCCCGCCCACCCGCTCGGGGTGACATCTGACAGAGTCGCGCCGATGACGTCGCGCGAAGCGCTTTGGAGTGCGCGCGGCCTCAGCCGCCGCTTTCCAGCGCGCGCGATTCGTCGGAGGAGAAGATCGAGCGGCACTGGATAGCGTGCCTATGAGTAGACCGACGAAGTAGTGGCACTCGCCGTGCCGTTGGCGTTACGGAGTACGCAGCTTGCCGGGCCCCTCGCATGCCCGCCCGCCCACCCGCTCGGGGTGACATCTGACAGAGTCGTGAGGGTGAGGAGATGCGCCCGCGCCCGGCTTTTGACTCTTTAACTCTGTCCAGCGAAACGCCCGCCCGCAAAACGGACCCGCCGAGTGACCAACATCACTCCGTTCGGTAGACCCCGTCACGTGCGAAATGTCACAAACCGGCGACGATTCGATTCAAGTCACGAATCCGCAGGGAGACGGGAATGATGAATCGGCCGCGCACGCAGCAATGCAGGAGTTATCGGGCGGAGACTGGACACGCTCCTCCGTCGAGAACTGCTGTGTCCTTCGTTTCGCCCACGTCCGATCGTCCGATCGGCGCACGCATGTGTGTGTCGCGGCTCACTCGCAAGAGTGAGGATCCGTCCGTTGCATCCGTGACGCGTGCGACCGCGACGTGGTGTCCGCGTCCTTACCCTCACGTGAGACTTCCAATCGTCCAAGAGCGTGTAAACGAGGAGAAGCGCGGATGAGCGCAGAAAAAGAGAAGATCGACACCATCGCCGAACATTTGCATCGTAGTGGGGTGAGCCGACGGGAGTTCGTCGGATTCTGCAGCAAGCTCATGGTCGCGGCGCCATTCGGCCTGGCGATCACGAACTACCTCGATGTCGACGCGGTCGCGGCCGAAATCGGATCGGCGCGCCGTCCCTCGGTCATCTGGCTGCACATGCAGGACTGCACCGGTTGCACCGAGACGCTTCTTCGGCCCTCGCAGCCGGATCTGGCAACTCTCATTCTCGACATCATCTCGCTCGATTATCACGAGACGGTGATGGCGCCTTCCGGGGCCGATGCGGAGCATGCGCTCCAGGACGCCATGAAGGCGAACGACGGCAAGTTCGTTCTGGTCGTCGAGGGGTCGATCCCGACCAAGGCGAACGGCGACTTTCTGTTCGTCGGCGGCAAGAGAGGGACGAAGCTGCTCGAGGAAGTCGCCGCGCGTGCCGCGGCCGTCATCTCGATCGGCTCCTGTGCCTCGTGGGGAGGCCTGGTCGCCTCGAGCCCGAATCCCACCGGTGCGGTGGGAGTCGACGCACTCATCAAGAACAAGCCGGTCGTCAACATCCCGGGCTGTCCTCCGAACCCGTACATCCTGCTCGGAACCGTCCTGCAGTACGCCAAGACCGGGACGCTGCCGGAACTGGACGACAAGAAGCGCCCGATGTTCGCCTACGACCGGGTGATTCACGAGCACTGCCCGCGCCGGTCGCACTTCGACGCCGGCCGTTTTGCCAAGCAGTTCGGCGATGAAGGACATCTCCAGGGCTACTGCCTCTACCGGCTCGGATGCAAAGGGCCGGTCACGCACGCATCCTGCTCCACGCGACACTTCAATGAGGTCGTCGATGCCTGGCCGATCGGCGTCGGTTCGCCCTGCTTCGGCTGCACAGAGCAGTACGTCGGCTACACGATTCCCGCCTTCCAGACGGTTCCGATCACGAACGCGACGCCGCCAGCCACTTATCCCGACGTCGATCTGATGCACAGCAAGGGATCGATGACCGCGACCGCAACAGGCGCTGCCGGACTCGCCGGCGGAATCATCCTTGGAGCCGGATATGTGGCTGCAAGAAAGTTCTCCAGCAAACCTGGTGACGAAAGCGTGCCGGGGAGCGAAGGAGACGAAAAGTGACACTCTCACGTCGCGACGTCCTCAAGTCCATCGGGACAGGAGCCGCCGTCGCCGCCGCCGGTGTGACGACCCTCGGGGCTTCGTCACGGAACCCGCAGGCACCGAGCGATGCCATCGCGATGCTGTATGACGCGACGGCCTGCATCGGCTGCAAGGCCTGCGTATCGGCGTGCACGATGGCCAACGGCCTGATCCCGGACACGACGATGTCGGGCGGCATCTGGCAGATGCCGACCGATCTCAACGCTCAGACCAAGAACATCATCCTGCTCGCAAAAGACGGCGAGGATCATTCGTTCGTCAAGCGTCAGTGCATGCACTGCGTCGACCCGGCCTGCGTCGCGGGCTGCCCGTTCACCGCACTCACCAAAGGGAAGTTCGGTGTCGTGGAGTGGGAGCCATCGAAGTGCATCGGCTGCCGGTACTGCGAGATCAGCTGTCCGTTCGACGTGCCGCGTTTCGAGTGGACGAAGTTCAATCCGAAGATCGTGAAGTGCGAGTTCTGCAACTTCCGTCTGGTCGACGGCAAAGAGCCGGCCTGCACCGAGGCGTGTCCGACGAGTGCTGTCATCTTCGGCACACGGGCGGAACTGCTTGCGGAGGCGAAACGGAGAATCGAAGCGAGTCCCGGTAAGTACTACCAGGATCGCGTTTATGGCGAAGGCGATCTCGGCGGTACGCAGGTGCTGTACCTGTCGCAGATGCCGTTCGAGAAGCTCGGACTTCCCGATGTCGGTACCGAGTCGCGAGCCCACGCCGGAACCAAGGTCCACAACGTCCTCTACAAAGGGATGGCGATTCCGGCCGCGGTCTACGTGATTCTCGCTGCAACGATCAAGCGCCGTTGGAAAGTCATGGAGGAGGAGGCCCACCGGGAAGAAAAAGAAACCGGAAGGCCGCACCAGCTATGAGCTCCACTACACAACGCTGGCAACGCGACGTCCAGATCTACGACTCACCACTGATCTCGGCTCCGTTCATCTTCTGGAGCGTCCTTGCGGTCATCGGCGTGACTCTCTCGCTCGGACGACTCTTCACCGGCCTCTGGTTCACCGGCATGAACGACGACTACGCCTGGGGCGTATGGAAGACGTTCAACGTCATGACCCTGACGGCTCTCGGCTCGGGAGGTCTCGCCGTCGGCCTCTTCGCCTACGTGTTCGGCAAACACCGCCTGCACATCGTGATGCGTACGGCTCTCATGTCGAGCCTTCTGTTCTACGGCACAGGCATGGTGGCCCTCGGGATCGACGTCGGCCGCCCATGGAACATGTACCACCTGCTGCTGCCCTGGAACTGGAACCTCAGCTCCTCGCTCTTCGAGGTCGCCATCTGCATGACGGCCTATGTGGTGCTGTTTCTCTCGTTCGAGAACATCCCTGCCATCCTCGAGCGTGAGGCGATTGCCGGGAGCGCGGAAAAGAGAGCGCGGATCAACGTCTGGATGCATCGCATCCGCAAGATTCTTCCGTTCATGATCGCCGGCGCCTACCTGCTGCCGATGATGCACCAGTCGTCGCTCGGCTCGCTGATGGTGATCGCAGGGCACAAGGTTCATCCGCTCTGGCAGACGCAGATGCTGCCGGCGCTCTACCTCGTTCAGGCGATCGTCTGCGGCTTCGCGGCGGTGATGTTCATCCTGATGGCGGCTAGTCTCGCCTGGCGCCGGCCGCTCGACATCCCGATTCTGTCGGAGATGGGACGCTACATGGCCTGGACAGCGCTCCTGTTCCTCGGCCTGCGCGCCATCGACGCGGTGTTCCGCGGTGTCGTTCCCCTCGCCTTCGAGATGAACTGGTACGCAGTGCTGTTCCACGTCGAGAACCTCCTGCTGGCGATTCCCGCCATCCTGCTTCTGAACGGACGGTTGCAGAGGATCCCTCGTGTGCTGTTCGTCTCCGCCACACTCATCGGCTTCGGCGGAATTCTCTACCGTTTTACCCCTACGACGCTGGCATTCCGCGTCAGCCACCCCTCGGTCTACTTCCCCAAGATCGCCGAGTTGCTGATGTGTCTCGGATACATCGGTCTGGCCGTCGTCCTCTTCATCTGGGCGGTCAAACGCTTCGCGATCCTTCCGGGAACCAATGCCGATTGGGACGCTTACGTGAAGTGGGAGCAGTCGAGTAACAAATCAAATGCGAAATTGAGGATCGAACATGGCCCAGCGACTGACTATTGATCCGATTACCCGAATCGAAGGCCACCTGCGCGTCGACGTCGAGATCGACAACGGGGCGGTGCAGAAGGCCTGGGCCTCGTCGACGATGTGGCGTGGCATCGAGAAGATTCTCATCGGGCGTGACCCGCGAGAAGCCTGGCTCTTCACGCAGCGGTTCTGCGGTGTCTGCACCACGGTGCATGCTCTCGCCTCGGTCCGCGCGGTGGAAGATGCACTCGATCTCGAGGTTCCGCTGAATGCGCAGTACATCAGGAACCTGATCCTGATCTCTCACGCGCTTCACGATCACATCGTCCACTTCTATCAGCTCTCTGCGCTCGACTGGGTCGATGTGCCCGAAGTGCTGAAGGCTGATCCTTCAAAGGCATCCTCTCTCGGCGAGAGTCTCTCGGGCTGGACCCGAAACTCACGCAATGAGATGAAGGCCACTCAGGACCGCATCAAGGGACTCGTATCGAGCGGACAGCTCGGCCCCTTCGCCCACGGCTACTGGGGACATCCGGCGATGAAGCTGCCGCCGGAGGTGAACCTGCTGGCTACGTCGCACTATCTGCAGGCGCTCGAGTTCCAACGCTACGCTCTCCAGGCGACCGCGATCCTCGGCGGGAAGACGCCTCACATCCAGAACCTCGCGGTCGGCGGCGTGAGCAACGCCATCAACCTCAACAGCGAGGCGACGCTGAACCTCGACCGCCTCTATCAGTTCAAGGCGCTGATGGACAAAGTCATCCCGTTTGTCCGCGAGGTCTACTTCAACGACGTCTGCGCCGTCGCCGCGTTCTATCCGGAGTGGTTCGGCTACGGGTCCGGCGTGACGAATTACCTGTCGGTTCCCGATCTGCCACTCGACACGAAGAGCACGCAGTTCGATATCCCGGGCGGCGTCATCTGGAACGGCGACCTTTCCAGCTTCAGGGCGATCACCGGCCCCCGCGACGACTACTTCCGCAAGGGAGTCACCGAGCATCACGCACACGCCTATTACAAAGGTGGCGAGAACGGACTCCACCCGTGGAAGGGGGAGACCGAGCCGGACTTCACCGACTTCCAGCCCGACGGCAAGTACACCTGGGTCAAGGCGCCACGGTTCGAAGGAAAGCCGATGCAGGTCGGTCCGCTGGCCAATGTTCTCGGCGCCCTCGCGGCGGGAGACCCGCGCGCGAAGAAGTGGGCGACGCAGGCACTCGAGACCGTCGGCTCGATCGCAAACATCAAGGCCGGTCCCGAGGTGCTGCATTCGACGCTCGGCCGGCACGCGGCGAGGGCGATCCGCGCTGCAATGCTGACCGATCTGTTCGAGAAGCACTGGCAGCTGCTCGTCGACAACGTTCTCGGCGGCGACGTCAAGACCTACAATCCGCCATCCTTCCCCAAAGGCTCGATCGAGGGAATGGGCTTCCACGAAGCACCCCGCGGTACGTTGTCGCACTGGGTGGTCGTGAAAAATGGCGTCATCGACAACTATCAGGCAGTCGTGCCGACGACGTGGAACGCGAGCCCTCGCGACGAGAAGGGCGTTCCAGGCCCGTATGAAGCATCTCTGCTCCGTAATCCGGTGGCCCAGGCCGATCATCCGCTCGAGGTCGTCCGGACGATTCACTCATTCGATCCCTGTATGGCCTGCGCGGTTCATACCTTCGATCCTGAAGGAAATGAGCAGGCTGCTGTGAAGGTGCTCTAGCGGTACTCCTTTCCTCCGGCTTGCCGGGAGCGCACGGGCGCTCCCGGCAACTTCCAATCGCGAACATCAGTCAGAAGGAATGCCCACCCTCATGACGAAGAACGTCGCCGTATTCGGTATCGGAAACGTGTTGATCGGCGACGATGCTGCCGGTCCCTCCATCATCTGCCACCTGGAGTCGCTCTACGAGTTCCCGGAGAACGTCTTCGTGGAAGACCTCGGCACGCCATCGCTCGACCTCGCAGCGCGGATGGGTGGATTCGATGCGGTGATCTTCGTCGATGCGGTGAGCGCCAAAGCGGAACCGGGCGCCGTCCGCCAGTACGACCGCGCCCAGATCGTCAAGAACCCTCCCAGTATCCGTATGAGCCCCCACGATCCCTCTCTCAAAGAGACAGTGATCATGGTCGAACTGCTTCCTGACGGGCCGTCGTACATCACGCTCATCGGGATCGTTCCGAAGGATCTAGAGCAGTTCGGTCTCAGCGATGAAGTCAAAGCCTCAGTTCCACTCGTTGCTGAGATGGTGATCGCAGAAATCGAAGCGCTCGGGATCCGGGTGCCGCGACGCGCGACGCCACTGCTGACGCGTTCGTTCTGGGACGCGGCCTGAGAAGTCGCGCGAAGCGCTTTGGAGTGCGG
>DASVLC010000067.1:0-5733 GCA_036385045.1 Thermoanaerobaculia bacterium | reverse complement strand
CGGGCTCGGGCCCGGGTTTCTCACTCTCAGTCGCGGCGTCACGCCCTTGCCTCGCCCGGATGACAGAAGTGCCATCTTCGCTTCGCTGGCGCGCAGGATGAAAGAATGAGGACCGATGACGGAACCAAGCCGAAAACCTCGCCGCCTGCTTCGACGAACACTGGTGACCGCGGGTGCGCTGCTCGGCACGGTGATTGGCGGCGGAGTCATCGCCGGGTGGCTCTTCTCCGCGCCGCGCTATCGCGGTCCGAAATCGGATCACTTCGACGGCAAGCGTTTTCACAACCTTCAGAAGACCGACCATGCGGGCTTCACCGACATGATGCGCTGGATGGCGAATCGCGACGAAGGCCCGTGGGAGGAGTGGCGTGAGATTCGTCCCGCCTCTCCCCCACCGGAACGCGTTGGAGATGGTGGACTGCGCGTAACGTGGGTGAACCACGCGACGATGCTGATTCAGACGGAGAACCTCAACGTCCTGACCGACCCGATCTGGTCGGACCGCTGCAGCCCGGTCTCGTTCGCCGGGCCGAAACGTCGTCACGCTCCGGGTATCCGCTTCGAGGATCTGCCTCCGATCGACGTCGTGCTGATCAGTCACAACCACTACGACCATATGGACGTCTCGACGCTTGACCGCCTGCAGCGCGAGCATCGGCCCCGAATCTACGCGGGGCTCGGCAACGGCGCATTCGTGAAGGGAGCAGGGGATCTCGACTGGTGGCAGTCGGTCGAGCTCGGACCCGGAGTACGACTTCACTCGGTTCCGGTACAGCACTTCTCGTCACGCGGGATCGCCGATCGTGATGCAAACCTCTGGACAGGCTTCGTCATCGAGACGCCCGGCGGCCCGATCTTCTTCGCTGGTGACACCGGATGGGGCCCGCACTTTCAGATGATCCGTGAGCGGTTCGGCCCATCGCGACTCGCAATTCTTCCGATCGGTGCGTACCGTCCCGAGTGGTTCATGCACACCGTGCACATCTCGCCAGCCGAAGCGGTTCGCGCCGCGCAGGTCCTCGAGGCTGCCGTCTCGATTCCGATGCACTACGGCACGTTCCACCTTGGCGACGACGGACAGGATGAGCCGGTCGAAGCGTTGCGCGGGGCGCTCGTACCGGAGGTGCGGTTCGAGATTCTCGAGCCGGGACACAGTGTCGACCTCTAGAGGATCTCTGAGGACTCCAGGTTGACGACGCCGCCGGGAAACACGCGTGCTCGCTGGCGCCAGTAAGCGGCCGGTAAGCAGCCGCTCGTAATCTCCGCCGAAGGGCAACTTTCAACGTCCCTATGGCGGAATCATGAAAACTCTGAAGCGTCTGTCCAGACTTGCAGTCCGAGCCTCACTGGTCGTTGCGACCCTTGCACTTCTCTTCGTAGCCGTCGTCCTGGTTCGTTCGCACAGGACCTTCGACGCACCGTATCCCGAGCTCTCGGCGAGCAGCGATCCGGCGGTGATTGAGCGGGGACGCTACCTCGCCTACGGACCGGCTCACTGCGTCAACTGCCACACCGCGAACGACGAGGGTGAGGCCGTAAAGGCGGGAAAGATGATTCCTCTGGCGGGTGGGCACCTCTTTGATCTCCCCTTCGGCAGGATCTACACCAACAACCTCACCCCCGACCCTGAGACAGGGATCGGCCGCTACACGGATCAGGAACTCGCCCGGGTGCTCCGGCATGGCGTCAGACGTGACGGCAGAGCTGCAGTTCCTTTCATGGAAGCGCAGAACATGAGCGACGAGGACCTCGTGGCGATCATCTCCTTCCTTCGCTCGCAGGAGCCGGTGCGCAGGCTGGTTCCGGATCACGACTTCAACCTGCTGGGCAAAGCGCTGACCGCGTTCATGTTCAAGCCTGTCGGCCCGTCGCGACCGGTTCTCGCCGAAACGCCTCTCGAAGGAACAGCGGAACGTGGCGAGTATCTCGCCACCTCAGTTGCAAGCTGTGCCTCCTGCCACACCAGACGGAACATGCTTACCGGCCGCTACGAGGCTGCCGAGTTCGCGGGCGGGTTCGTATTCGACCTCGATGAAGAGCGGGTCATCGTCACCCCGAATCTGACTCCCGCCAGAGTGGGACGCATCACCACGTGGGACGAAGAGCAGTTCGTCGGTCGCTTCGGTGCCGGAGTCGGGATCGAGGGATCCCACATGCCATGGCGCCAGTTCCAGAAGATGAGCGACGCCGATCTGCGCGCCATCTATCGCTATCTGCGTTCACTCGACCCTGTGGAGGCCGATCCCGGACCATCCATTCAGAGGCGCGCGGAACTGAAGCAGCGCAAGGGCAACGCCTGACCTCGCAGTACGCCGTCCGGCTCATGCGAAAATGCCGCGGATGAAACAACTCCTCGTCTCCGCGACACTTCTATTCTGCGTGAGCCTGACGGCTGCCGAGATTCCTTCTTCCTGGACGAAACCGGTCGATCCGGTGCGGATCGTCGGGAACATCCATTACGTAGGGACCGCGGAGCTCGGTGCTTATCTGCTCGTTGGTGATGAAGGGGCGATTCTGCTCGATGTTCCGCTCGAGGAAAATGCTTCTCTTGTGCTGAAGAATATCGAAGCTCTGGGCGTCGATCCGGCGACCGTACGAATTCTGCTGAACAGCCACGCTCACTTCGATCACGCCGGAGGCATCGCGGCCGTGAAAAAGGCAACCGGGGCGCGACTCTTCCTCTCGGCTCCCGACTCGGAACTGGCAGCCCGCGGAGGTCTCAACGACTTCGCGTTCGGCGATCGTGTCCCCTACCCTCCCTTCGCCCCGGACTCGATCCTGAAGGACGGCGAAACCGTCCGACTGGGCGATCTCGCGATGACGGCCGTCTTCACTCCGGGCCACACCAGAGGCTGTACGACGTGGCGCACTACGGTCGTCGAAAACGACGAGCCGCTGGACGTCGTTTTTCTCTGCAGCGTCACGGCGCCGGGATACACGCTCGTGGACAACGAAAAGTATCCGGAGATCCTCGACGATTACCGGAGGTCGTTCGAAACGCTCAGAGGCATTGACCCCGATGTCTTTCTCGCGAATCACGGATCGTTCTTCGACTTGACCACGAAAGTTCAGCAGCTGAAAGCGGGGAAGGGGAATCCGTTCATCGTGCGAGGGGAGTTCGCCTCCTACCTCACGACTGCGTGGAAGCAGTTGGAAGACGAGGTTGCGAAGCAGAGCGCTTCCTGCCACTGAATCAGACGGCTACCGGCCCGAAGCCACCCGTTTCCTCTGAGCGGCCTACCAGCTGCGCCGCAACTCCCGCGCGTGAAAGAGCTGGGCGAGGATGAGCAACGCCACGCTGATCGCTGCGTACGCCGCAGAGATCGACGGCGTCGCGACACCAGCCCATCCGGCGAAGTCGAGCTCCGGCGAGGAACCTTTGTCGCTCAGCACGACGTACCAGAACAGCAGAAAGAGGACGACGAAGGCTTTCGGGTTCGAGCTCAGAATGCCGATGGCGGTCGCCGCCGCGACCATGAACAGGAATCCTACGAGCAGCGGCATCGCAGGTACCGCGGAGAGGGCGATTGCTTTGCCGATTGGAATCCCGAGACAGACAACGCCGGCGAGGAGCGCCGAGAGGAACTTCCACCAGACGAAACGATCGCGAATCCCCGGCGCAGCGAAGACGAGCCCGAGGGTTCCTTCTCGTTTCTCACGGGGGGCGATGCCGGCCAGTACGAGTGCGCAGGCTGCGAACGCGAATGGAAGAACGCCCTGGCGCAGCGACGCGGCATCGGCGTTGAGAGCGGCGATCGAGAAGCCGGCCATGACCAGGATCGCAAGCGGAAATGCGGCGAGTGTCGCGAGCGCATCGGTCATCGCTGAGCGGATCAGCGAAGCGCGGCCGGGAAGCATGACCACGAGATCGCCCACACGAAGAAAGATACGGGCGATCGGGCGGGAAAGAGCGTTGAGCCGTCCCAGCCAGCTGGTGCGCGACTTCTCCCCTCCTGCACGTACGCGCGCAGGATCGAAACGATGGAAGAACAGGCGCGCGAGCAACAGTAGTGACAGCGGCGTTAACGTCGACCCGAGGCGCGGCAGCAGCCACCCCCCGTCAAAGCGCAGACCGGCAAAGACGAGCGGCGGCTTCGAAGCGTCGAACGACGTCGCACCGATGGCGAGCGACTCGGTGCCGTAGGCCGACTTCACCTGTTCCATGATGAAACCGAGGCCTGCAATGTCGAAGTAGTGCGGCCAGCGGCTGGCGTTCTCTTTGCCCGTTGTGCTGGCGACCATTCCCATGATTCCAAGCCACAGGAAGAAATAGAGAACATCGCCGAATCTCGTCCGGAGGATCGGCGTGCACTCGAAGAGCATCGCGATCGCGGAAACGAAGGTGATCGCCGGCGGCAGGAGCAGCGCGTACTGCGTCGCGAATACGAGGGGCTCGAGGGGCGCCTCGCCGCGGACGACGACCATCGCCATCGAAACCGCCATGTAGCCGGCTGCGAAGATCGTCAGAAAGGCGACGTTTCCGGCGAACTTGCCGGCGATGTACTCGCTCCCTCGCATCGTCGTCGACGCGATGACGAAGCCGCACCGCGACAGCACGTCACGCCGAACGGCATTGGAGATGACGTAAAAGCCGAACAGTCCGATAAAGATCGAGCCGAGCGTAGCGGTGGCGAGGCCGATCGCGGCGGAGTTGTAGAGCGCACGGCTCCCGTCAATCTGAATCAGCGCCCGGCCGGTGGCCGGATCGGGAATCCAGAAGTAAGGGATCGCCGACAGCAGAACGAATACGACTGCCGTCGAAGGCCGTCGCATCCGGATGAGGACGTCCGCCCTCACGACCGCAAGCAGGCGATACACCCGCTCGCTCATGCCACACCTTCGAGACGGACAGCCCCCTCGTTCCCGGACTTCATCACGAAGAGAAACGCATCCTCCAGCGTCGGCTCGACCGGGACCGCATCAACGACAGGTCTTTCGTGCGACACGATTCTCACGTGAACGCCGTCCGCGCGGCGCACCGCACTCGAAACCGGCAGCGTGCGCCGGAGCTCCTCGAACCGCTCCGACGTCAGCACGATCGACCAGACGCTCCCCTCCGCGCTCTGCATGAGGACTTCCGGAGTAGCGAGTGCGGCGAGCGATCCATGCTTCATCACAGCAATCTCGGTCGCGATCGATTCGATGTCCGAGACGATGTGAGTCGAGAGGATCACGAGGCGTCCGAAACCGAGGTCTGAGAGAACGTTGCGGAAGCGGACGCGCTCTTCGGGATCGAGTCCGGCGGTCGGTTCATCGACGATGACGATCTCAGGATCGTTGATCAGCGCCTGTGCAATGCCGAGACGCTGCTTCATCCCGCCTGAGAACCCACCGACCGCGCGCTTCGCGGCATGGTGAAGATTGACCATCTCGAGCATTTCCTGAACCTTCGTCCTGCTCCGTACCCCTTTTAGCGCGGCGAAATAGCGGAGGAACTCGAACGCCGTCAGGTTGTCGTAAACCCCGAAGTCCTGAGGAAGGTAGCCGAGACGATTGCGCAGCTCGTCGGGCTTTGCCACCACATCAATGTCGCGGAAGACGATCCGGCCGGAGGTCGGCTTCGTTACCGTCGCGATCATCTGCATCAAGGTGGTCTTGCCCGCGCCATTCGGTCCGAGCAGCCCGAGGACTCCCCCTTTAGTCGAAAGGGAAAGCTCACGAACACCGTAAGTTCCCGAGCGAAACCGCTTGCTGACCGATTCGATGTGCAACATGGATGCGTAATACGCGCGG
>DASVLC010000066.1:0-1897 GCA_036385045.1 Thermoanaerobaculia bacterium | reverse complement strand
CACGCCACTGGCGATACGGCTTGCCGCGGCGGTCGGGAATCAGCTGCCCATTCTCGTCGCGAACGAAGTCTCTCGTCGTCCTGTCCCAGCGGAAGTTGATTCGTCGTCCCGCGGAGTCAGTCGCATACTCCGGTCTGTAGTTGATCACCGTCTCGAACATCGAGATAGGCGCCGGATCGAGAGCGCTCTCCGCGCGGCCGATCTTGCCGACGACCGATTCGACTTCGGGAATCGCCTCGAACGCCATGTTCTGGTGCGCCATCACTTCGAGAGCTTCGCCCATCGAGGCGTGTGGCATGAGTGTCGGCATCCAGAGGAACGAACCCTCATCGAGTGCAGGCATGAACTCACGGCCTAACCCCGGAAACGTGTGCGTGGCCCATGAGTATGGTCCGAACGATCGGACACTCGACGCGTCGATGCCGACAACACTCGCAGCCCGTGGCACAAAGCCGAAGACCTTGTCGAAGCCAAGCCAGGCGAGCAGTCCGAGCAGGACCATGACCGCTGGGACGGAGAGGAAGACCCGTCTGTGTGCCAGCCCCCAACGCAGCAGGCGCTCGTAGTAGTGCTCGAACAGAAGGAACAGGCCGAGGAGGCCAACGACGAGCAGAGCGACGAACAGCAGATTGGCGATGAAAGAGCGCTGGGCGCCAAGGGGCTCCCAGACGTGAGCCAGCGCCCAGATCACCGCGAGGGCCGCCGCGAAGCTTCCCGCGGCCGCATTCCTGCCGCGAAATGGAGCCGGCAGACGGTCACCCCAGAGACGATAGGCCGCCAGCAGCGCTAGCGCGAAGCCGCCCCCGGCTGCAACGATCCAGCCGAAGACGAGACTAACGACGAGAACGACCACTCCGGCGCCGAGGAGTACGCTGTCGGCGACCCAGCCGCTCAACTGAACAGGTCGAGGACGGCGAGTGCCCGCCGGTCTGTGCCGCTGCGCAATCAGAACGTAAAGCATGACCGGCACGACGGTCAGTGCAATCAGTACCGCGGCGATCAGCACGAAGGTCTTGGTGTAGGCGAGGGGAGTGAACAGCTTTCCCTCGGCTCCGGTCATCGCGAAGACCGGCAGGAACGAGATGACCGTCGTCGAGATGGCGGTGAGCACCGCCGAGCCGACCTCGGTCGCGCCGCGGTAAACCACATTGAGCCGTGATTCCTCTTCCGGCGCCTCCTCGAGATGCTTCAGCACGTTCTCCGAGACGATGATCCCCATGTCGACGATCGTCCCGATCGCGATCGCGATCCCGGCGAGAGCGACCACGTTCGCATCGACCCCGAACGCTCTCATCGCCATGAACGTCACGAGCACCGCCAGCGGCAGCATCGCGCTGACGAGAAGCGACGTGCGCAGGTGCATCAGCATGATGATGATCACGATGATCGTCACCAGGATCTGCTGCAGCAACGCGTCATTGAGAGTACCGAGCGTCTCGTGAATCAGTCCCGTACGGTCGTAGAACGGCTGGACCGTGAGCTGGCTGGTCGTAATCCATCCCGGCCACTCGGCCGCGGGAGTGCGTCTCAGCCATTCAAGCCATCCCTCCTGGTTGAGCGACGCTTCGTTGAAGGCTTCGAAGCCGTGACGTGCGGCGAGATCGCCAACCTCGATCTGCGTCGTGCGAGTCCAGTCGACGACCGCTCGAACCGGCATTCCCGGCTTCAACTCTTCGATCCGCGCCTTGACGTTCGAGATCGCCTGCAGCGGGTTGTACCCCTCGCGTACGACGACGACACCGCCGACGGCCTCCGCGCCGCCGCGATCCAGCGCTCCGCGACGCTCCGCCGGTCCGAGCGAAACAGTGGCGACATCGGCGACACGCACCGGTGTGAACCCGGAACCGGCTCGTACGACTGCCGCGCCGATGTCGTCCACGCTCTTGATGAATCCTGT
>DASVLC010000065.1:0-3275 GCA_036385045.1 Thermoanaerobaculia bacterium | reverse complement strand
CGAGATGTCGAGGAGATCGTCGATGAGACGGATCTGCGCGTGAGTGCCGCGTTCAATGGTCGCAACTGCTGTGGCCATCGTTTCGTCGTCAAGGCGTGCCATCCGCATCATCTGCGCCCACCCGAGAATGGACGTCATCGGCGTCCGTAACTCGTGGGACAGCGTCGACAGGAACTCGTCTTTGAGCCGGTTCGCTTCGAGCGCGTCCCCGCGAGCCTGCTCGGCCGTCGAGCGTGCTCCCTCGGCGAAGCCGAGCGACTCTTCCGCGCTCGTCAGGGCCGAGCGCAGCTCGTGCGTGTCGATCAGCGTTACAACGGCGCCCTCAATCTGGTTGCGGCTCGACCGATACGGACGCACGCGCAATGAATACCAGTGTCCGTCGCCGGATTGCACCTCGGTGTCGACGGTGGTCGGAGTGTCGATAACCTGGTTCAGCACCTTCGCAAGATCAGGAAGTTCCATCAGCGGCTTGAACGCGGCGATCGGCCGGCCGACGTCGCTCTCGCGGAAACTGAAAAGACGCTGCGCCGTCGGGTTGAAGAGGCGGATGACGAGATCGCGATCAACCATGATCACCGGCGTGTCAATCGACGAAAGGAGGTTCATCAGATCGTCGCCGAGGGTGAGAAGGTCGGCGTTGCGGATGCGCAGCTCGTCGTTGAGTGTCGACAGCTCCTCGTTGGTCGACTGCAGCTCTTCCTTCGCGGTTTCGAGCTCCTCGATGGTGCTCTGCAGCTCTTCATTCGCCGACTGCAGTTCTTCGCTCGTGATATTGAGCGCCGAGTCGGATTGTTCGTGCTCGCTGGTCAGGTGCGACATGTAGTCGCGCGCCGCCATCAACTCCTTCTGCAGGCGTTCGGTCTCGCTTCGCTCCCGGGGCCGGCGGCGGTCGCCTGACTCCGGCACAGGGGAAGCGGCGACCGGTTCGAAGCTGATGATGAAGATGCGGTCATGTGCGGAGCGTGCGGCGGGGATGACCTCGACGTTGACGAGTTGCGCTTCGGTTCCGCGCGTCAACTTCAGCTGTTCGCGGCGCACGGGTATCCCGTGGAGCCTCGCTTTGAACAAGGCCGTGCGGACGTCCATGAGCAGATCGTGGTGCAGAAGTTTCGAAAGTTTGAAGCTGGGGGGGCCGGATGCCGGAGCGAGATATGGCTGCAGGTCACCGCGGAACTCGATGGCCTGGGCGTCGTCGTTCACGACCAGGCTCGGATGCGCGTAGCGCTCGAGGAGCAGCCGGTCGACGAGACGGTCCACGTCTTCGGTGGCGGCAGAACCGATCGACGGACCGGCCACGGACCCTGCGACGCTACGCTTTGCCCGCTGAAACGACAGATCGAGGCGCGGGCGCGAGCCGGGAGCGACCCGATATAGCTTCTGTTTCTTGTCGACGACCAGGAATCCGTCGACGTTGGCTCGGAGACTCTCCGACGGACCGAGCATCAGCAGCCCGTTGCCGTTGAGCGCATACCGAAAGATCGCGGCCACGCGCTCCTGCTGGCCGGGCTGGAGATAGATCAGAAGGTTGCTGCACGAGATGAGGTCGAGCCGCGAGAACGGCGGGTCCTTGAGCAGATTGTGCTCTGCGAAGACGCACAGTCCGCGAATGCTCCTGCTGATCGAGTAGCCGCCTCCCGCGCCCGGCGTGAAGAACTTCCGCAACCGAGTGGGCGAGACTACTTCTTCGATGGACTTCGGATACAGACCGGCCCGTGCGAAAGCGACCGACTCTGCCTTGATGTCGCTGCCGAAGATCTGAACGTCGCGGGTCAGCTTCTTCTCGGCGAGGTACTCGGCCAGCAGGATCGCCAGTGAGTACGCCTCTTCCCCCGTAGAGCAACCCGGAACCCAGAACCGGAGCGGCTCCTCGGAGGGGTCCGCGAAGAGCATCGGAAAGACGTTCTTTCTGAGCGCCGCCGACCGTGACGGGTCGCGAAAGAAGCGCGTGACGCCGATCAGGACATCCTTGTACAGGGCGTCGCGTTCGGCCGGATCGTCCTCCAGCACCTGCCGATAGACGGCGAGATCGTCGACATTCCGCAGCAGCATACGGCGCTGGATTCGCCGCTCGATGGTGGGCGTCTTGTAGTGAAGGAAGTCGATCCGGTCGGCCGCATTCAGCAGCTGGATGATGCGATCGAATTCGGCCACGGACGAGGGCTCGGCGATGGCGACCGTGCGGCGACCGGCGAGATCGACGACCTTATGAGCAATCTCCGTCGGAGAGAGGACGAAGTCGACCGTCCCCTTCTCGATTGCGGATGTGGGCATGCCGTCGAACTGCGCTGATTCGTCCTGCGCGAATGTCACGCCGCCTACCGCTTTGATGCGCTGCGCACCGATACTTCCGTCACCGTCCGTGCCGGAGAGGATCACGCCGATGGAGAGGTCGCCGAGGCCTTCGGCGAGTGTGGCGAACAGCCGGTCGACCGGCAAGTGCCGCTTTCCCGTCTCGCGCTTGCGGACGACCAGGGCGCCGCGCGAGTACTCGACGTCGGTGTTCGGCGACATCACGTACACATGGTTCGCGAGGATGGTCGTCGCGTCGACGATCTCGACCACCGGCATCGCTGTGCTCCTCGACAGGATGTCGGGCAGCATGCTTTCCTGGTCACGCGCGAGGTGCTGCACGATCACGAATGCCATGCCGGAATCGAGCGGCAGCGCGTGCAGCAGTTCGCGGAAGGCGTCCAGTCCGCCGGCCGAGGCGCCGATGCCGACCACACGTAAAGGCGATGGCTGGCGGTCCGAGGGGATCGGTGGGGGCGAAGCGTCCTCAGCGCCAGGGGGCCGCGCCGTGGAGGGCTTTTCCGGTGCAGCTTTGTCCCGCTTCGCCATTCGCTCCCCAGTCAGCAACAGCCCCGCCGAAATCACTGTACCAAAGACCGCCGCAAAGAGTGACGAAACCGCTACGAGCCCATCCGTGACGGGAGGCGCGACGGATGGTAGCCGGTGGTGGAGCGGTACGCGACGCCACCGGGCTGCGCGCCGGATAACCCTGGCAAGGGCGCCGGAAGGTCATCAACGCCAACTGCACCGGCGACCTCTCCAGCGCCCCGGTTCGTTAAACAACGCTATTCCGGTGGTGTCGCTGACGGTCCACCACCTACCGTCCGACGCGCCTGCCAGCGCGTTGAGTGCATCGATCCGCCGCTCCAGTCACGGATGGGCTCGTAACGGTTTCGTTACTCTTTGCAACGGTCTTTGATACAGTGATTTCGGCGCGGCTGTTACTGACTGGCGAGCGAATGGCGAAGCGGGACAAAGCTGCACCG
>DASVLC010000064.1:0-23695 GCA_036385045.1 Thermoanaerobaculia bacterium | reverse complement strand
AGGGGGCTTCCACTCGGGATCTCGCGAAACCTTGACCCGATAGATCCGTTTCCGGTCGGCGCGATCGATCTCGAAACGGACGCCGTTCTTGGTAACGATGGTTCCGACGGCAGGAACCCTTCCGAGGGTCGTGAAGATCAGGCCTGCGACCGTCTCATAGTCTTCGTCGGAGAGGTTTGAGTCGAGATGGTCTTCCAGGTCCTCGACCCGCAGCATCCCGCTGACGAGATACGTACCGTCGCCCGTATCGACGATCGTAGCCTCCTCGTCCTCATGTTCATCCGCAATCTCCCCGACGATCTCTTCGATGATGTCTTCGGTCGTCACGATGCCGGCCGTGCCGCCATATTCGTCGACGACGATGGCGATCTGCAGATGCTCGCTCTGAAACTCCCGCAGAATCTCGGAGACCTTCTTCGTTTCCGAAACGAAGTATGGGGCGCGTGCCAAATCGGCGACGGTGCGCTTCTCCTTACGAAGTACGGCGTCGAGGACGTCCTTCACGTGAACGACCCCGGTGATCTGATCGATGCTCTTCTCGTAGATCGGAATCCTCGCGTACTTCGATTCGCTGAAGAGCGTCGCGAGTTCCTCGAGGTCTTTTCGCGCGTCAAACGCCTGCACGTCTATCCTCGGCGTCATGATCTCGTGCGCAAGGCGGTCACCGAAGTCGACGATCGACTGCAGCAGACGGCCCTCCGATGCCTCGATGATCCCCTCTTCCTCGCCGACGTCGATATAGGCCTGCAGTTCCTCGTCGGTGACCTCTTCCTCCTCCTCCTCGGGCTTTTCGCGGCCGAGCCAGCCCAGGATCTTCCGAAGTGGAAACAGAAGTGGCCAGAACAGTACGAAGGCGCCTCGGGCCGTTGGCATCAACAGCCGGAAGATCGTCTCTCCCGCTTCTTCCGGGATCAGTGCGATGACGAACTTCCATACCACGACGAGCCCAGCCCACCAGAGCACGCTCCGGAACAGCGCGGTTCCAAGCGCATGGTCGTCCCACAACATCGCGGTCATGGCCGTACCGACGATGAGCGAGACCTGCAGCAGTGCGCCGCTGACCAGCTGGAAGTCGTCGAGGTCGAATCGCCGGATCGAACCGTTGTCCTCGGAACCTCCACTCAGTCTGCGAAGCCTTACAGGGCTGATCTGGAGCGCGAACGAGCGCAACGCGTCGAAAACGAGGTAGATGACACCGCAGACGAGGGCGATGAGAATCCAGTAGGTGTGCAGGTGGGGCGTGCTACTTCCCATGAAGATCCATACGATTCTATCCCGAAAACTCAGCAGGCCGCAGTGAGTGGCTCTCCATCGACGGCGGAGGCCCAGTCCTCCCGGGAAAGCACTCTCACAGCCGGGCCCGGCAGCGCTGGATCAGAAGCTCCAGTCCGCGTACGCTGCCCGCGGCATCGCGAGCCTTGAGCAGCTCGTTGAGCATTTCCGCCGACGTGATCTCGTCGGCTGCCTCCTCGATGTCGCCGTCGCTCGCCTCGACCGCGATCGCGATATAGGCGATTGCGCGCGCGTCCCTGCGCCGCGCAAGACCGAGCGCGGCCTCGTTGGAGACCGAACGGTCCTTGTCCGAAAGTCTCTCGGCCAGAGCCGCCCGGATTCGCGGCGAGTCATGATCGGAAAGGCTGCCGATCGCGAACGTCGCGTGATCACGCACCGAATTGTCGTCGTCCTTCATTAATTTCAGGAGTACCCGCTCCGCACGTTCGTCGGCGATCAGATCTTCGAGAGCTGTCGCCAGTGCCCATCGGACGTTGGCCTCGGGGTGCGATTCCACTCGTGAGAGCGTCTCGATCGTAGCCGCGTCCTGCCGCTGGCCCAGAGCATGAACCGCCGCCTCTACAACCATGGGGTCTGCATCCTCGAGCATGCCGGTTAGCGTCTCGGTGGCATGGGCCGCGAACTCGCTCAACTGTCCCAGAATCTCAGCCCCGGCTATCCGATCCGAGACCCTGGAGCTGGCGCACAACGCGGTAGCCCGCTCGAATACGTCGCGCGTCCCGAGCGCGTGGAGCTCCCTGATTGCGGACCAGCGCGCGTCATCGTCCTGCTCACCAAGAACCAGAGCGAACAGTTCATCGACCGAGTGCACCGTGCGATGCTACCTCACGTTTCGACGCAGGGACCCCTTCCAGTCGCCGGTTTCGCCGCCCGCGATGGCAGCCCGGTTGCAATCAAAGGGACCATGCAGTGTCCCGAATGCCAGGCAATCAACGAAGCAGGCTCGGCTGCGTGTGAGCGCTGCGGGCTGATTCTCCTCAGCGTTGAACCAAAACGCCGCGCCGAGGACCTTGCAGTCAAGCGCAGAAGGTCGTCCGATCTCGAGAACGCCGAGTGTCCGTACTGCCGCGGACAGATCGACCCGAAAGCCGTGCGCTGCCGCCACTGCTCCGAAGTCGTAGACGAGGAGTTCTACAGGGAGCGGGCCCAGCGACTTCGCTCGAAGATCAACTACGCCAGCTGGGTCGGGTATCTCTTCGGGCTCGCCGCTCTGCTCGTGTTCCGTCCCGTAGGTGTGCTTTCCATAGCCGCGGGACTGCTGCTTTCGATCGCCTACTACGCGATTCCTGTCGATCCGCCAGCGTCAAAGAACAGAAAGAAGACAGCGCTCGGAACGGTCATCCGCAATCAGTTCAAGTTGGAGCGTGTGGGTATTCCACTCCCCGCGCTCCGAAACAAGCGTCTGATCTTTGTCGGCACCCCCCTGGTCGCAGCGCTCATCGGGTATTCGGCCAACCTTTTCCTTCTTCAGCAGCCTGTGAACGACATTCTCAAGGAGAATGCAGCATTCCAGGGAATGAAGGTTTCGGCGCACTATCGTTACTGGGTCGTACCGGGAGTCATCGTCTACGATCTCAAGAGCCTCAGCTTCCGCCAGACTCCCATCGATGTGCATACCGCCTTCCTCGAGTTCGCGGACAAGATGAAGGAGAAGCGGTATTCGCGTGTCGACCTTTCGTTCCGCGGGCAGACCAGGTTCTCTCTCGACGGTGCCTCCTTCGCGAAGCTCGGAGAGGAGTACTCCAACAGGAACTTCGATTACGTCCTCTACACCCTGCCGCGCCTCTTCAGTGCGGCCGATGGCGAACCGCTGAATACGGATGGATCGGGACGCGACGCTCTTCTCGAGTTCCACCGGCGATGGTACGGTGCCGATCTGCTGACGCGCACCGTGAAGAACGGGTTGTAACGACAGTGGCGCCCGGCTAGCGCTGGGGAGAGAGAAAACCCTCGCTCTCGAGGTCGCGTGCGAGCGCCTCCGAAGTCGTGAACCGAAAGGCGTGCATCCCACAGGCACGAGCGGCCGTCACGTTCTCGATCAGGTCATCGACGAACACCACGTGCTGCGGCAACGATCCGATCACCTCCAGCGCCCTTCTGAACATCTGCGGGTCGGGCTTGGCGACTCGAAACCGGTGAGAGAAGATGAACCGGTCGTCCTTGTCGAAGAGCGTCGAGAACTTACGCGGAATCAGCTCAGCATGGACCTCGTTCGAATTCGACAGGAACGCCACGCGGTACCTTTCACGGACGCGTTCGAGCAACTCCTCCATCCCCTCGACCGGGCCGTCGAAGAAGTCGCACCAGACCGCGCGAAACTCCGCGATCGAGTTCCGGTATCCCGCCCGCTCCACGAGAAAGTCGTGGAACTCAGCGAAAGAGACCGATCCCCGCTCGAGGTCACGATAACCGCCCCCTTCTTCGAGCAGCGCAACCAGACCGTCACGAGAGATCGAGGCATCGCGACGGATGTTCTCGATCACCCGCTCATAAGCGAGTTTGATCAGCGTGTTGCCGAGGTCGAATAGAAACCAGTTGACGGTCATCGGCGGGTGTCAGTTCATCGGTAACGGAGAAGCGCCGAGGTCCACCGTTGATGTCTCTGCCACGATCCTCTCATTACATCCTGAATACGCCGAAACGCGGTTCAGCGATCGGCGCGTTGTATGCGGCCGAAAGTCCCAGCCCCAGATAAATTCTCGTCTCCGCCGGGTCGATGACCCCGTCATCCCAGAGTCGTGCGGTCGAATAGTACGGGCTTCCCTCGGTGTCGTACTTGGCCAGGACCGGATCGGCGATCCCGCGCTCGTCCTCCGCACTCAGCTCCTTGCCGGCGCGTGCAAGCTGGTCTTTCTTCACCGTGGTCAGAACGCCGGCTGCCTGCTCTCCGCCCATCACGGAGATCCTGGCGTTCGGCCACATCCAGAGAAACCTCGGCGAATAGGCCCTTCCGCACATGCCGTAGTTCCCGGCTCCGAACGAGCCGCCGATGATGACCGTGAACTTCGGCACGGTCGAGCAGGCGACGGCGTGCACCATCTTTGCGCCGTCCTTCGCGATCCCGCCACGCTCGTACTGGCGTCCGACCATGAAACCGGTGATGTTCTGAAGGAAGACCAGCGGAATCCGGCGCTGATTGCACAATTCGATGAAATGCGTCGCCTTGAGCGCCGACTCGCTGAAGAGCACTCCGTTGTTCGCCAGAATCCCGACCTTGTATCCGAAGATGCGGGCAAAGCCGGTCACGACCGTGGTCGCGTACCGCTCTTTGAATTCATGGAACTTCGAGCCGTCGACGATTCGCGCGATCACCTCGCGAACGTCGTACGGCTTGCGCAGGTCGCGCGGAATCAGTCCGTAGATTTCCTTTGGATCGTAGAGAGGCTCTTCGGACTCGATTCTGCTCGACGGCTCCTTCTTGTCGAGCGGCAGGTTCTCGACGATGTTGCGGACGATCGCGATCGCCTCGTAGTCGTCTTCCGCGAAGTGATCTGCAACGCCGCTGACCCTCGTGTGCACGTCCGCTCCGCCGAGTTCCTCCGCCGTGACTTCCTCGCCGGTCGCCGCCTTGACGAGCGGAGGACCTCCGAGAAAGATCGTGCCGGTGCCTTTGACGATGACAGCTTCGTCGGACATCGCCGGCACGTAGGCACCGCCAGCCGTGCAGGAGCCCATGACCGCTGAGATCTGAGGGATCTCCATCGACGACATGACGGCCTGGTTGTAGAAGATCCGGCCGAAATGCTCCCTGTCGGGAAAGACCTCGGCCTGGAGAGGTAGAAACGCTCCGCCGGAGTCGACGAGGTAGATGCACGGCAGCGAATTCTGCAGCGCCACTTCCTGGGCGCGCAGATGCTTCTTGACCGTCATCGGAAAGTACGTGCCGCCCTTGACGGTCGCGTCGTTCGCGATGATCAGACACTCGCGCTCGCGAACGCGGCCGACGCCGGTGATGATGCCGGCGGCCGGCGCCTCATCGTCGTACATTCCGTTTGCAGCGAGTGGCGACATCTCGAGAAAAGGAGTGTCGGGATCGAGCAGCGCTGCGATGCGCTGGCGCGGCGGCACTTTTCCCTGCTCTTCGTGCCGCGCGAGGTACTTCGGCCCGCCACCTTCGCGAGCCTTCGCCAGGCGGTGATTCAACTCCTCGACCAGCCCGTTCAGCCGGGCCGCGTTCTGGTCGAACTCTTCGGAGGTGGTGTCGAGATGTGACTCGATCGGTTCCATGTCTTATTCACTCGCAGCGCAGCCGCGCTCTCAGGCGTCGGAGTATATCCGGCTCAGCAGCCGTGACATCCGCAACTGCTGCGTTGCGGAGAGCGCGTGGGCGTGACGTGCGAGCTCGATGGCGATTCGGACTTCCGATCTTTCGAGATGCTGGAGAGGCTCGATCTCCCTGTCGGGAATCTCCGAGATCCGATCGACGAGACCGAGCCCCATCGCCTCCTCGGCAGAGAGAACGCTGTTCCTCAGAAAGAGTGCATTGGCTGCCGGCCGCGCCAGCAGACCGCGCCAGCGCGACGTACCGCCGAAGCCGGTCACGATTCCCAGCCGGGCACCGGGATGGGCAAACCTCGAGCGCGGCGTGGCGATGCGGAGATCGAAGGCGAGAATGAGATCGAGCGCTCCGCCAAAGCAGTCACCGTCGACCAGGGCGACCGTCAGCGCGGGAAGGGCCTCGATTGCGGAGAACACCTCCTGCCCGAGCCGCGAAAACTTCCAGGCATCCCATCCGGAGAATCCCGCCATCTCTGCCATGTCTGCGCCTGCGGCGAAGACGTGCGGCCGTCCTGAACGGAAAACGAGCATGCTGGCGTCGTTGTAGACGCGAAGCGTTCTGATGGACGACTGGAGCTCCCGCAGCGCCGCGGACGACAGCAGGTTCAACCCGCCGTCGTCAAAAACCATCTCCGTGCGCCCGTCGCCGCGCGAGAGACGAAACCGCTCCATCAGCGACCGACGGCGTTGCGGATCGCCTCGACGGCCGCGGACGTCGGCGTGCCAGGCAGGAAGATCTCCCGGATCCCCATCGCCTTCAGCTTCGGTACGTCCTGTTCCGGGATGATTCCTCCGGCAAAGACGACGATCGCCTCGGCGTCTTCATCCTTCAGCAGCCGCATGATCTCCGGGAAGAGCACGTTGTGAGCTCCCGAAAGAATCGAGAGTCCGATCGCGTCGACGTCCTCCTGGACGGCCGCGGCAACGATCTGCTCGGGTGTCTGACGAAGGCCGGTGTAAATGACCTCCATTCCCGCATCGCGGAGTGCCCGCGCAATGACTTTGGCGCCGCGATCATGACCGTCGAGTCCCGGTTTCGCGATCAGCACGCGGATTTTTCGTTCGCTCATTTTGTCGTCTCCTCTGGCGCGCCATCGCGGAAGGTCGAGAAGATCACGATGTCGTGCAGCGATCCTTCCCTGAAGAACTCTCTCCGCAGATGCCCTTCGACTACGAATCGCTGAGTCTCGAGCACGTGCTTCGCCCTGTCGTTATAGTCGAAGACGTTGATACGGAGCTTCTGCAGATTCATCTCTTCGAAGGCGAAGCGGACCAGCGTTCTGATGGCATCGCCGCCGAACCCTCGATTCCAGGCGGCAGGTTCTCCGATGAAGAGTCCGAACCAGGCGGTGCGCGACACCCAGTCGATGTCATGGATCGATGCGTTGCCGATGTGGGTCCGGTCGTCCTTTCGCTCGATCGCAAAGTGCCGTTCCGTCAACCCCGGGCTCATCGCCCGGTCCAGCCACTCCGCCTCGTTCTGAAACGCAATCGGATAGCGCGACTTCAGCGTGCGAACGATGTTCGGGTCATTCATCCAGCGGTAACAGCGCTCTGCATCCTCGCGCTCGAACGCACGCAGGATCACATGCTCGCCGGCAATCATGAATCGGCGGCGCCCCTGTTCACGCGGATCAGAAGCAAAGCTGCGCTCAGTACGATCTCCCATGCGGCGCGGATTATATGCATGAGTAACGAATACCGTGGGAGACGCGCCCGAAAAGTGCCAGTGTCCTTACCTGGTACGGCTGTTTCCGGGTCTCTGTAGCGCAGGCGTCCTCGCCTGCCGTACCGCGGACGTCCTCGTCCGCTCGCGGGCGTCTCGCCCGCCGAACTACTTCCCCCGTCAAACCGCCACGGCGACTATCGCTGGCGCCGCTTCCGGTCGATCACGAACGGGTGCGAATTGCCTGCGGGATGACGCGTCACTCGAAACGTACGGGCTGACCACGGAACCAGCGGTACAGCCCCTGAGCGATGATCGTCAGACCCAGGAAGGTCGACAGGATCAGACCCCAGCTCGCCGCCGGCTCGATTCGCCAGAAGACGATGAGGTAAAACAGACCGAACACGACCTCGAAGACTGCGAGCGTCCGCGGCCGAAGCCAGGCCCAGGACGCAAACCGCGCGACGGCCCAGAAGAGAGCCAGCAAAGCGATCGGAAGAGCGACGGCGAGGAAAATGAAAACGGGCAGTGACATCGGTATCTTTCGTGGGAGCCAATTTTACCCAATCTGAGAGTCAAAGTACCGGGCTCGGGCGCGGGCCCGGGTGCGGGAAAAGCACTGGCTAGGGTGTGAGTGGGCGGCTTTGCCTCAAGTTAAGACCGGGCATGCGAGGGCATAGAGTGTGCGACTACTTCGAGACTCAAATGAACCGCGCTCCGCTCCTCGCCCTCCCCCTGCTTCTGCTCGTTTCCTGTGCAGCGACCGTCATCCCCCCTGCTTCAGTGGCCGAGCCAGCAACGGTCGTGCTGCTCACCCACGGAAAGAGCTCATCGCTGGTTCTTCCGAACAATGGTCCGGGGATAACCCGCTGGGCCTTCGGCGACTGGCGCTACTACGCTCGCGGGCGAACCGGTCCCTTCGAGAGCGCTGCTGCGGTCCTCTGGCCGACGCAGGGGACGCTCGGCCGCCAGCAAATCGAATCGGCTCCGGTTCGACTGGACGACCTCATTAATCAACTCGGAATCGGTATCGACGACGCCTTCCCGTTGATTGTCGAGCGCGCCGCAGTCGACTCGCTCCGGCAACGGCTGCAAGCGGTCTTCGAAGCGAACCGCGCGACCCTGCTTTACAACCCCTCTCCCCGTCTCGAGTTCGTCCATCACCCTGAGCCTTACACGTTGTTCAACAGTTCGAACCGGAAGGTCGCACAGTGGCTGCGCGAACTTGGCTGTGAGATCTCCGGTGTGCCGCTGCTGTCGAACTGGCGAATCGAGAGGGTTGCGCAGCAAGCCCCGCACCCGGTGATGATTCCTTGAGCGAGCTCGTTTTCCAGTCAGCATGCCTCACGGACTCTGACGCACACTAATCCGTTGTTAAAGTGCAGTGTGCGGTGACCAGAATTGGATCCATTTTGATTAATAGTCTTGCATCCAGGATCGCGCGGCGGAATTGCTGACGCCTCGGAGCTTCTTCGCTACCCCGATCGCATGCATCTGTGGCTCTCTGGATCTGGAGCGGCGGGTTCGTCAACTGACTCGCTTTAAGAATGCACGTCTCCGGATTGCCGGCGTACAATCAAGACAAAGTCCGCCCAGAGAGGAAAGCCGTCCATGAAGCGAGCTCCGGTTGTCGTCGTTATCTCCCTTCTGCTGTCGCTCACGTCGCGCGTTAGCGCCGACGGCGTGCCGGGAGGATGGCAGACCTCCTCCGATACCCCAGTAGCACAAGCACCGCTTCGGGCGCTCCAGGGAAGTACTGGTCTCGTGGTCGCTTCGCTGACGGCCATACCAGGACACGAAATCGAGACGCTGCGCCGATCGAACACGGGCACCGGGCCTCCGCGGATCGGGTTTGTGCGCGCCCTACCAAACCCATACGCCGTACAACGAAATCGTGCCATACAGGCAACGAGCGCCAGCCGCGAGTGGAATTGGCGCGGCACAGTTGAGGTGGAAGGCGGACACCGGCTGCGCCTCAAGCTTGAAGACGTGCATGTGCCCCCCACCGCTACATTCTGGGTTTACGGGGCGGGTGGAGATATCTCCTCTTTTGATGGCTCCCTCGCGCATGATGGAGTTCTCTGGACCCCGAGCGTCGCAGGACAGACGATTACCCTCGAAGTGCGGACTCAGAACGGCGAAGCTACGTCCTTCACGGTGGCAGCAGTAGGCGAAATGCGAGGCCCAGACGAAGTAGTTGCCCACGCTGCATGCCTCCAGGATGCGCGATGCTTCACGGGGCTTGAGGATTACGGGACTTCCGTTGCGCACATGGTGTACGCGAGTGGTGCGAACCTATACGTCTGTACGGGAGGTCTGATCCTCGATTCTGCACGGACTTTCGCTCCTTATTTCATAACAGCGAATCACTGCATCTCAACCGCGGCCGAGGCAGCCTCACTCGAGACTTTCTGGGACTACACGACTTCGAATTGTGGAGGGGCTACACCCCCTTTAAGCACATTGCCTCGGCGGAGTGGGTCCACTCTGCTGGCGACTTCGGCTACATCAGATCTTTCGCTGCTACGGCTGCATTCGACTCCGCCCGGTTCACGCTGGTTTTTCGGGTGGACCACTACGCCGCCGAGCGCTGGAGAGACTCTCCACCGCCTTTCGCATCCGGACAGCCAGCCTCAAAGGTATTCAGCCTCAACGGTCGACACGATCAGTACGACCTGCTTCGCCACCCCGCGCACCTCATACATTTACTCGAAACCAACCGTTGGAACCGTGATCGGCGGCAGCTCCGGGTCACCAATCTTCAAGAGCAATGGTCAGATCGTAGGTGCTCTTACCGGGGGCTGTCCAGGCAACGCGGACGCCTGCGGCACCTCGATGCGTACGATCGATGGCGCGTTCTCGTCAGCGTATGCATCGGTATTCAAGCCGTTTCTCAACCCGGACGTGACTCAGTGCAGCCCGTGTGTCGCCAACCAGACGACTTCCTGTCTCCTTGGAAACCGATTCAAGGTGACGATGAGCTGGAGCGACAGTTTCGCAAATCTCTCCGGCGTGGGAAGTCGAATCACCTACGCCGAGAACCTCCCGGAGATCCATCCGCAGTTCGGACCCCTGAGCGAGAGCGCTTTCTTCTCGATGTATTCATTCTCGCCAAAGAGCATCGAGACGCTGGTTCGTATGATCAAAGGCGCCAACATAAATGACAAATATTGGGTCTTCGTCACTGGCTTCGCCGGAGCACAGTACACAGTAACGATCCAGGATTCGCAGAGTTGCGCGACCTGGCAGCGCACAATCCCAAGCGGTGCCACGACCATGCTTAAAGACTTCGAGGCATTCCCATTCCCATGAACCCGATCGGGCAAACTCCCGACATAGCCTCCAGAAAGGGCGTGTAGCACAGAAAGATCGTCACGACGATGAGGGTCTCATTCCCCGTTCTTTGCGCGCAATGGCCGCAGGGGCGGACCGACGCTCGGCCCCGCGCCCCTTCGATGAAAAGCGCTACAACCTGAACATTGCCTGCGTCTCGGCAAACCCTCGTCGCATCTCTTCGCGTATATCTACGCTCCCGCGCTCTACTTTCTCACCGAGTGCCGCCACCGCGTCTGCGACGGTTCGGATTTCGGTTCGGAGGGCGTCGAAATGGCGGCGGGTCTGCTCCTGTGCGGCAGCGTTTTCCTGACGCATGACGTCGAACAGTCGCTTAAGTTCGTCGTCGGTCATCGCCCCTGCATTCTACTACCGACGTGCTCAGCCCAGACTAACCAGCTCCAGGTGCTCGACTTCCTGCTCGAGGAACTCGCCGGCGATGCGGCGGAAGCGCTCCTCGGCGTCGGTGACCAGAAACTGCCGGACAGGCTCGCCCGCCCCGACCGACCGACCGAGTGCCCGCCGCACGACATCGGCGGTCGTTTCGGCGCTGTCGACGATACGAACCGCGCCACCGACGACGAGCTCGATGGTCCCGCGGAGAATCGGATAGTGCGTGCAGCCGAGAACCAGGGTGTCGATTCCGGCGTCGATCAGTGGCTCGAGGTAGATCTCGGCGACTTCGCGCGCCACGTGCGTGTTCGCCCACCCTTCCTCCGCGAGTGGAACGAACAGAGGAGCGGCCGATTCGATGACCTCGACGTCGGCGTCCAGGCGGTGAATCGCCTTCGTGTAGGCCTTCGAGCGGACAGTCCCCTCGGTGGCGATGACGCCGACGACTCCCGAGGTCACGGCGACGGCGGCCTGCGCCCCGGGATCGATCACGCCGATCACAGGAATGGGCAAGGCATCCTGCAGCGCAGGTAGCGCGGCGGCTGTCGCCGTATTGCAGGCGACGACGAGCATGCAGATCCCCCGCTCCAGCAGGTGACGCGCCGCCTGCATGGAGTAGCGGACCACGGTGTCGGGCGACTTGGTCCCGTAGGGGACGCGCGCCGAGTCGCCGAGGTAAATGAGTCCCTGGCGGGGAAGCGCGCGGGAGATCTCGCGGAAGACGGTGAGCCCGCCTACTCCCGAGTCGAAGACGCCGATGGGCAGCGATTCGTTCCCTGGCTGGTCAGCTCCACTCACCTTCCGATCAGCCATCATGCAGTCCAACGACCTCGAGTCACTCGGGCGTGACCTCGCTTCCGACGTTTCCGCCGGCTTCCCGCTTGATGTTGTACTGCTCGATCTTCTTGTAGAGGTTCGATCGTGGCGTGTCGATCGCCTCGGCGGTCTTCGAAACGTTCCATCCGAACTCACGCAACTTGGCGACGATGAACGCCTTCTCCGCCTCGTCCTTGAAGTCCTGCAGTGTCGAGAGCCGCATCGCCGAGCTGATGATGTCGATCGGCGTCCGGAAGAACTCGGCGGGAAGATCGGTCACGTCGATCGAGTCGGACGGCACCATGATCACGAGACGCTCGATGAGATTCCGCAACTCGCGTACGTTGCCACGCCATTGCGCATCGGAGAGCGCCTTCAGCGCCGCGGGGCTGAACGCCTTCGGATGATAGTTGTGCTCCTGCGAGAAGAGCTTCGCGAAGTGCTGCGCGAGCACCGCGACGTCATCGCGCCGCTCGCGCAGCGGCGGCGTCCGGATCGGGATCACGTTGAGCCTGTAATACAGATCTTCCCGGAAGCGCCCGTTCTGAATCTCCTCGGTGAGATCCTTGTTCGTGGCGGCGATCACCCGCACGTCAACCTTGATGACCGTGGCCGAGCCGACCGGCTCCACATCGCCCTCCTGCAGCACCCGCAGGACCTTCGCCTGCGTCCGGAGCGACATGTCGCCGATCTCGTCGAGGAAGATCGTTCCCCCGTCGGCGGCGACGAACTTGCCTACCTGTTTGCGGATCGCGCCGGTGAACGAACCCTTCTCATGTCCGAACAGCTCGGATTCGATCAACTCGTCGGGGATTGCTGCGCAGTTCACCTGAATGAAGGGCAGCGTCGATCGGGAGGAGCGCCGGTGAATCTCTCTCGCTACGAGCTCTTTGCCGGTTCCTGACTCGCCCGTGATCAGCACGGTTGCCCGCGTCGGCGCGGCACGCTCCACCTGCGACTTGAGCTCCGACATCGGAGCGGAAACGCCGACGAGTTGATACTCCTTTTCGGCCTTCTCCTTGAGCTCGATGTTTTCTTCTTCGAGCGAGCGCTGTCGTACCGCGTTGCGAACCGTGAGGAGCAGCTTGTCGCGATTGAGAGGCTTTTCGAGAAAGTCGAACGCCCCCCGCTTCGTGCACTCGACCGCGGTGTGGACGTCCCCATGGCCGGAGACCATGACGACCGGAGTGGTGATCTTCTGCTCCTTGAGGTTCTCCAGGACCTCGATGCCGTCGAGAACCGGCATCTTGATGTCGAGCAGAATCGCGTCGTAGAGCGTCCGGCCCGCTTTCTCGAGGCCGTCCTGCCCCGAACGGGCCTCGTCGACGCGATAGCCCTCGTATTCGAGGGTCATGCGGATCGCCTCGCGTATGGCGGTTTCGTCGTCGATGACCAGTATTCGATGCGGCATCAAACCCCCGTTTCACTGCATGAGTCCGGCCAATTGTAGGTGATCGGCTCGAAGTGGATCCGCGGTGCGGTCACACGTTCGTAACTCCGCCACCGGCAGATCTCGCTGCACGCGCTACAATCCCGCCGCCATGCAAGTCGACATCTCACGCGATGCAAAGCTCACGAAACTCGATCACCTGTTCGTCCTCCTCGCAGAGGGAGAACGCGATCTCAGCGCCGCACCCGAAGCTCTCCGGACAGCCGTAGAGTCAGCGGTGAAAAGCTCCGGGTTCGAGGGACGAAGCGAGGAAGCGATCACGATCCTCGCGCGCCCACCGCGCAAGCTCACCCTGATCGGTCTCGGGAAGCTCGACAAGCTTTCGCTTCGCGGCGCACGTGCCGCCGTCACCGCAGTGGGACGCACTGCGAAGCGCCATCGCGATGCGAAGATCGGACTCTACGTTCCGTATGAGTTGCCCTCGCTCGATGACGCCGCCACCGCGAGTTTCCTGGCCGATGTTCTCGCACAAAGCGACTACAGGTACGACCAGTTCATCACGCAGAGGAAAGAGCAGAAGATGATCGCCATCGCGGGGACGGTCATCGCCCCCTCGCTGGAAGCGCGCGGCGCGAAGCAGCTTTCGGCCCGGGCCGCGGCGCTCGCATCCGCGGTTACGACTGTGCGCGATCTCGGCAACGCCCCCGCGAATCTGCTCACAGCCACACGGCTGGCCGAGCGCGCCGCGGAGGTTTCCAAACGGGCAGGCATCAAATGCACCGTCCATGGTCTGAGCGCGATTCAGCGGATGAAAATGGGCGGCCTCCTTGCCGTCAATCGCGGCTCGATCGAAGAGCCGCGATTCGTCGTCATGGAATACGCGCCGAAGCGAGCCAGAAAGCATGTGGCACTCGTAGGGAAAGGCATCACGTTCGATACGGGCGGAATCTCGATCAAGCCGGCCGACCGGATGGAAGAGATGAAGTTCGACATGTGCGGTGCCGCCGCGGTGATCGGAATCATGCAGGCCGCGGCCGCACTCGAGCTTCCGGTGAAGGTCACGGGGATTTTCGCCGCTACCGACAACGTGCCGAGCGGCAGCGCCTACAAGCCTGGCGAGATCATCACCATGATGAACGGCAAAACGGTGGAGGTGGTCAACACCGACGCCGAAGGACGGATGATCCTCGGCGACGCACTGCACTACGCCAGTCGACTGAAGCCGGACCATCTGATCGATTTCGCGACCCTCACCGGCGCCTGCGTCGTCGCTCTCGGAAGTGAAACCAGCGGCCTTTTCAGTAATGACGACGAGCTGGCCCGGAAGTTGATTGAGTCGGGGCAGCGCGCCGGCGACCGCGTCTGGAGACTCCCCGCCTGGGACGACTACAAGGATCTGATTCGCAGCGAATGGGCCGACATGAAGAATTCAGGCGGGCGCTGGGGTGGTGCCATCACGGCGGCCGTATTCCTCAAGGAGTTCGTTGATTGTCCATCATGGGCTCATCTCGACATCGCAGGAACAGCTTACGCGGAGAACGAAACTCCACGAGACGCACGAGGTGCGACGGGAGCGGGCGTACGCGTTACGATCGACTTTCTGCAGTCACTCTGACTCTGCTCGTGCTGCTTGCGGGCGGGTGTCGCAACGCCGGATTCACGGAGGTCGCTCCTCCGCCGGCAGAGCCTGAAGTCGATTTCACGGCGATCGACTCCCCCAGTCTGCAGTTCCTTCCCCGTCACGAGGAAGCCGAGGGCTGGCGTCTCGACGAAGATCCGATCGTCGTGCCGGGCGAGCGTGGCTCGTCCTATCTCGGGGCTGCCTCCGTGGAGCTCAACCCCTACGAGCTGGTCGACATCACCGCGGGCAAGTACAGCCAGACGCAAGGCGAAGGCTTCGCGATGGTCGAGATCTTCAGGTTTCCCGATTTCGTGAAGGCCTTCGGCGCCTACTCGGTCCGCAAGGAAAGCGCCCGCAGCTTCGTGCCGATTGAGAACGAAGGCTACGTCAGCAAGTATGCGGTTCACGTCTGGAGAGGCCCTTTCTACATTCGCGTCACTGGCGGCGCCGAGAATGCTCTCGAGGCACTGACGCAACTCGCTTCAGCCGTAGCTGAGCGAATGCCGCCTGCACCCGCCAAACCCGCCGTCTTTTCGTTCTTTCCGACCGACACGCGCGTGGCGAACAGTGAACGCTACTCCGCCGAGCGGGGACTCGGACAGCCGCTTCTGGGAAACTCATTTCAAGCGCACTTCGATGTGGGCGGCGAGATCATCGAGGGACTGATCATCCCCGCCGCCAACAAAGCCGCCGCAACCAGGATCCTCGACGGGTATCGCGAGATTTACGTCCGCAACGGCAAACTGCTCGATCCGATCCGAAACCTCGGCGAAGACAATTTCACCGCCGAGGACCGCTACATGGGACGTGCGGTGGCCTTCCGTCTGGACCGCTTCGTGATCGCGTTCAACGGCTATCGCGACCGGCAGGCGCTCATCAATCTCGCCGCGGCGACCGATGCTCGGATTCTCGGATCGATCCGTACGCAGCTCGTCGGTGCAGACAGACGGGCTGCGCGCCCACCCGCCGCCACGTCCACTGCCACACCGTGGACGCAGGGGCAGGAGCCGGCGCAACCGCCGCAGCAGTAGGAAGTTGTCGCACGCCACGCGAGACGCGCATCAATGCGTCGTCGACCTTCTCGTGAGCCACGGCCGGCGTGGGCGCGGCGACTGAGGGAAATGACAAGCGTTGTCATCCGCCTGTCATCCAGCCTGTCATCCCGAGCCGCCGGAGCCCCGGGGTGGCGGGCGGGTGTGAGGGGCGAAGGACGGAGAGGGATCCCTTGCCGACGACCCCTCCCGGCGCATCGCCACTGACCCGGAACACGACCGGCGCCCGTACCTGCTGGGTCGTCGACTCCGGGATCCCTCGCCACCCGCTCGGGATGACAGGCTACTTTTGTTGCGCCGTGCCGCGTTTTTGGCACCGTCCAACCGCCGCTGACTGCGAGGCAGCTTCGAAGCACTACTCGAGCCCTGCGGCCTTCGCCAGCTGCTCTCGAGCAACTCTCACTTCGAGCTCGATATCAGCCGGGTCGAGGCCCTCGCTGCCGGCCAGGACGGCTTCGAACAGGTCCAGCGCCTTCTCGTTCTCACCGATGTGCAGGAGCAGTTCGCCCAGTAACGTTCGTGCGCGAACGAGCTCCAGCTTTCGGTCGGGCGTAATCTCAGAAAGCTGGATCGCTTCCTCGAGCGCCTCGCATGCCTTCTCGAGCTCTCCCTCGTCGATGAGCAGCGAGGCCTGGTAGATCAGCTGTTCGGCGCTGTTGCTCAAGTCCGCAATCCTCCGATGTTCATCCTCATCGCTCCCATGTGCCCGACTTCCCTCCGGTTTTCCTCATCAGCTGGAGCCCTTCGATGGAGATCCCCTTTTCGGCGCTCTTGCACATGTCATAGATCGTCAGCGCAGCGATCGCGCAGGCGGTCATCGCTTCCATCTCGACTCCCGTCTTCCCCTCGCAACGGACGATGGACCGAACCTCGATCGTGCCCGAGGAGGGGTCGATGTCGAAGGTGATGTCGACGGATTCGAGGGCAATTGGATGGGCCAGAGGGATCAGCGCAGGAGTCTGTTTCGCCGCAAGCACTCCTGCGATCTTGGCGGTGGTGAGGACGTCTCCCTTCGGCAGGGCGCGCGCGGCGAGCGCCGAAAGAGTGGCCTCACTCATACGCACCGTCGCGCAGGCAACCGCTTCGCGGCGCGTAGTCTTCTTCTCTCCCACATGGACCATCGATATACCACCCGTCTCATCGAGATGGGAGAAGTCTCTGTCAGCCATAAAGCTCCTTTGCCTTCTGCCACTCCTCGGGAGTGTTCACGTTCATGAGTGGCTCGCCCGGGAATCGCCCGCGCAGCTCGGTCTCGGTAATCATCTCCGGCGTCGTTGCCGCGAGCAACCCTTTGAGCGAGTATCGCCCTTCGCGAATCCGAGTCTGAATGAGACTCAGCACGCCCGGACGATAGCCGGCACAGAGTGGCTGCGGTCGTCCGTGCCAGAAGGGCACGACCACGTCAGCCGAAGTCGCCTCGGTCCTCGTGGCGAGATACGAGAGCAAGGGAGCAGTGACCAGTGGATAGTCGACAGCGATGACCACGCAGGGAGCCGTCGCGTCACGAAGAGCACGCTCGAGTCCGAAAATCGGCCCCTCTTCATCATGCAGATCCTCGTGGATGGTCGTGATCGACAGCGCGTCACCGCCACTTCTGCCGACGGCTACTACGTCCTCGAACAGCGGCCTCGCGGCACAAACGATTCGATCCAGGAAGAGCTCTGTCTTCGACATCCCCATCCGGGACGAGCGTCCTCCAACGAGAATGTAGGCCTTCATCCGGCTCCAAGAGTACGCCTCACGGGATGCGGGCAGAAGCTGTAGCATCACCGGCGTGCCTGTCAGTGTCGTGATTCCGACGCTCAACGAAGAAGAGTGGATCGTGCGGACGATTGAGTCGGCTTTCGCAGCGGGCGCATCCGAGGTGATCGTCGCCGACGGCGGCAGCGGCGACCGGACGCTGGTTCTCGCGGAAACCACGGGAGCGCGTCTCGTTCCTGCAGCACGAGGTCGCGGGCAGCAGCTCAATCGTGGCGCCGCTGCTGCCGCTCATGAGTTTCTGATCTTTCTGCATGCGGACACGCTGCTTCCAGCAGGCGCAATCGCTGCTGTCGAATCGGCCCTTGCTTCAAACGCCTCGTTCGGTGGATTCCGTGTCCGCTTTTTCGAGGGGGGCTGGCGACTCCGTTATGTAGCCTTCATGATCAACATGCGAACCCGGCTCACACGAGCGCCGTGGGGCGATCAGGCGCAGTTCGCCAGACGTGACGCCTTCGTGGCCTCAGGCGGCTATCCTGACGTGCCGATCATGGAGGACTATGAGTTCGCACTCCGGATGAAGCGTGCGACCAGCCCCGCACTCCTTCCACTCGAGGTCACTACGTCCGGACGGCGCTTCCTTGCCCGCGGCGTCATTCGTACGTCGATTCTCAACTGGATCGTCATCGGTGCATGGCACCTGGGCGTTTCGCCTGATCGCCTCGCCGCGTGGTATCGACGCTGAACGAGCGGAACGCACCGCGAGCATCCCACGGTTTAGTGTCCGTCGCTCCTCTCCCATGCCACCGTTGCCCTTCTCCCCCCGCGCTTCTTGCGGGGGAGAAGGTGCCGAAGGCGGATGAGGGGGGCGAACAACCGCCCTGCACTCGCAACTTGCTCGTCTTTGGCCGGCTTGCACAGCCCCTCACCCGGCCCTTCGGCTTCGCTCAGGGCCACCCTCTCCCCGCTAAGATCGCGGGGAGAGGGGCGACAGATCCCATGTTCGGCCAGGGCGTCGCGTGAAGAACGGGTTGTCCGGTTTCCTGCGCAGAACGCCGCGAACGCAACCGTGAACTTCCACAATCACTCGCCTGGCAACTCCAAACACGGCGGGCGAGGCACTCGCGGTGCCGCCCGGCTCACGAGCTCAGCGTCGCATTCATCGTGATCTCGGCGTTGAGCAGCCGCGAGATCGGACAACCGTTCTTCGCACCGTTCGCTGCCGTCTCGAACGCCTGCTGCTCGGCGCCCGGAATCTTCGCATTCACGTCGAGATGAACTTTCGTCACGGTAAAGCCGGCGTCGGTCTTCTCCAGCGTAACGGTGGCTGTCGTCTCGATGCTCTCCGCCGTCATCCCTGCATTGCCCAGCTGCCCCGACAAAGCCATCGAGAAACAGCCGGCGTGGGCCGCGGCGATCAGTTCTTCGGGATTCGTCCCGATGCCGTCCTCGAACCTGGTTCCGAATGAGTACTGGTTGTCTTTCAGGACCCCACTGTCGGTCGAGACGCGGCCCTTCCCCTCTTTGAGTGTTCCGTTCCAGACTGCTGACCCTTTTCTTTTCATCACATCTCCTTATCGCGATTGCGGACGCAGCCTACTGCATCGCGGGCGACGGGAAAAGCCAGCTGAACGGAGAACCTGAAACGAGTCGCACTGCTGTGCGGCAGTTACCGCTTCGGGCTCTTCTTCTCCACTTCCGTGACCTTCTTCGCGTGGCGCGCCTGCCCGAGGGAGACATTGATCGGATTGGTGCGGTCGAGAAAGGGAACGGGCGGGCGCGCACGGACACCAAGCTGGCGCCGGACATCGAGCAGGTAGCCATGTTCCGGGATGTTCTTGAGACCCTGTTCGACGGTTTCGACCGCCTTGCGACGGTTACCGGCCGCGAGGTAGACGCGACCGAGATTCGCGTAGTGATCGCCGTTGTAGAACTCGAGCTCGATCGCCCGACGGCAGAGCTCGATCGCCGGCTTGTACTGCTTACGGATCAACGCAATCGTCAGTCCGAAGTACGAAAGACCGCTGACGGCCTTCCGGCCTTTGAGCTCCGGCGAGTTTTCGTCACCGTAGATGTCGAGAAACATCGTCATGGCGCGGAGATAGTCATCGTCGTTCACTGCGCGCACTGCGTCTTCGATCAGGACCATCAGATCAGCTCGCGGGACCGGAGGCGATGAACGAAACGCGAGATCCGTTCGCGATCCTCCTCACCAGGGTCGATGAATTGCAATCCGTACTTGGACATTGTGCCAGCAAACTCCGCGCGCAGGATCCGCGCCACTACCTGCAGCGGGCGGGGATCGCCGGGGAGGTAGAAATGAATGCGGACCGGCCCGTCCTGAGGCAGCATCCTGTCGACTTCGATCAGCATCCCGGTCGATGAGATGTTGACGCTGCGTCCCAGCACGAACCGCCCGTCCTTCTCGAGCGACACCTCGATCTTCGTGATCGTCCGAAGCTGACGCCTGACCGGAATCTGCGTCAGGCGCTCCACCTTCTCGTCGAGCTCCGGCTTGTTCAAGGGCCGGTAAATGACGTCATTGCAACCGGCCGAAAGACAGAGTTCCGCATGCAGCGGTTGTTCGCGATCGCAGACCAGCAGCAGCGAGGTGCCGCGCGTGCGTTCCTCGTTGCGGATCTCCCGGCAGAACTCCGGCGCGTTCATGTCGAAGAGGTCATAACCGAAGATGACGAGGGTAGGGTTTTCGAGCCGCGCTCGCGCGATTCCTTCAGAACCGGCCAGAGCCGTCGTGATCGTCGTGTCGCGACGACGGAGAATCGTCTCCTGGAACAGCAGGGCACCTCTGGAGTGATCGACCAGCAGGATCCGGCCGCTTTCCCTGGCGCTCATCGTGGGGAGATCTCCCGAAGTCTGCGAACTGTCCGGGCCAGGTCTTCGACCAGTAGTGTCATCTCATCAGAAGTGTTCGACTTGCCGAGTCCTATGCGGATCGACCCCATGGCGGCCGCATCACTCAGCCCCGTGGCTTTGAGCACGCGGGACGGGCCACGCTCTCCGCTGCTGCAGGCGGAACCGGACGAGAGGGAGAACCGCTTCATCGCAAGAATGAGAGAATCAGCTTCAATCCGGTCGAAGGTCACGTTCAGATTCCCCGGCAATCTTAACTCCCGCGGACCGTTGATCGAAGAGCTTTCGATCTCAGAGACGATTGCGGAACGAAGCTGCTCCCTCAGCGCGGTGAGGCGCGGCCCTTCCCCGTCCATCTCGGCATCGCGAAGCTTCAGAGCCGCTGCCATGCCGATGATCGCTGGCACGTTGAGTGTGCCTGCGCGAATGCCTCGCTCCTGCCCCCCTCCGGTAACGAGCGGCTCCAGGCGGATCCCGCGGCGCACGAGCAACCCTCCGATTCCCTTGGGACCATACATCTTGTGCCCGGAGAACGATGCGAGATCGACCTGCTGAAGATCGAGACGAATCTTGCCAGCCGCCTGCGTGATGTCGCTGTGAAACAGCACACCTCGCTCGCGGCAGAGCGCGCCGAGCTCCACGATCGGCTGAATCGTTCCGATCTCACCATTAGCCGCCTCGATTGACACCAGACGCGTCTCCGGCTGCAGAGCCTCGCCCAACCGTTCGGCCGAGATCACCCCCTCGGCATCTGGACGCAGCACCGTCACCTTCACTCCCCTGCTCTCGAGGCGCTCAGCCGGCATCAGGATCGACTTGTGCTCGGTCGCGCTCGTGATCAGGTGCTCGCCACTCTTCAGGAGATTCAAGGCGAGGTTGTTCGACTCCGTCGCTCCCGCCGTGAAAATGACTTCAGGAGGGAGAAATCCGAAGAAGCGGGCAATGGAGATCCGCGCGTCCTCGACCGCCATCGAAGCCTTCCGGCCGTGGTGATGGGTAATCGATGCGGCATTTCCGAAGTGCTCGCTGAAGAACGGGAGCATCGCATCGACCACGCGAGGATCGCAGGGGGTGGTGGCGTGGTGATCCAGGTAGATTACGTCCATCGAAACCAGAGAGAACACGATTGACGCCCGAGCATGGAACCGGACGCGATCAACGACTTCGTGAGACCGACGCGGTCTCCATGCTCGGCTCGAGTCGAGATTACCTCTTCCTGCGCCGTTTCCTCTTTACGACTTCCCCACTCTCTTCCTGCGCACGGCGGGCCCGTGTGGCAAATGCCTGCCACTGCCGGAAAACGTCAAGATAGCGCCCCGACGAGAGCGCGTAGAGCTCGAGTAATGCGAGAGCGTCGTTGAATGGCTCGCGATAGACGGCGCGGAACTGCGCACGGCGATCCGAAGGAGGTTCGAGCAGACGCCACAACGTCTCCAGCGCCTGCTCGATCTGGTGACGCGTTCCCGAAGGGAGGGCCATCCTCACGCAGAGCGGCTGAGTCAGCTCCCGGATGAAGATAATGACCTCTCCGATCCGCATTCTCGCCTCGCGCCGCGCTTCCTCCTGCTCGATCTCGGAGATCACCCACGGCAGCATCAGAACCGAGAGCAGGACGGCGTCCGAGATTCTCCGCCCCGCCTGCACAGTGCGGTCGAGAACCTCCAGCATTTTCCAGAAGTAGGGCGCACGATCGGCGCGGATCGCTCCGTGGATCTCGGGCAGCAGCGGCTCCAGCAGCGCCGTGTCGACCAGCAGACGGATCGCTCCGCGCGACCAGCCTCTCCTCAACAGTTCGAGAATCTCCTCGGAAACGCGAGGAGGCGACGCCTTCAGGATGTCGTGCCGGTGACGGAGGATCCCCTGATACGTCGCCGCCTCGATCTCGAAGCCCAGCCGCGACGCGAACTCGATCGCACGCATCATGCGCACCGGATCCTCGCGGAATCGGAGGTCGGGATCGCCGATCACTCTGACGCGCCCCTCGCCGATGTCTTCGATACCACCCACATAATCGATCACCGAGAAGTCGGCGATATTGTAGAAGAGGGCGTTGATCGTGAAGTCGCGCCGTCGCGCATCCTGCAGCGGCGAGCCGAACGTGTTGTCATCCGTGATCAGGAAGTCTTCCGGGAGCTCCTCGTCGACGTGTACCGTGCGGTCCGGCTCCCGCCGGAACGTCGCCACCTCGACCACCTGATCCTGAAAGATCACATGAACGAGACGGAAGCGGCGGCCAATGATGCGGCTGTTGCGGAAGAGTCGTCGGACGTCGGACGGGTGTGCGTCGGTCACGACGTCGAAGTCTTTCGGTGTCCGGCCCATCAGAAGGTCGCGAACGCTCCCGCCACAAAGATAGGCTCTGTAGCCGCTGCGATGCAGCCGGTAGAGAACCTTGAGGACGTTCTCGGGAATGCTGCGGCGGGAGATCGGATGGCCCTCGCGGTCGATCACGACGCCATCGCGGCGTTCGAGGTCCTGCTGGTCGGGTACCTGCTCCACGGTGCTTCCGCGTTCGTGATCACTCATTGCCATGGGAACTGACGCCGGGCGTGTAGTGGTATTTGCTGTCGACGATGAAGAAGGTGCGATGCCACCGTGTCCGCTGGAAGAAGTGGAGCAGCACATTGCCTGCCTCACGCAATCTTTCCCGGTGGGAGCTCCCGGGCGGCGGCGGGGTGCCTTCGAATGACCAGTAGACCATGAAAGCCCGGCCCTTGATCATCGAACGTGGCACCGTACCCCAGTAGCGCGAATCGCTCGAGCGGTCCCGATTGTCGCCCATCGTGAAGTACTCGCCCTGAGGGACTCTGTACGGCCCGAACTGGTCGCGAGAACGAAAAGGCTCGGGCAGGGTCGGCTCGTCGGGGAAGATCTCGGGGTCATCCAGGATGATGTATGGCTCGTCCAGTCGCGTGCCATCGAGGTAGACCTGCTTGTCGCGGATCTCGATCGTCTCTCCCGGCAGACCGACCACCCGCTTGACGAAATCGGTCTCCGGCTGGAGGGGGTAGCGGAAAACGACGATGTCACCCCTGGCGACATCACGGATTGGAATCAGGCGGGATAGCGCCCCCTCGCCCTGCGGACCGTAGATGAACTTGTTGACGATCACGTGATCGCCGACCTTCAGGTTGTCTTCCATCGATCCGGTCGGGATCTTGAAGGCCTGAAAAACGAAGATGCGAGCGAAATTGACGAAGATGAGCGCGATCAGAAGCGCTTCGTAGTACTCGCGGCCGGTCGTTTTTCGGGAGCTCTCATTGGGGGGTGGCATTCGACGGGGT
>DASVLC010000063.1:0-17784 GCA_036385045.1 Thermoanaerobaculia bacterium | reverse complement strand
CCCCTCGCTCGCGTCGATCAGGTAGATCACCAGGTCTGCCTGGAGCGCCGCCTCGCGCGCGCGCGCGATCCCGATCTCCTCGACCGCATCGCCCCCCTCACGCAGTCCGGCCGTATCGGCCAGCGTCACCGGCAACCCACCGATCTCGATCGTCTCGCGCACGATGTCTCTCGTGGTTCCCGGAAGTTCGGTGACGATAGCGCGGTCAGTGCCGACCAGCCGGTTGAGCAAGGTCGACTTCCCCGCGTTAGGCCGTCCGAGAATCACTGCGTCGAGACCGCGGCTCGTCGCCCTCCCCCGCTCGTAGGTCTGCGCCATCTCCTCGAGCCGCGACAACGCCCCTCCAAGCAGCGTTCCCGCCTCGTCCCGTTTGATGAACTCGTAGCCTTCCTCCGAAAAGTCGAGGGCCGCCTCGAGCCGCGAGATCACATCGAGCAAGACCGAACGAACCGCCTCTGCGCTCCTGCTCAGCGTTCCCTCGAGATTCGACAGAGAGACCTTTGCCTGCAATGCAGTCCGCGCGTTGATCAGTTCCGCGATCGCCTCCGCCTGAACGAGGTCCAGCTTCCCGTTCAGGACGGCCCGCTCACTGAACTCTCCAGGCTCGGCGAGTCGTGCTCCGTGCCGCACCAGGACATCGAGCACTCTCTCGACCAGCAGAGGATTGCCATGAAGCGTGAGCTCTACCAGGTCGTTGCCGGTGAACGAGTGCGGCGCTTCATACCGCACGGCGATGCACTCATCGAGCAGGGCGCCCTCGAAATCCCAAAGGCGTGTGAAGGTCGCGCGCCGTATGTCCGGATCGACGTCCCTCCGGCTCACAGTCCGCAGGAGTGCCGCGCTGGAGGGGCCATCGATCCTCACGATCGCAAGTGCGCTCCGGCCTACGGGAGTGGCCGGAGCTACGATCGTGTCGGCCCGCGATGTCACGAGCCCTGCGGACCGCCCGCTTCCGAGCCTGGGCTCTGTCGCCGCACGACCGCGACGCGCTTGAAGAAACCGTCGCCCCGCGATTCAGTCGTGACATCCGCATCATCCTGCAACGCAAGATGAACGATCCGTCGTTCGATCGGCGACATCGCACGAAGAAGCATCTCCCGGCTCCCCGCACGAACCTCTTCCGCAGCGTCACGAGCGACCTGTGCAAGTTCCTCGCTACGCCTCTCCTTGAACTGTTCGCAATCGAGCTCGATGTCCTTGTCGGCGCGACGTCCAACGAGCGCCTTGTTCGCGAGGACCTGAATGGCGTCGAGCAGTTCGCCATGGCGGTCAAGGAGCTGGCGTGAGTCGCCCCCATACAGCCGGACAGCAATCTGCTCTTCGGTCTCCTCGGTTCGGACGATCAGATCGAGTCTTGCGAGCCGCACGACCTGCTCACACCACTCACGAACGGCTGCAGCCGCCTCTGTTTCCTCTCCCTGCGGGGGAACGTCGCCGACAAACGTCTCGAAATCGCCCGAGCGGAATTCCAGCTCTCCCCCTCGCCCTCTGCCTCGGCCACGCCCTCGCGAACGATCTTCGCTGCCGCGCGAACGGGAGCCCTGCCCTCCACGGCCGCCCTCATTGCGGCGGGGTCGCGGCCCCCTGTCGCGGGGAGCAGCTGGAGCTGCGACCTGTCGTGCCGGCTCGGCAACGGACTTCGTTGCAGCTGGCGCCGGATCGGTCGCGTCGGGGTTCACGTCCGCTTCGATCACGACGCGCTTCATACCGCCGAGGAAGCCGCGTTTTTCGAGCAGGACGTGATAGGTCAGCTGCCACCGCTCGACGCCGAGAGTCTGCGTCGCCTCTTGTAGCGCATCTTCGAGATTGCGCCCTTCGAATCGCTGGGTCATCGATCACCACCGTCAGGCATTCTGAAGTTCCTTCGGATGCTCTTTCCACCACTTGTTCATGATCATCTGCTGCGCGATGGTCAGAACATTCTGCACCAGCCAGTACAGAACGAGCCCACTCGGGAAGTCTTTGAAGAGGAACCCGAACACGAGCGGCATCGCCAGGAAGATCTTTCGCTGCATCGGATCGCCGGTCATCGGCGTGATGTAGGTCTGAATGAACATCGTCGCCGTCATCAGGATCGGAGTGATGTAGTACGGGTCCTTCTCCGAGAGATCCTGGATCCAGAGCATGAACGGCGCGCCGCGCAGCTCGATTGCTCGCGACAGCAGATTGTAGAAACCCCAGAGAATCGGCAGCTGCAGGATGAGAGGCAGACACCCGGCCATCGGGTTGATGCCTTCGTTCTTGTAGAGCGTCATCATCTCGACGTTCATCTTCTGACGCTGCTCGGGGTCGGTCTTGGTCTTCTTGTACCTCGCCTTGATCGCTTCGACCTTGGGCTGCACCTTCTGCATCTTCTTCATCGAGACGATGCTCTTGTGCTGGAGCGGGTAGAGCACCATCTTGATGAGAAAGGTCAGCACGACGATGGCGAAGCCATAGTTCTGTGTGAACTGATTGATCCAGACGAGAGACGACAGGAGGAAGCGGGCGATCAGTCCGAACCAGCCGAACTGCAGTGCCTCTCCAAGACCATATTCGTCGAGAAGCGTCGTTTTCTTCGGACCGAAGAACGCATCTCCCTCGACCACGCCGCTCGAGTTTGCGTTTACGCCGGCATAGAGGTCATCACGCCGTTCCTTACGCTCGTTGAAGAACGCCACCTTCCGCAGCAACCCCTCGCCACCTCGGCTCGGTCGGAGCATTGTGAGGAAGTAGTTGTCCTCGACTCCGATGTACTCGACACCGGGGTAGGTCTGCAGCGGGTTCGCCTTGTCGCGCCCGACGACCTTGAGATCACCATCGCGCTGGAGGATCCCATTGCCGGTGATGATCATCTGCGTGTCCTGCTCCTCCGCTCCAAGAGTGCGGATTCCGGGACCGATCATCACGCGGTACGGCATTGGAGGATCCATGCGAACTGCGAAGTCGAACAGGAACGGCTGTGGTCCGAAGCGGAAGGTCTTGGTCACGCTGACCCGGCCGTCCGAATAGCGGAACTCGACCGTGTCGACGCCTCTGTCGCTGTTATGCGTGACCGCGTAGAGCGCGCTGTTGAGCCGGCGCGCCAGAGCGCCATCCTGCATCTCGAGAGCGAACGGATAGTCGGTCCGATCGGCGCTGCGCGCCTTCACGAGATCGACGAGCCTCTGGCTCCCTTTCTGTTGGTACTCCTTGAGACGGAACGAAACGAGTTGAGCTCCGCGATTGGAGAGAACCGCAGCGTAGTCGGGTCGCTGGACCTGAACCGTGTCGAGGCTCTCGGCAGCTACGGGGGTGGCTGGAACCGCCGCCTCGATGCTCGAGTCGACCGGTTGCTCTGGGCTGCCAACCGCCGGCGAGCCCTCGGGGGCTGCCTGCGTAGCGGTCGTCTGTGCCTCCCTGGAGATCGGCGCCGGCTCTGGCTGCCTGGCGAGCTCGGGAAACAGTTTCGGAGCGATCGCCGCCCAGAGCCACAGAAAGCCGATCGAAATCAAGATGGCGATGAAGATTCGCTTTTCCATTTCAGGGGACGGGGTCCCAACCTCCAGGATTAAATGGGTGACACCGGGCGAGGCGGCGGACTCCGAGCCATACCCCGCGGAGGACGCCGTACTTCTCGACGGCGTTCATCGTATACATAGAACAGGTTGGCTCGAAACGGCACATCGGCGGGAGGAACGGCGAGATGAACCGTTTGTAGAAGCGGAGGAGCACGAGTGCCGTGCCGCGCCCGGCTGTGCTCAGGGTCAACATGACTGACGGCGCGTCTGGCTCACAGCACGTTCCAGCACGCGCGCAAGATCGCGGCTGAACTCGTCGAAGGACGTTTCTGCTGCTGCTGGTTTGACATTCACGACGAAGTCGAGAGCGCGCGCGTCGAGGCCCAGCGGCTCGCGCTGCCGGCGATAGACCTCTCGTGTCCAGCGCTTCAAACGGTTACGAACGATCGCTTTGCCGCTCTTCTTCGTGGCCGTGACTCCGATCCGTGAATGGTCGAGTCCGTTCTCGGAGAAGAAGAGAACTGCGTAGCGGGAGAAGAGCTTCCGGCCCGTTTCATAGACTCGCAGAAACTCGCGACGTTTCGCCAGTCTTCTCTGTTTCGGCAGCGCCTCGGGCCGCAGGCGTTCCACCGTGGTTCCGCGAGCGCCCGCTAGACAGCGAGACGCTTGCGGCCCTTGCGCCGGCGGCGCGACAGCACGGCCTGACCGTCTTTCGTCCGCATCCGGACGAGAAAACCGTGCGTCCGCTTGCGGCGTCGGTTGTTCGGCTGAAAAGTACGCTTCATTGCCATTTGCTAACCCTCTGAAAAAGAAAGCGGTGAGTATAGTCGGCGAAAAAAGGACGGTCAACGACCAGACGCCGCGGACGGCCGACCCTGCCCGCAAACGCCCCTCTGTCGGACCCTATTCCAGCCCGGTCTGACCCCTTCCCCACCCCCCACCCCTGTGCTAGACTCCGTTCCCCTATCCAGAGGTCCAGAATTTCCACAACTGTGGAAAAGTTGTGGATTCTCAAGGAGATAGCGGCCGTTGTCTCATGAGCACCTGGAGCCAAGTCCTCTCTCGAATCGAGCAAGTCGTTGACCAGTCGGAGTACGACACCTGGCTGGCTCCTACTCGGTTTCTGGGCCAGAAGGGCGACACAATCGACATTTCCGTCCCCTCGCAGCGTTATGTCGAGGAGATACGCGAGCGGTTCGGAGCTCAGATCCGTACGTTTCTGAACGAGATGACCCTGGAACCGGTTCAGGTTCACTTCATCGTAGAGTCGAGAACGGTCGACGACCTTCCCCTGCAGCAGCCGCTGCCGCCCCCAAAAGACGAGCTCCCTACGGCGGTCTTCAATCCTCGCTACACGTTCGACACCTTCGTGGTCGGTAACTCGAACCAGCTCGCCTATGCCGCCAGTAAGTCGATCGCGGAGAACCCGAGCGGGTCGTTCAACCCTCTCTTCATCTACGGTGGGGCCGGACTCGGTAAGACTCACCTGATCCAGGCGATCGGACAGCAGATCCGCGATTCACGGCCTCGAGTCAAGGTCGCCTACATGCCGGCCGACTCGTTCGTCACCGAACTGATCTCGTCGATCCGCTACGACCGGATGCAGTCTTTCCGCGACCGCTACCGTTCGGTCGACGCTCTCCTGCTCGACGACATTCAATTCATCGCCGGAAAAGAGCGGACACAGGAGGAGTTCTTCCACACCTTCAACGCTCTCTACGAATCGCAGAAGCAGATCGTCTTCACCTCCGACCGCCCTCCCAAGGAGATCCCGACCCTCGAGGAGCGACTCCGGTCGCGCTTCGAATGGGGGCTCACCGCCGACATCCAGCCGCCCGACCTCGAAACGAAGGTGGCGATCCTCCGCAAGAAAGCGGAGGACAAGAAGATGGATCTGCCCGAGACGGTGGCACTTTTCATCGCCGAACGGGTACGTTCGAACGTCCGGGAGCTCGAGGGGCATCTCAACAAGATCGCGGTATTCGCATCGATGGTCGGCAAACCGGTCACGATTGAACTGACCAAAGAAGCACTCAAGGATGTCCTCTCGAAAGAGGACAAGCCGATCACAGCCTCCGAGATTCTGCGCGTCGTCGCGGCTCACTACGGGCTGAAGATGTCCGACCTCAAGCAGAAGAGCAACGCCAAGACGATCGCCTTCCCGCGGCAGGTAGCGATGTATCTCTGCAAAGACCTCACGGATCTCTCCTATCCGGAGATCGGGAAGCTGTTTGCGGACAAGCACCACTCGACAGTCATGTACTCGGTCAATCAGATCAAGAAGATGATGGAGTCGGACCAGCAGTTCGCCCGGACGGTCGAAACGCTCGCGAAACAGTTCCGGTAGACAGCACAGATACTTGTGCGGAACACCCTCTCCTCATGGTTGTGTGTTGCTTGAGGAAAGGACAAAGGAAAAGGTGTGGAGCGATTTCACCAGAAGCCGAGACCTCTGCCCGACTGCGGAAAACGGCCAGATTCTCCTCCGGTTTTAGGCGGGAAGACTCACAGGCTGAAATGACGAAGACTGCTATACTTTCGAACACTTTGCGCGAAGATGGCGCAATATCCACAGCGCCTGCTACTACCTCTACAAGAAAATAAGAAACAGTATGAAGGAAGAGACTAAATGGAGCTGACCGTCGGAAAAGCTGACCTTCAGAAAGAGTTGCAGCTTTGCCAGGGAGTCGTCGAAAAGCGATCGACGATCCCGATTCTGTCGAACGTGCTCCTCAAAGCAGCTGACGGCAGGCTTCAGATTGCAGCCACCGATCTCGACGTCACGATTCTCAGTTCCTGCGCGGCTCAGGTCACGACGCCGGGCGGAGTGACGATCGAGGCCAAGAGACTCTTCGACGTCGTTCGTTCTCTTCCGGACGATGACATCCACATGACCATGCAGGAAAACAACTCGATGCTCATCGAGTCGGGAACCGCGAAGTTCAGGCTCCTCGGACTTCCTGCCGAAGACTATCCGACGCTGCCTACCGTTGATGTCGGCGAAGCCTACAAGCTGCCTCTGGGCGAATTGAAGACGATGGTCGGCAAGGTGAAGTTTGCGATCACCCACGAAGAAACCAGGTTCCAGCTCAACGGGGCGCTGCTGAAAGTGCAGCCCAACAAGATGGAGATGGTCGCAACCGATGGTCATCGGATGGCACTGATCAATTTCGCCTCGGCGATCGATGGAAAGGGAAAAAAGGGAGCGGACCTGACGATCCTCATCCCTCGAAAAGCGCTGGACGAGATCCTGCGGCTCGAGGGATCTGCCGATGACGACTCCGTCCTGTTCGGCATTTCGGAGAATCAGCTCTTCTTCGAAGCAGGTGATCGCCGGCTCCTGGCGCGAATGATCGACGTCAACTTCCCCAACTACATGGAAGTCATCTCACGTGACAATGACCGTCGCGTGATGGTCGACCGCGAGCGCCTGCTCTCGACCATTCGACGCATTTCGCTCGTGGCCAACGAGCGTACGCGTGCCGTCCGCTTCGATTTCGCTCCGGGCAAGCTGACCGTCTCCTCGACGAATCCCGAGCTCGGTGATGCACGCGAGACGGTTCCGATCGACTACGCCGGCCAGCCGTTCTTCGTCGGCCTGAATGCCGCGTACGTGATGGACTTTCTCAGCGCTGCGGATACGCAGAGCGTCTCTCTCGACCTGAAAGACGAGAACAGCCAGTGCATCGGGCGTCCGGCGTCGGCCGCGGAGGATCTTCCGTACGACTATCTCTACGTCGTCATGCCGATGCGCCTCGCGTAGCGGCGGAAAGGTTCGAGCCGGCCGGAAGCTCTTCCTGTGCGTCGCAGATGGCGTCGCCAGGTTGGACGGGGGAAACGTCCCGTTTGGCCACGATGAGAGAGATCCGCGCGCGACATGAAACTCCTTTCTCTCACCAGTGAGAATTTTCGGAATCTGTCGCCGGGAGAGATCTCCTTTCATCCTCTGGCCAATCTCATCGTTGGCCGGAACGGTCAGGGCAAGACCAACCTGCTCGAAGCCATCTACCTTCTCGGCACTACACGCTCCTTCCGGACCACCAGGGTCGGAAGTCTCTTTCGGTTCGATTCGCCGAACCTGTTCGTGAGCGGGATCCTCGAAAGGGAAGGGCTGCAGCGAACGCTATCGGCCGGTCTCGAGGGAGGGGAGGGGCGGCGGCGTGTACTGATGATCAACGGCGAGAAAGTCGCGTTGTCGCCGTATCTCGAGGCCTCCAGTGTGGTGGCCTACTCCGCGGCCCGGCTCGACGCGATCCGCGGTACTCCGGAGGAGCGCCGCCGATTCCTCGATCGCGGGATCGCCAGCGTTCAGCGTGGCTACGTGGGGCAGCTCTCCAGGTACATGCGGGTGCTCAGGCAGCGGAACGCCCTGCTGTCCGACATAGCGCATCATCGCCAGTCCGCCGCGACGCTCGACGCCTGGGATGACGAATTGATCGATGCGGCCGGCGCCATTCATCGCGCGCGAAGCGCCTACGCCGACGATCTCGCCCAGGCGCACGAGGAGATCGTTCGCAGCCATGGCTATCACGTCTCGAACCTGAAGATCAGCTATCAGCCGAGCCTCACCGACGAGTTGTCAAAAAGACGCCAGCAGGAGATCAGAGCGAGGATGTCGCTCGCCGGACCGCAGAGGGATCTCGTCGAGATGCTCATCGACGGCCGTCCGGCCGCCGAGGTACTTTCAGGCGGCGAACAAAAGATGACGGTGCTCTTCCTGAAGTTCGCCAAAGTGGAGCTCCTGAGGCGGCGAACCGGAGAGTCACCGCTGTTGCTGCTGGACGATATCGATGCTGAGCTGGACCTCGAAATCCTGCAGAAACTGCTGCTGAATCTGCCAGAGCAGACCCAGCTGTTTGCGACCTCCGCGAAGGACTCGATTCTGGCCCGTCTGGAGACCGGTCCTCATCGGCGGTTAAGCGTTGAAAACGGGAGAGTTACCTCCTCGCAGGATTTCACCTGAAATCGCCCTGAAAAGGCAATTTTCCGAGTACAATTCGCTGTTTCAAGTTCGGGTTCAGAAACTCGCGTTTTCCGGCCGTCGTGATGGCGCCGCCCACCGCGACGAACCCGACTCCCGAGCCCCGCCGGCGCGGCCCCCTGGAAAGCGACCCTTAATGGAAGAACAGAACGACGAACAGCCGAACTCCGCGGCACTGGATGGCGGCATAGGCCACCCGGACGATCCGACTTACACAGCCGAAGACATCAAAGTCCTCAGGGGACTCGAGGCCGTGCGTAAACGGCCCGGGATGTACATCGGTGATACCGACGACATCAGCGGACTGCACCACATGGTGTACGAGGTCGTTGACAACGCCGTCGACGAAGCGCTCGCCGGCTACGCGAACAAGGTTCAGGTCACCATCCACGCGGACAACTCGGTGACGGTCGAGGACAACGGCCGTGGCATACCGGTCGACATCCACAAGGAAGAGGGGCGGTCTGCAGCTGAAGTCATCATGACCGAGCTGCACGCGGGCGGAAAGTTCGACAACAACTCCTACAAGGTCTCCGGCGGCCTGCACGGCGTCGGCGTTTCAGTCGTGAACTTCCTTTCCGAATGGCTCGAGCTCGAGATCCATCGCGACGGAGACGTCTGGCGGCAGCGCTACGAACGTGGACTGCCGACCGGTCCGATCGAGAAGGGTGAGAAGACGACACACCGCGGAACGCGTGTGACGTTCAAGGCCGACAGCGAAATCTTCTCGGTTACCGAGATGAACTTCGACACGCTCTCGCAGCGGCTGCGCGAGCTCGCCTTTCTGAACTCGGGCGTCGCCATCGCGATTCAGGACGAGCGGACCGAAAAGCATCACGAGTTCTGCTACGAGGGGGGCATCGTTGCCTTCGTCCGTGACCTCAACAAGAACAAGACCGTGCTGCACGAGGCGCCGATCTTCATCTTCGACGAAAAGGACGGCGAGCGGATCGAGATCTCGCTGCAGTGGAACGACGGCTACGCCGAGAACATCTACACGTTCACGAACACGATCAAGAACGCCGATGGCGGAACGCATCTGGTCGGCTTCAAGGGAGCGCTCACCCGAACCGTCAACAAATACGTCGTCGATACCGGCGTTCTCGAAAAGCTGAAGATCAGTCTCGAAGGCGACGACATTCGCGAAGGGCTGACGGCCATCGTCTCGGTGAAGGTCCGCGATCCGAAGTTCTCGTCACAGACGAAAGACAAGCTGGTTTCTTCTCACGTGAAGACGTGGGTGGAACAGGTAGTCAACGAACATCTCGCGGACTTTTTCGAGGAGCACCCGCGCGAGGCGAAACGGATCACCGAGAAGATCATCGACGCCGCGAGAGGTCGCGAGGCAGCGCGTAAGGCGCGCGAACTGACGCGACGCAAAGGAGCACTCGACTCCGCGTCCCTTCCCGGCAAGCTCGCCGACTGCTCCGAGCGCGACCCGCGCCTCTGCGAGATCTACTTCGTCGAGGGTGACTCGGCAGGCGGTTCCGCGAAGCAGGGACGCGACCGCAAGTTCCAGGCGATCCTTCCCCTCAAGGGAAAGATCCTGAACGTCGAGAAAGCCCGTCTCGACAAGATGCTTTCATCCGAAGAGATCCGTCTCATGATCACGGCGCTCGGCACCGGCATCGGGACCGATGACTTCGATGTCGCGAAGCTGCGCTACCACAAGATCATCATCATGACGGACGCAGACGTCGACGGCTCGCACATCAGGACGCTGATCCTCACGTTCTTCTACCGGCACATGCGCGAGGTCATCGACCGCGGGCATCTCTACATCGCGCAGCCGCCGCTGTTCAAGATCACGCAGAACAAGAAGGAAACCTACCTCAAGGACGAGCCGGAAAAATCGCGCTTCCTGATGAACCGGATCGCCGAGTCGGTCGAGATCACGCCGGAAGGCGGTCTCGCGGTTCGCGGCGAGGCGCTCGTCAACATGCTCCAGCGCATGGAAGAGGTGCGGAACTACGGGCGCAAGGTCGCACTGCGGGGCATCCCCCGCTCAGCGCTCGACATCCTGCTTCGCGAGCACTTCACCGATCGCGCCGCGTTCACAGATGAGACGAGACTCCAGACCGTCGCCGAGGCGCTCGCTACTGCCGGATTCCGCGAAGTGCGAGTCGTGCACGACGAAGTGACGGAGACGTCCGTTCTCGAGTTCCGCGCCGGCGAAGACGGGAGCGGCCGCCGATTCGTGGTCAATCACGAATTGATCAGCCAGTACGAGTTCCGCCAGGTCGCCAAAGCCTACGACCAGCTCTCCGCCTTCGGGCTTCCCCCTTACGTGGTCAAGCATGGGGAGGAGACCTCGACGTACACGAACATCGATGACCTGCTCGAACAGATCTACAAGATTGCCGAGAAGGGTCTCGCGATCCAGCGCTACAAAGGCCTCGGCGAGATGAATCCCGAGCAGCTCTGGGAAACCACGATGAATCCCGAGAAGCGTCGCCTGCTCCAGGTCACGGTCCACGACGCCGTCGTCGCCGACGAGATTTTCACGATCCTGATGGGCGATCAGGTCGAGCCGCGACGCCTCTTCATCCAGGAAAACGCACTCGACGTCAAGAATCTCGATATCTGATCGCGCATCCCGCGACCCTGAAGGAACCGGCAAAGTCTGAATGTCTGAAACCGATCAAACGAATCCGCCCGAGCAGCGCTACCCCGTCAACATCGAAGACGAGATGCGGAAGTCGTATCTCGACTACGCGATGTCGGTCATCATCGGCCGCGCGCTTCCCGACGTCCGCGACGGTCTCAAGCCGGTCCATCGCCGCATCCTCTACGGGATGTACGAGCAAGGGAACACCGCCGGCAAGGCCTACAAGAAATCGGCTCGCATCGTCGGCGATGTCATGGGTAAGTTCCATCCCCATGGCGACTCCGCGATCTACGACACGGTCGTCCGGATGGCGCAGGATTTCTCGATGCGCTACCGGCTCGTCGATGGGCAGGGAAACTTCGGCTCGATCGATGGCGACAACCCGGCGGCGATGCGTTACACCGAAGTCCGGCTCACGCGTCTTGCCGAAGAACTGCTGCGCGACGACATCGATAAGGAAACGGTCGATTGGGTTCCTAACTATGACGGCTCGCTTTCCGAGCCTTCGGTGCTTCCGTCGAAATATCCGAACCTGCTGGTCAACGGCTCGTCGGGCATCGCGGTCGGTATGGCGACGAACATCCCGCCCCACAACCTCGGCGAAGTCATCGATGCGTGTCTCATGCTCATCGACAATCCCGAGGCGAACGTCGCAGAGCTGATGACTGTCCTTCCTGGTCCTGACTTTCCGACCGCCGGCTACATCCACGGCCTCGAAGGAATTCGGCAGGCGTACCAGACGGGCCGCGGGATCATTCAGGTCCGCGCCCGCGCGATCATCGAAACGATGGCTCGCGGCGACCGGCAGCACATCGTCATCACTCAGGTTCCCTACATGACGAACAAGGCGCGGCTCCTCGAGAAGATCGCGGAACTCGTGCGCGACAAGAGAATCGAAGGGATCGCCGACCTGCGAGATGAGTCCGATCGCGAGGGCATCCGCGTCGTCGTCGAGTTGAAACGCGACGCGATCGCCGAGATCGTCCTCAACAACCTGTATCGCAATACGCAGATGCAGACGACGTTCGGAATCATCTTCCTGGCGATCGTCAACAACAAGCCGGAAGTCATGGACCTCCGGACCATCCTGCGGCACTTCATCGCGCACCGGAAAGAGATCGTCGTCCGCCGCACCCGTTTCGATCTTCGCAAGGCTGAAGAGCGGGCGCACGTGCTCGAGGGGCTCGTCAAGGCGCTCGACGTGCTCGACGAATTGATCGCGCTCATTCGCGCGAGCAGCACGCCGCCGGAGGCGAAGGAAGGCCTGATCTCGCGCTGGCAGTTCAGCGAAATCCAGGCGCAAGCGATCCTCGACATGCGACTCCAGAGGCTCACAGGCCTCGAGCGCGAGAAGCTGATCAACGAATACCAGGAAATTCTGGCTCTCATCGCCAGACTGCGCGAGATTCTCTCCTCGGACACGCTCGTTCTCGAGATCATCGCGGGCGAGCTTCGCGGAATCAAGGATCAGTACGGCGATCCGCGGCGCACCGAGATCATCCCTGACACCAACGAGATCTCGATCGAAGACCTCGTCGCCGACGAGGACATGGTCATCACCGTTTCCCGCGGTGGCTACGTCAAGCGCTCGCCGCTCTCGCTCTACCGCGCGCAGCGTCGCGGCGGCAAAGGGCGCATCGGGATGCAGACGAAGGAAGAGGACATCGTCGAGCATCTCTTCGTCGCATCGACGCACGCGTATGTGCTCGTCTTCACGGATCGCGGCCGGATGTACTGGCTGAAGGTTTACGCGATTCCGGAGGTTGCTTCGAACGCCCGCGGCAAGGCGATCGTGAATCTGCTCCCGCTCGAGCAGAACGAGAACGTCCGCGCTCTGCTCACGACCCGTGACTTCACCGAAGGCAAGTACGTCGTCATGGCGACGCATGGCGGAAAGATCAAGAAGACCGAGCTGACGGCCTTCTCCAATGTCCGCGCCAGTGGAATCATCGCGATCGACATTCTCGAAGGCGACGATCTCTATGCGGTACGCCTCTCCAACGGCGACAACGAGATCTTCGTCGGTACCCAGAGCGGCATGGCGATCCGGTTCCACGAAACCGATGTCCGTCCGATGGGACGCGGCGCCGCGGGTGTCAAGGCGATTTCGCTTCGCCCGGGTGACTTCGTCATCGAAATGGATGTACTGCCGGAGACTCCTGACGGTCGCGCTCGTGCCGAGCGAAAGGCTCTGGCGGGAGACGACGCGGACGCCGAGCTCGAGACGATCGAGCCACTCGAAGTGGCAGAACCGATCGACGAAGATGAGCCGGCGGAAGCGATCGAAGAGGCTCCGGCGTCCGAGGCTCAGCTTTACGGTCAGATCCTCACGGTGACCGAACGCGGCTTCGGCAAACGCACCCCCATCCGCGCTTACCGCCTCACGAGCCGCGGAGCGCAGGGTGTGACCAACATTCGAATCACCGAGAAGAGCGGCAAGGTTGCCGGTGCGGCCCACGTCTTCGCAGGCGAGCAACTGTTGCTGATCACCGAACAGGGAATGATGATCCGCGTGGCGTGTGACGACATTCGCTCAATGGGACGGAACACACAAGGCGTCCGCGTCATCAACATTGACGAGGATGACCGCGTCGTCGGAGCCGTCAAGGTTCTCGAGAAGGAACAGCCGGAGGAGAATGGCGGCGACGAAGTGGTCACGGACGAAGAGCCCGTGCACTAGAAACGCCCGCCCGAAACGCTCATGTTCCGACCGTCGCGCGAACGCCTCCAGGAGCTCTCACGTGAGCTGATCGACGTGCTGTCACGCTCGCGGAGTGTGGTGTTTCTGAAGGATCCTGAACCGGTGCAGCAGGCCGTGCTTCAAGCGCTCTCCGACGAACTGCGGCGCGAGGAAGAACGCCAGGAGAATGCGCGGAAGCGGATCGTAGCGATGCGCGGCGCCCCCTCGCCCGACAGCAAGGAATGGCAGGCGCTCTTCCATCGTCTCGTCGAAGAAGAGTACCTCCGGGACGGTCTCGAAGGCTGACCGAGAGGTGCAGGGACGCTGATCAGGACGTTCGAACGGCTGGTCCGTTACTGATGAGGTGAGCGTCAGGCCAACGTTCAACGGCGGCGTCGGCGACGCCGATCGTCGATCGGCTCCTGAGTCACAGCATCCGGCTCCACGCCCGCCATCTCGTCTGACGCGGCAGGCACTTCGCTCTCGTCTCCCGAGAACTCCGACTGCATCCCTGCAGCGCTGTCGTCGCGCGCGATCATCCGCCGGAGCCTCTGCGCCTTCATCCTCTCGAAGATGCCGCCGGCATGTCCAGCCGGAATCCAGCTGTTGCCAGCGCACTTCGGGCAGCGCCCGCGAAAGGCGATGTTCTTTCCACAGTCCGGACAGATGATGACGAGAGAGTGTGAGAGCTCGAACTTCTGCTCTCCCTCCGCGTCCAGACCGTTGAGGAACGTTGCCAGGTTGTTGAATGTCTCGTCCTGCGGCATCACGACTCCGCCCGCTCAGCTGCACGGTACATGCCGAGGCAATGGATGGGACCGTCAGGCTCGCAGGGCGCCGTTCGTAGCGACGTCCCCGCCTGCGCTACAGACAGCCGAGGAACCGAGGAACCGAGGAACCCCGAGGAACCCCGAGGAACTCCGAGGAACTCCGAGGAACTCTCGACCTCAGATCGTCATCACGTCGTACTGCTCGTGATGCAACGACTCGTCCGGCTTGAAAACGAGATGAATCCCGAGACTCCGCTCCACCTCTTCGAAGATCGGATCACCGGTATGCAACGCACCATAGACGATCGGGTTGAGCCGGACGATGACGTCCTGTCCCTCGTGAAAATCGCGCTGCTTCATCAGCTCGCGCCAGATCTCCAGAGCCACCGTCGTATTCGACTTGATCCGGCCGCTGCCACCGCAGTACGGGCATGCCTGCGTCAACGAGCGCTCCAGGCTCTGTCTCACCCGCTTGCGCGTCATCTCGATCAGTCCGAACTCCGAGATCTGGAGAATCTTCGTCTTCGAACGGTCCTTGCGGATCTCGTTCTCCAGCGTCTCGAACAGCTTCTGCCGGTTCGGCAGCTCTTCCATGTCGATGAAGTCGAGCACGATGATCCCGCCGAGGTCGCGGAGGCGGACCTGACGAACGATCTCTTTCGCCGCCTCGAGGTTCGTCCGGAACACCGTCTCCTCGAGATTCTTCTTCCCGACATACTTGCCGGTGTTGACGTCGATCGCGACGAGCGCCTCGGTCTGATTGATGACGATGTAACCGCCCGACTTCAACCACACTTTCGACTTGAGCGCCTTCGCGATCTCCGGCTCGATTCCCAGCTCGTCGAAGATCGGCTCGTCACGACGGTAGAGCCGCACGCGTGAGACCAGCTGCGGCTGGATCTGGTCGAGGAACTCGACGATCCGCTGATACTGCTCGATCGAATCGACCCAGACCGTCTTGAACTCGGCCGATAGCACGTCGCGAATCGTCCGGAGCACGAGATCGAGATCGTGGTGCACAGCGGTCGGAGCCGCGGACTTATCCGCGCGGCGGCGGATCTGATCCCAGAGCTCGGTGAGGTAGCGAAGATCCGCGCGGAACTCCTCTTCATCCCGCCCCTCGCCCGCGGTGCGGACGATGAAGCCGCCGTGGCCATGGGGGCGTATCTGCTCGAGGATCTCCTTGAGCCGCGTCCGTTCCTCCTCGTCGTCGATCCTCCGCGAGACGCCAACGTGATTCACCGTCGGCATGTAGACGAGAAAACGCCCGGGCAGCGTGACATGGCTCGTGATCCGTGCGCCCTTGCCGGCGATCGTATCCTTCGACACCTGCACCACGATCTCCTGCCCTTCGCGGAGCAGGTCCGCGATGGAGGTTTCGGGCCGGTGCGCCGGAGAGACTTCGTCGAGATGGAGCTCCTCGGGGGTCTCGCTCTCGAACTCCTCGATCTCCTCCAGCACGTCGGAGACGTAGAGGAATGCGTCGCGCTCGAGCCCGAGGTCGACGAATGCGGACTGCATCCCGGGGAGAACCTTCGTGACCCGGCCTTTGTAGATGTTGCCGACGATCGTGCGGTGGCGTGTCCGCTCGATCCAGAGCTCGACCACCTGCCCCTCGTCCAGGACAGCGATCCTCGACTCGTGGCGGGTGGCGTTGATGACAATCTCGCGTGACATTCGCGCGAATTGTAGACTGCGTCACCGTGACAGCCACCATCTACTTCTCCGGATCGATCAGCAGCGGCCGCCAGGACGCGGACCTCTACCGCAGAATCGTCCAGGTCCTGCGCGAGGCCGGGCACCGCGTTCTCGACGGGGACGTAACCGCCAGAGCGGCAGGTCACGACGCGAGGGCGACTGCGGTCGCGGTGCCGGGCGGTGCCGCGCACTCTGTAGAGGGGGGAGGCCAACTCGACGCGTTCGAGATCTTCGACCGCGACATGAGCTGGCTCGCCGAAGCCGAGGTCGTGGTCGCCGAGGTCTCGAGACCGAGCACCGGCGTCGGCTACGAGATCGCCGCCGCCCGGCACCTCTACCGGATCCCGGTCATCGCCCTCTACCGCCCCGCCTGGACCTCGCGCTGCAGCGCCATGATCTCGGGCGACCGCGGCATCCAGGTGATCGAGTACGAAGAGCAGACCTTCGACGAGATGGCTCGTCGGATGCTGGCAGCGCTCGATAGCCTGCCGGCGAGGCCGTGACAAGCACGGTTTCCAATCGCGAACCGACCGACACGTAGCGCCGTAGGCGCGATTGACTTCAGCCCAGGACGGAGTCCTGGGAAAACGTCCGCTTAGAAACAGTCCCGCAGGGACGATTGATGACGAATCCTCAATCGTCCCTACGGGACTTCCATTCGATCTCAACCTGCCCAGGACCAGCGTCCTGGGCTAAGCTCAATCGCGCCAACGGCGCTACTCGTCCTCCCGCGAATAAACCACCCCCCACACAGGTTTCCCCGCGTGCCTGCCTTGACGGAGGTAGCATGCGGTGTTATTTTCCGCGCCCCTGCCGTCGCAGGCCCGGCGACACCCGCCGTGGAGCAGCCCAGTACTCCGGCATAGCTCAGTTGGTAGAGCAACGGACTGTTAATCCGTGGGTCGTAGGTTCGAGTCCTACTGCCGGAGCCATTTGGTCAATCTTCAGCGCGGCCTTCGGGTCGCGCTCTCTGTTTTCACGACGAGCCCACTGCTGCGGCTGTGCGCGGAGACGGAATGAAACGCGGTGGGATCGCCGGCAAGCCGAGGGGGTCGCGCGGCCTCGCGCGATCGCCGATGGCGGCTCGCCATCGGTGGCGATCAGGAGATGGCCGACGACTTTGATCGCCGTCTCGGGAAAGCGAGTCATTCATGGGCCGGTCCGCTCCGCCAAAGCCCACCCCGGCAAGCGGCCGGCAGCAATCGCGCGAGGCCGCGCGACCCCACGACGGCGCAGTGCGCTGAAGGGCACCGCCCATCCGCCTGGACCCATCGCTACGCGTGCGACGACGGATTCCAGACTCTTCGACTTGACAAAGTCCAGCACCGGAACCTATCCATGTAGGTACTCCCATGAAACCCGACGTCGTTCGCATTCTTCAGGAGCACGGGATTCAGCCGTCGGCGCAGCGCGTCGCGGTCGCTGAGTTCGTGCTTCACACGCTGGAGCATCCCTCCGCGGACAAGGTGCTGGCGGGTGTTCAGAAGACGTTTCCGATGATCTCCCGCGCTACCGTTTACAACACCCTCCATCTCTTCGTGGAGCAAGGGCTGTTGCGGGAGCTGCAT
>DASVLC010000062.1:0-3580 GCA_036385045.1 Thermoanaerobaculia bacterium | reverse complement strand
GGAACTTTTTGCTGGTACGGCGCGTCGATGGTTTCTATCGGATCGAGTCGCCGATCGGCAACGTGATTTACAAGACGCCGCGATGGGTCAGTCGTGCCCGATTCTCACCCGACGAAAAGCTGATCGCATTCATCGAACATCCGCTCTGGGGTGATGACGCCGGATCGGTCACGATCATCGACCGCGAAGGAAAGGCGGTAGTGCAGGCGGGCGAGGCGTGGAACAGCACGTCGGGGCTCACCTGGACGCCCGACGGACGTGAGGTCTGGTTCACTGGCGAGGCGATCGGCAAGGGCCGAGGCCGCGACATCATGGCGATGTCTGTCTCAGGGGTCATTCGCGTGGTTCTTCCGGTGCCGGGACGGCTGACGCTTCACGACATCAGCGCCGACGGGCGGGTGCTCGTGGCGATCGAGAACGGCCGGCGCGAGGCGGTGGCCGGGATCAAGGGTGAAGGGCAGGAGCGCAATCTCTCGTGGTTCGACTGGTCGCGGCTCTGCGGCGTGAGCAACGACGGAAGTTTTATCGCGTTCGAGGAGCAGGCCGCCGGAGTGCAGGGGCTGAATACCGTTTTCATCCGCACGACGGATGGGGCGCCCGCCGTGCGCATCGGAGAGGGGAGGGCTCGCGGAAATCCAATCTCTCCCGACGGCGAGTGGCTGGCGATCGCGGTCGGAACGCCACCTCATCTCGAGGTCGTCCCGGTTGGGGTGGGAGAGCCGCGCATCGTGGAGTGCGATCTCGTTGAGCTGGCGGCCTGGCAGTTCCATCCCGATCTGAAACGGCTCGTCGTGCTCGGCAATTACGCGGGCGAATCGAAACAGCTGTTCGAAGTCGCGATCGACAGCGCGACGAAGGCGCGGCCGATCACCGAGGGGATCACCCTGGGGGGATCGTTCGCACTCTCACGTGACGGTGCGACGATCGCCGCGGGAACGCACGACCGCGTGATACTGATTCCTCTCGAGGGAGGGGAGGCTCGTACGCTTCCCGGCTCGAATCCGGGCGACGTCCCGCTCGAGTGGAGCTCGGACAACAAGGCGATCTTCGTTTCGGAGAGAGGCCAGGCGACGCTCAAGGTCTTCCGTGTCGAACTGGAGAGTGGTGAGCGTCACGAGTGGCTCCCGATTCACCCTGATGACCCGGCAGGCATTCTCGACATCATGCCCGTCCACATCACCCCGGATGGCAAGACGTACGCGTATGGGTACCGCCGTCTGCTGTCCGACCTCTACATCGTCACCGGACTGCTTTGATCAGCTGCGAAAAGCGAAGGACGCCGGTTGCCGGCGCCCTTCGTGCCGGCTACGCAGTGACGAGAACTCTTTCCCGGTCGGCGAGAGGGACGAACTTCCGCTCGGTTGCGCCCGTGTAGATCTGGCGCGGCCGGTTGATGCGGGTCGAAGTGTCGTCGACCATCTCTTTCCACTGGGCGATCCATCCCGGCACCCGGCCGAGAGCGAACATCACGGTGAACATCTCCGTCGGGATCCCGATCGCGCGATAGATGATTCCGCTGTAGAAATCGACATTCGGATAGAGCTTTTTCTCGATGAAGTACGAGTCGTGGAGTGCGACCTCCTCGAGTTCCTTCGCGATTGAAAGGAGCGGGTCGGCAAAACCCAGAGTCGAGAGCACTTCGTCCGCCACCTTCTTGAGGATCGAGGCGCGGGGGTCGAAGTTCTTGTAGACGCGATGCCCGAAGCCCATCAGCTTGAACCCTGAGGCCTTGTCCTTCGCCATCTTCACGAACTTGCCGACGTCGCCTCCCTCGGAGCGGATCTTTTCGAGCATCTCCAGCACTTCCTGGTTCGCGCCGCCATGAAGCGGGCCCCAGAGTGCCGAGATTCCGGCTGAGATCGCCGAGAAGAGATTCGCACCACTGCTTCCGACCATCCGTACGGTCGAAGTGCTGCAGTTCTGTTCGTGATCCGCGTGGAGGATCAGCAGAAGGTTCAATGCGCGGTCGACCACGTCATTCACGGCGTACGGCGCGCATGGAACGGCGAACATCATGTGGAGGAAGTTCTGGGTGTACGAAAGATCATTCCTCGGATAGATGAACGGCTGACCGATCGACTTCTTGTAGGAGAAGGCTGCGATCGTCGGCAGCTTCGCCAGCAGGCGGGTGATGTTCTGTTCACGCTTCCCGGTGTCGGTGTAGTAGGTCGAGAGAGAGGCGACCATCGCCGAGAGGATCGCCATCGGATGGGCGTTGTTCGGGAATCCCTCGAAGAACTTCTTCATGTCTTCCTGAAGAAGTGTGTGAACGGTGAGCTTTCCCGTGAATTCGGCAAGCTCGCTCTCCGTCGGCAGCTCACCGTAAATGAGCAGGTAGGCGACTTCGAGAAAGCTGGCTTTCTCAGCGAGCTCCTCGATGGAGTATCCGCGGTAGCGGAGGATTCCCTGCTCTCCGTCGATGAACGTAATCCTGCTGCTGCAGGAACCGGTGTTGCCGTAGCCGGGATCGAACGTAATCGCGCCGGCCTTCGACCGGAGTGACGTGATGTCGATCGCCACTTCCTTCTCAGTGCCTTCAAATACAGGCAGTTCGTATTCCTTGTCGTTCAGTAGCAGCGTTGCATGCGCCATGGATTCTCCTCCCGGCTGGCAGATCTTGCCGTTCGACTTGCTACGGATCGGTTCTTCGCCAGCGCCCGGGAAGTCTGTGAAGTTCGGCAGTCCGATGCGACCGTGACGCGCACGTATGCCGGGTCGCGGCCGTCACCGCCGAGGGTGATGATCGTGATGGCGGAAGGGGGAGTGGATTCGATGCGGGGCGGGCGGGAAGGGCTTCCCTCACCGCCGCCCCGGGCGGCTACGACTTCGACTTCTCGCGGAGCAGGTTCTCGAGCTGGCCCTTCTGTCGCGGATTGTCGCTCTTCGCGATGAGGGTTTCGATCGCAAGCTTGTAGGCATGATCGAAGGCCTGGTCGGCAGGCATCGCGATGTCGGGTGCGACGCCTGTGCCTTCCCAGTTGGTCTTCGTGATCGGGCTGATGGCGCGCGCAAACGGAACGCCGACCGCGAAGCGATTGCTGACCTTGAAAGGCCGAACCGGATGCGCGCCGCCGCCCGTCGTCTCTCCGATGATCGTCGCACGCTTCAGGTTTTTGAGGTTGTACGCGAACTCCTCGCCGCCCGAGAAGGTGTAGTTGCTCGTCAGAACGAAGATCGGTTTCTTGCCGCCGAACTTCGGACCGGGAACGTGCGGAAGCGTCCACCAGTTCTGGGTCGTTTTCGTCTGCTCGGTGTAGATGTCGTTCAGGTGTGTAGGCACGTCGAACAGATAGCTGGTGAGATAGGCGATCATTGCGGGCTCGCCGCCGCCATTCTTCCGCAGGTCGACGATCAGAGCGTCGCTGTTCGCGATGAAGTTCATCGCGGCGGTGCCTGTTTCGGCACCCGCCTCGGGTGACATGAATCCGCGGATATCGATGTAGCCGACGTTGCCCTGCAGCCTCTCGACCTTCTCGAAACCGAAGTTGACTCTCGCAGCGTTGGCGCGCATCGTCGCGCGCTGCTCGGCCGTCGGGGTCGGGTTCACCGCGTGCTCCGGTACTCCCTCGGGCATGGCGTA
>DASVLC010000061.1:0-14196 GCA_036385045.1 Thermoanaerobaculia bacterium | reverse complement strand
TTCACCAGAGAAACCCCGCCGTCATTGCATTGTCCGCTCATCTCGGCCGAACGCCCGGCGCTATCGCCCTGAAACTCGTGAATCTCGCGAGCCTCGATCCAACCGTCACATCGACGGGCCGGTCGGGAATGCGAACGCTTCGAATGCCGATCGTGAGGCCTCGAGTACCAGGGTCGCTGGGATGCATTAGCCACGATCCTTCCCGTCCGCGGTCGAGGAGGCAGCGAGCAGCACGATCTCGCCCGATCCGGACGGCAGGATCGCCCCGCGCATATCGCCCGAGGAGACCATCAGCCGAAGCATGGTAAACGTCCGGCGCGGCCAAGGCTTCTTCCGGAACGCGGTGCGAGGGTTCGGGGACAGGGCTTCGAACTTCACCGCGGCGTACAACCGCCCTGCAACGAAGTCGTTCCGAGCGCGTACGATCTGATCAAAAAACCTGCGTTCAACAGCGCGCTGTAGAATCGTAGGGTCAAGGACACGTCGAATGCTACGCGCTGCTCGGTCTGCGCTGTTCTTCATCCTGCTCGCCGCTGCTGTCACCGGCGTGGCCGCGGAGTATCGGGGCAACAAAGAGAGCCGCGTGTTTCATCAATCGTCATGCCGATACTTCTCGTGTAAGAACTGCACGGTGGTTCTGGCAAGTCCCCAGGAGGCGGCGAAGCGAGGGTTCCGACCGTGCGGTACTTGTCGACCCAGCGCGGTCCGCGAATCTGCTGCCGCGGAGGCGAGCTATTCCGGCAATACCAGCAGCCGGAAGTTCCACCAGAGTGGGTGTCGATACTTCAGTTGTAAGAACTGTACGGCCAAGTTTGCTTCTCGGGGCGCGGCGATCAAAGCAGGGTATTCTCCCGGTGGCTGCTGCAATCCGTAAGCGGACAACTCGGGTGAAGACGTAAGGTGTCGAACTGTGATTAGCGAGTTGACCTCTGACCTTCCGGGGGACGAGCCAGCCGGCCGTGCGTGAATCAGTCGTACCCTGGCTGGCACACGACTCCTTGACGAAGTTCGGACGACCATCGGGAAGTCGCCCGATACTCATCAGGTCGAGATTCGCGTCGCAGCGATGGTTCTCTGGATTCTCGCCTGCGGGGACGTTCACGAGGTTACCCCCATACGCCGGGGCGCTCCATCATGTGATGTCGCGCGGCAACGATGGTATCCCGATCTTCAGGGATGACGAGGATCGGATGCTGTTCCTCGATCTGCTGGCTCAGGAGATCGTCCGTTCGTGCCGGGTCCTCCACGGATGCTGCGTGATGACCACGCACGTCCATCTCGAAATCGAGACGCCTGAGTGCACTCGGTCGACCGGCATGCACCGCCTTCTGGCTCGCTACGCACAGCGGTTCAAGAAGCGCCACGGCCGGCGCGGGCATCTGTTTCAGGAGCGGTTCAAGAACGTCCTGGTCGAGAAGGAGTCCTACGGACTCGAGCTCTCGCGCTACATCGCGCTCAATCCGGTGAAGGCCGGGATCGTCGGCCGCCCCGAGGAGTGGGCCTGGTGCAGCTACGCGCCACGGGCTGGATTCTCGAACTGTCCCGACTGACTGACGGAAGCTTTTCTCGACCTTCTGGCCGAGGAGATCGCACGCTTGGGGACAGGGTTTCGAGCTGCACGTCACTTCGCTTCGGGTTACGGAGTACGCAGCTTGCCAGGCCCCTCGCATGCCCGCCCACCCACCCGCTCGGGGTGACGTTGATCAACTCCGTATCCACGTTCCCTCTCCAGATCCTGCGACGGAGTCACTGAACGCGTCCGCGCCAAAATCCCGGTCGGCGACTCTCGTGCGCGACCGACATGATCAAGACGCCCGTTGTCTCCAGGGTGTAGAACAGATCGTAGGGGAACTTGACGAGGACCTTTCGTCTGATTCCCAGTTCAATGATGGGCGAACTCTCCGGATACTCCTGGATGAACGACACCGCGGCTCGAACTTCTGCCAGAAAGCGGTCGCCGAGTCCCTCCGACCGCATTTCGTAATCGGTGATCGCTTCCTCGAGTTCGCGCTCGGCAAGCTCATGGAAGCGAATCAAAGTCATCGTCGACTACGTGCCTGAAGTCTCCCGAATACTTCTTCGGCGGCGAATGCACGGGCGCGCCCCGCTCGAAGGTCCTCATATCTCCTCGCCGATTCTTGAACCCAGAGCCGCTCGTGTTCATCGGAGTCGGGCATTTCGAGGCTATCGAGCAGACGCTTGGCCAGGGCAGCTCGAGCATCGGGCGTCAGCTCCAGGGCCTCTTGCATGATCTCTTCTAGCTTGCGTTCCACGCGACCATTCTACTCGCAAGGGCGTTCAACTCTGGTGCTGCACGATCACTTCGCATCGGGAACCCTGTACGGAGATGGGGACAGGGCTTCAAAGTTCACGGCAGCTTGAAGTCTGAAGCCCTGTCCCCATTCTTGCCTGTCCCATTCTTGCCGCACCGAACATGCACCGCCGCCCGCCACCCATTCGTCGCTTGAACCGAAAAACGAAGACATGTCCCCACTGTCTGTCTCCACTGTTCTTCCTTCGCGCGACGTTGCGTTACGGACCCTCATGGCATGCCGAGGTACGATGGCACGATGAACACGGCACTTCTCGATGAGGCAAGACGTCTGAGCGTGGACGACAGGATTGAACTCGTTGCCGCGATCTGGGACACGGTTGCGGAAGACGCTAACACCACTGCGCTCCCGGTTTCGGACGCGCATCGCCTCGAACTCGATCGTCGGTTGGAAGATCGGCAGAAGAATCCGGGTGCCGAGTCGCCGTGGAGTGAGGTCGCGGACCGTCTTTCCCAGCGGTGAAGTACCACATCCTTGTTCGGCGCTCGCGGAACGCGACCTCGAAGAGGCCGAAGACTGGTACGAAGCAGCAGTCCGGTCTGTGCCGAGTTCCGCGGATCTATCTTCGACCTCTTCGGACGTCTCACCGACAACCCCAGGATCTACCCACGCGTTCATGGTGGCGTTCATCGTGCGGTGTTGCGTCGATTTCCCTACCTCGTGTATTTCCTGATCGAGGGCTCCAACGTGATCGTGCTTGCTGTCCTGGACAGCAGGCGAGATCCTCGCGTTCATCGCGAGCGATTCGGCGCATAACTCCTCCAACAACGCGTCATGGGGCGCCTGATGCCGAGGTAGCCTCGGTGAGTCATGGCGAGGCAGCCGAGAGTCGAATACGCCGGAGCGCTGCATCATGGGATGTCGCGCGGCAACGGTGGCATCCCGATCTTCAGGGATGACGAGGATCGGTTGCTGTTCCTCGAACTGCTGGCTCAGGAGATCGTCCGTTCGTGCTGGGTCCTCCACGAATACTGTCTGATGACCACGCACGTCCATCTCGAAATCGAGACGCCCGAGTGCACTCGGGCGACCGGCATGCACCGCCTTCTGGCTCGCTACGCACAGCGGTTCAACAAGCGCCACGGCCGGCGCGGCCGGTCAGAAGTTCCGAGTCGCGCAACCACGGGCGTCATCGGCGCACGGCCGAAGCGGCCTGGAGTCCGCGAGCCGAGGTAGAATCGGGATCGTGGACACAGCAAAAGACCAGGTGCAGCAGATCCTCGAGATCCTTCCGGACGATGCCTCCCTCGAGGACATCCAGTACCACATCTACGTGAGGCAGAAGGTCGAGCAGGGAATCGCCGATGCTGATGCAGGTCGAGTGATCCCTCAGAGTGAGGTCGAGGAGCGGCTCGCGAGATGGCGCACGAGGTAGAGTGGGCTGCGTCGGCACTTGACGACCTCATCGAACCTCGACTTCATCGCTCGTGACTCCATCAGCTACGCGGCTGCACTCAGCCTGAAGGCGGAGAAGGGTGCTGCAAGTCTTGACCAGTTTCCCAACCGGGGTCGCGTCGTTCCGGAGTACCGCGACCCACAGGTGCGGGAGATCCCGGTTGGTAGTTACCGTCTGATGTGGAGCACGGCGCTCCCCCTCACAAGGCCGGCTGACCCTGCCGAAGCAGCCTAACGAGCGCCGGGGACAGGGCTTCGAGCTGCACGTCACTTCGCTTCGGGTTACGGAGTACGCAGCTTGCCAGGCCCCTCGCATGCCCGTCCACCCTCCCGCTCGGGGTGACGTTGCTCAATCCGCGGGTCCGGATCGCACTACACTTCAGGCTGTGAGTCTTCTCAAGGCCGCGCCGGTCGCGCTGCTGATGATGACGGCGGCGGCAGCAGGTGCGCCGCTCGAACGGGAGTGGGTCGCGCAGACCTACACCGTCGAGGATGGTCTTCCGCTCAATGCGATCACCGACATGACGTGGTCGCGGGATGGTTATCTCTGGCTCACGACATTCGACGGTCTCGCGCGTTTCGACGGGGCCCGCTTCACCACCTTCACGAGCGCGACCGAAGATGGACTCTTCGGAAATCGTCTGACAGTGATCGAAGAAGACGACGCAGGCTGGCTCTGGATCTCGACCGAGCAGAACCAGCTCGTTCGCCGCTCGCCGTACGGTGCATTCCAGACAGTAACCGGAACCGAGGAGTTTCCGCCGGAGCTCGTTCACTGTCTCGAGCGCGACCCGTGGGGGACTCTGTGGGTATGTGGCGATCGCGCCATCGGGCGCATCTCCGCGGGTCGGATCACGCCGGCGTTTCCCGTCGACGGCCCCACGCCCCTCGCGATCCTGCATACCAGCGATTCGGCGCTCTTGATTGGAAACGAAGAAGAGGTGGTCCGCCTCTCTCCGAACCAGATCCGGTGGAAGGTGCCTCGCGTGCGCACTCTCGCCGAGCGCTCCTCGGGCGAGCTACTGGCCGGCACCGTCGACGGGCTCTGGCGTCTTACAGCCGGGGGAAGAGCCGAGCTCATTCCCGGAACTCGAGGGATGCCCGTCCATCGCGTCGAGGAGCGCGATGGAATCACCTGGATCTTTGCCGGTGAACGACTGATGCGATGGGACGACACCTCGCTCGAGACCATCGTGCAGGACGGTTTCGTGACCAAGACTTCACTCTCCGTCACGACCCCGTTCGGCACACTGGTGCACTCTGCTCACGATCTCTTCCTCGATGGCGAGCTGGTGCTGCGAACGGCAGGTGCGATCTCCTCGGTTCTTGCCGGTCCGGAAGGAAACCTCTGGGTCGCGACCGCTCGCGGGCTGATCCGTCTGCGCCCCTCCCTGTTTCGTACGATCGCGGGGGACGCGAGCCGGCACCGCTTCTATCCGGTCGTGATCGACGACAACGGCTCGATCCTCGCGGGCACGATCGAGCAGGGATGGATCGAGGTGGACCCGGCGTCCGGCGTCGTGCAGGGGCACGACCGTCCGAGGAACGTACGGACGATCGTCCGGGACCGCAGCGGCGCCCTCTGGATCGGCGGCGACGGGCTTTGCCGGATGGAACGTGGCCAGTGCCGGACCGAGGAGATCCCATCGCGGTTGCGACAATCGGCTGTGCTGGCGCTCGCGCTCGATTCGACCGGCGCTCTCTGGGCCGGCTCCGTCGCGGGACTCTTCCGGAGATTGTCGGGTGGAGCCTGGGAACAGATTCAGGAAGCGGGTACCGGCGAGGCAAACGTGGTTCGCGTGATCGCGGAGTCTGGGGATGGAACACTCTGGTTCGGGGCGGCCGGGAACGGCCTCGTCCGTTGGCAGGATGGAATTCTCCGCCGGTTCACGGTTCGCGACGGTCTCCCGAGCAACCTGATTCGCAGTCTCCTTGCCGACTCCGACGGCGCGCTCTGGATCGGTACCGAAAATTACGGCATCGCGCACGCGCGTCCTCGTCCTGACGGGTCGCTCGTGATCTCAGCGATCGGAAAGAGCAATGGCCTTCTCGACGACAACGTCAATCAGATCCTTGATGATGGCGCTGGCCGGTTGTGGATCAGCTCGAACCGCGGCATTGCCTGGGTCGCCCGAAGTGACCTGGAGGAATTCGTCTCTGGAAATCGCGATCGCGTGCGCTCGACCGGCTACAACGAGCGGCACGGTCTGCCGGACCGCGAGACAAACGGCGGCGTCCAGTCGGCCGGGACGGTCGATCGCGACGGACGCCTCTGGTTTCCGACGCAGGCGGGCCTCGTTGGAATCGATCCGGCAACCATTTCCTTCACGCGCGATCCACCGCCGGTCCGGCTCGAGACGCTCACCACGCGCTCGCGAACGCTCCCGGCACGTGGAGAGGTTCGTCTCGACTCTTCCGAGCGCGACTTCGAGATCGACTACGCCGCGCTGTCGTTCACGACGCCGGAAAGAGTCCGCTTCCGCTACCGGCTTGTGGGACTGGACCGCGACTGGAACGATGTCGGAAGCCGGCGCACCGCGGTCTACACCAACGTGCCGCCAGGTGCGTACCGGTTCCAGGTGATCGCCTCGCACGAGGGTGAGACGTGGAGCCCGGCACGCAGCGAGCTCGGGCTCGTCGTCCCTCCTCGTGCGTGGGAAACCGGCTGGTTTCGCATCGGCGCCCTTTTTCTGCTGCTCGCGATGATCCCCGCGGCGGCCCACATGCGGACCTACCAGCTTCTCCGTCGCCAGTACGAGCTCGAGGACAAAGTGTCCGAGCGCACGCGCGAGCTCGAAGAGCAGAAGAAGCTCGTCGAAAACCGAGCGGCCACGCTCGCCGAGGTCGATCGGATGAAGTCTGTGTTCTTCGCCGACGTCAGTCATGAGCTGCGTACTCCGCTCACGATGATCATCGGGCCGGTGAGCGACCTTCTCGAGGATCCGGAAGTCGCCCCGGAAGTGCGGCAGGAGATGGGCATCGTCCGTCGGAATGCGCTTCGGCTTCTCCGCCTCGTGAACCAGATTCTCGATCTGCTTCGACTCGAGTCCTCCGGGCTCGAGCTCGATCTCCGGACGCGCGATCTCATTCCGGTGCTGGAGTGGCTGATGGGGACGTTCAGGCCGCTCGCTGACCGGTGCGGCGTGACGCTCTCGCTCGAGACGGAAGGGAAGGTTGCACCGGTCCGATGCGACCGCGAGGAGATCGACAAGGTCTTCGGAAATCTCCTGTCGAACGCGATCAAGTTCACGCCGATGGGAGGGCGCGTCTCGGTCAGAGTGCGGGAAGAGGTGTCCGAGATCGTCGTCGCCGTCTCCGACACCGGTCCTGGCATCGCCCCCGAGGATCTCGAACGGATCTTCGAGCGCTTCGTGAGGTCACGCTCGGACGCTCCGCTCCAGCAGGGCACCGGGCTCGGGCTCGCGCTCGCCCGTCAGCTCACCCGGCTGCACGGGGGAACGATCGAGGTCGACAGCTCGCCACGGGAGGGGAGCACGTTCCGGGTTCGCCTTCCCCGCTCCAACGATCCGCTGGTGGACGCAGGGCTACCCGCCGCGACCGGTCCGGATTTCAACTTTACCTCCGGCGAGGGACCGGAGATTCATCCGATCGCGGAATCACTGGCCGATGCCTCCGGTGAGATCGGGCAGCGCGACACACTGGTCCTCGTCGTGGACGATGACGACGACGTCCGCCGCTACGTCACGGTCGTGCTCGAGACGAGCCATCGAGTCGTCACGGCTCGCGACGGTGCCGAGGGACTCGCCCTTGCCCAGGAGCACCTTCCCGACCTCATCGTCTCCGACGTCATGATGCCGGTGCTCGACGGGTTCGGTCTCGTGCGCGCGCTTCGTGGCGATCCGATGACCGAGCCGGTCCCGGTCATTCTCCTTACGGCCCGTGCCTCGGAGACCGACGAGGTCGAAGGCCTCGGGACCGGTGCCGACGACTACCTGCCGAAGCCATTTTCCTCGAGGGTGCTTCGTGCAAGGGTGAACTCGATCCTCGAACGCCGGCGCGCCTTGCTGGTCCGGCTGCGCGCGGAGATGGAGGGCTCGCCCGCGCGACGAGCCGCCGGCGACACCTTCGAGGGGCGAGTGCGGCAAGTAGTGGACGAGCATCTGGAGGACGAGACCTTCACCGCGGACCGGCTCGCCGTGGTGCTCGGCGTGAGCCGCTCGGTTCTCGAGAGAGCGGTGCGGGAGGCTTGCGGTGCGACGCCGACCAAGATCGTGCGTGAGGCGCGTCTCGAGCGGGCGGCCGCGCTCCTCGCCGAGGGCCGTGGAAGCGTCTCCGAGATCGCCTTTGCAAGTGGTTTCCGCGGTCTCGCCCAGTTCAGCCGCGCCTTCAGGACCCGCTACGGTGTCGCCCCGAGCCAGTGGAAGGCAGGGCAGCGGTCAGAGGCTGGAGGCTAGCCGGCACGGCCGGCGGCCTTGGTTGGCACAGCCTCCTTCAGGACGATTCGCCTGAGGCATGCTTCTACCGCACAGACTCCTGGGGCGAGTCCCGCTCGCGCAACAACCGGACTCACCAATTGCGGTACCTCCGACAACGATTGCAAAGCGGTTGACAAGCGTTGCAAAGCACGACGGGCGTCACGGCGCTAGCTTGCCCTGTACATCTAAGCCATGGAAGGGTCGCGGGGAGGCCATGAACGGAGGGACAACCTCGCCGTTCACCTTAACGGGCCGAGAGAGCGCCCACAACAGGTTCGAGGAGGAGTGCGTCATGAGTATGTGGAGAGTCTTGCTCATCGCTGGTTACCTGGTGGCGGCCAGTGTCGCGAGTGCGCAGGTCGAGACCAAAATCGTCGTGGATGCCGAGAAAAACGTAGTGAAGACCAAGACTGAACTCATCTCAGAATTGCATGCACTCGGCGTGACTGATGCCGCAGTACAGGTGAATACGGCAATGGCCCCTTTCGCTGACTACCCGATCGTAGGGATCGAGAAAGTCGAGCCGCGTCTTGTCGTCAGGACTCAGCAGTTGGTGAATCGCTACCTCCTCCTGAAGTTGCAGGTGCTCGAGCCAGGAAGAAAGAGTGAGGTCGCGCCACTCAAGTCCAAGACGCTTTACAGTGGGCGGCAGTATGTCTTGAAGTACGGCAACACCTGTATGGCTACGAAAGCGGGCACTGGTGTCATTGTCGCCATGGTGATTCCGTATACTCCGACCGTCTGTAAGTTCGTCGTGGGATGCATGGTCGTGGGGACACCGAATCTCGCCTATCGTACCGCGCAGAAAATGGGCACCGGATGCGATAACGCGCCTGTGCTCCATTAGGGCGTTCGGAAAGAGTGGGCCCACAACCCACTCTTTCCTCGCTTCCTGGGGGACAGGTCTTCCAACGTCACGTCACGCATCGGTGCTCCCCATCACGTAGAGCGCATCGCACAGTTTCCGCGATTTTCTTCCATTTCGAGGAGGGCTTCCCTCCCCGTCCCACGCAGATGCCGAGGTAGCCTCGGTGGCGTCATGGCGAGGAGCCGAGAGTCGAATACGCCGGGGCGCTTCATCTTCTTTGTCATCTCGTCATCAAGACCCCAAGCCCCACCGTAGTCGCGCCACAGCACCGACGGCGACCAGCCGGAAGATCAACTCCACAATCGGTGGAGATCGATCTCGACGGCTTCGAAGGGCGGTGCCCAAACATCATCGGCACCCATGAAGGTGCAGTCGAGTTGCCAGCCGGTGCTTCTACGGTAGACCTCGAGCCTCTGGTGGGCCGGATCGGCCAGCCAGAGATACTGCACGCCATACACCGCGTAAAGCGGCAGCTTCCTGCGCCGATCGAACTGCTCGGTCGAAGGCGAAAGAATCTCGCAGACCCAATCGGGCGGGAGCTCGAACCAGCCGCCTTCAGGCAGAGAAGTAAGCCGGCTCCGTCGCCACGCGGCGATATCCGGAACGAGGATGTTTCCGTCCAGATGAAGCTCCGGCTCGACGAGCACCCACCAACCGCCCGGTCCACTCCGTCCGCGGTCGAACGCGTCGTGCAGGTCCGCGCTCAGTGCCATTGCCACGCGTGCATGCCGCGGAGAAGGGCGCGGCGAGAGGTAGAGATCGCGGACGACCACCTCCGCGATCCGATCCTCCGGTGCGTCCAGAACGTCGTCGTAGGTTGCCCCTCGCTTCACGCGTTCGCTCATGAACCGAGGCTACCTCGGCTTTTATGCGGCGACAACACCTCGGAATGGAAAGCAGCGAGCCGCGGCGCGTCAGCTAAGGGGTGACTCGGGGAGGGTGAATTGGGGACAGGCCTTCGAGAGCTGCACTACTTCTTGCTTTCTGCTTTTGCGGTCGGCCCGCCAATGAACCAGAGTGCGACGAGGCGGCGCTGGAGCGGTGAGGCGTTCGGTCCGGACCCGTGCGCCAGGTGCGGATGGAAGATCACCGCGTCACCTGGATCGAGCGGTATGAGCGTTCGACGGCTCTCGTCGAAGACGCCGGCATTCGTACCGGAAGTGTCGTAATCGAAGTCCATTGCGCCGCCGACATGGGTGCCGGAGAGCACCTCGAAGCCGCCGTTCACCTCGTCCGCGCGATCGAGAGCGATCACGAGGTTCGCCCCGCCGTATTTCGCAATCGCGTCACGCTGCTGCCATGCGACGAACGCCGTGTCCTGATGCCAGGGAAAGCCCGTGCCCACTATGGGCGCCTTCAGGTTGACTTGATCGACGATCCAGCGGGGCGAGCTCACGCCGACCGTCTCGATGAGCTTCAGGATCCGTCGATCGTTGCGGAGGAGGGCCACGTCCACGCTGGCCGACGACGCAAACGTGATCTTTCGCAGCGCACCGGGACGGATCGCCGCCTCACCGCGGCGGCCGCTCGCGGATTGGACGTAATAGCGCGCGCCGTCGATCTCGGCATCTGCCAGCAGGTCCGCACCTTTCGACGCCAGTTCGTCGGTCGCCGAGCGAAGCGCTTCGACGTCTCGTAGTGTGAGGAAGCGCTGAACCAGCGCCCACCCATCGCGTTCGAAGCGTTCGCGGATCATCGGGTGCACCGGCAGCGGCATACGCGAGTGTTCCATCACGCGCGATTGTGCCATCACCAGGATGTTCGGGGGACAGCGCTTCGAACTCCACGGCGGCGTACAGCCGCGTAGCGGCTTCGGGTGGCAGTAGTAACCCTGTTTCGCGTCGCGACACCGGACCACGATCGTGTTGCCGGCAGTGCATGTGTCTTGTCCGGTACCGCTACGCGGCACCCCCGGCTGCCATCCGGCTGCCGCTACGCGGCGCTAAGAGCGTCGGAGTGGCCCGGTAGGCGTTAGGCCCACCACCGCCGCGCGGTCCTCCGCAGTGCATCCCCGAGCAGCCGCAGCCGGAATCGCGGCGAGAGGTTCGCCGCGAAGACCGAGCGGCGGCGGCCGGAGATCCAGTCCGCGGTGGACACGACGTTGCTCGGCGTCGTCCCGAGGATCTCTCCGCACCGGGCGAGCGCAAACAGGTCGACGATGAAGTCTTCCCCGCTCGTCTGACGAAGCGCCCCCGGGTGGAAGGTCGCCTCGTGCATGACGACGCGAAAACCCTCCCCGCGGAGCCTCCGCGCCCAGTCCTCCTTCGCATCGCGATCGTCCGCCGCGAGGAACACCTCCGGGGTGGTCCGCCCGCGCGCGCGCCAGCGGATGAGCATCGAGAGCGCCCTCTCGATGGACGCCCGCTCGCGTGGATAGATCTTCCAGGACTTGCGGTGAATGGCCGCGTCGACCTTGTCGGTCCAGCGCAGGTGCACGCCGATCGACGCCGCGCCGACCTCGATGTCGTCGACCTTCGCCTGGAGAGCGGGTGTGGGACGGAGCCTGCGGTACGCGTCGAGCCAGAGGTGCAGGAGCCTCGCGTCGTCGACGCCCAGGCCGCGGGGTCGGTAGCGCCGCACGCTCCCCAGGTCCGGGTGGCCGTCCACGCGCATCGCGACATCGGCGCTCCCCGCATCGGCGCTCCACGGACGGACCTCGAAGCCGTCCACCTCGCAGACGCCCAGGAAGCTGAACGGCCCCTGCGGCGTCAGCCGCTCCTTCACGTGCAGGACACGGTCGCCGCGGAGGTCGGCCACGGCGATGCAGAACGCAACCTGCCGCAGACGGTCGCAGAAACCGGTCTCCTGGTTTGTCAGGTCGACGATCATGCCGGGAGGGGATCATAAGACGAGGAGATGGGGACAGAGCTTCAAAGTTCGCGGCAGGTTGAAGTTGAAGCCCTGTCCCCAGGGCACCCAGGGCAGGGGGCGTCGACTTCTCCCGGTTCGAGACGAAATACGGCAGGCCGGTGCGGACCACCACGCGGCTTGTTTCGAAAGGACAGCCTAACGGGGTTGTCGAGTTGGTTGTCGGAGCGGTGGAGTGAAGGGGGGCTTGGAGCGCGACCCGCCAACAGCGCCCTCCGTTCCGCCGCGCCGCAAAACCCCCTGTCATCCCGAGCCGCCGGAGCCCCGTGGGCGGGCGTGAGGGCGGAAGGGGCGGAGGACGGAGAGGGATCCCTTGCCGACGACCCACCACCGCGCATCGCCCGTGACCCAATGCTTCCCCGGCGCCCGTGCCTGCCAGGTCGTCGAGTCAGGGATCCCTCGCCACCCGCCCGCCACCCGCTCGGGATGACAGGCTACTTTTTGGCGTGCGCGTCGGGGCCAGCCTAACCACTGCCATCCGGAGTGTAGCGAGGGATCTGGGTGGATGGCCGGTGCCATTCACGTGCATCGCGCCGCCCGCCCAGATCCTCACGCTACGCTTCCAAGAAACTCCCAGTGTTTATGCGGTTTTCAGCGCCGCGTAGCGGCAGCCGGATGGTAGCCGGGGGTGCGAAGCGGAAAGCGGAGCACCCCCGGAAAAATCCCAAGAAAAGTGTGCCGCGTAAGCGGCACCGGACAAACACCCGGGATGGTGGTGGTCCGGTGCCGCGATGCGGCACACTGTCTTGCGACACTGACCGGGGGTCTGAGCGCGGAAGCGCTCAGACCCCCGGCTACCATCCGAAGCCGCTACGCGGCACACTCGCTGGGACGCAGCAACCGGGGGTGCTCCGCTGTCGCTTCGCACCCCCGGCTATTATCCGGCTGCCGTTACGCGGCGCTCAGAGATCCGCAGGTATCTGGAAGAGAGAGTTACTAGTCGAGAGTCATGATGTTAGCGGTCTTGACGACCACTACATCAGAAGGGGGGCCCTGTCCCGCCGAGTTGGACGCCCAGACGATGCAGTTGAAGCTCGCCGCCGTCGGCAACCCGGTGACGACGTAGCTCGTCGAGGTCGTCGTGAAGCTCATTCCATTGCTCAGGGTCACTTGGTAGGAAGCTGCGCCTGCAGCGGGTTGCCACGAGATCGAGATTCGGTTCTTTCCCGGCGTCCCGGTGACGCCGGTCGTCTTGGCGGGACCCGTCATCGCGGCGACGGCCGCCGACGGTGCGGAGGTCTGCCCCTGCGAGTTCAACGCCCTCATCTGGACCTGCACGGCTGTATTCGGAGGAAGAAAGCTCGCGGGAATCGTCACCGTGGAGCTGGTGGAGGTTGCGCCTGCCACCTTCGCCCCATTGACGTAAGCGTCTGCCGCGTAGGAGACAGCTCCGGTGACGGGGGTCCCCGCTACTACCATGTCACCCTTGGTAACGGACACCTTGTCGACCTTGGGAGGCGCGGTCTGACCCAGCGCAGCCGTGGCAGCCAGCGTAATCGTGACCAAGGAAACAACAACAGTTGCGGCTCGAAACATAGAAGACACCTTTCCTCCGCGCCATCGCGGGGCTAAGAGTTCAGAGAGACTTCGTTGATTGTAGGAGAACAGCAGCATAGCCGTGCCGGACTTTGCCGTCAACGCTGCGTCTCAATAACGAGAACAGCGAGAAGCAGGGTCAGTCCTGCGGTTCTCACTCAGAATGGGAAGTCGCAAGGAACGTGGCACCTCGAAGAAATCGCTCGGTGACTTTTTCGGCAGTCGCGCGCACTGGAAAGCGGCGGCTGCGGCCGCCGCACTCCAAAGCGCTTCGCGCGACGTCATTGGCTTCGCTCAACCTGAACCGCGCCCGAGCCTAACCTATCGCGCGGTCTGGTCGGCGTCTTCCGCGACCTGGCGTTGATGGCCGATTCCGCAGACGATCAGGTCGCGAACCTTCGTTACGTCGCCATCGATGGCGTCGGCCTCCCTCTCGTGGTCCTGTGCTTCCTTGATCCTGCTCTGCTTTCTCTTGCGTTCGGCGAGCTGACGGGAGAAGGTGACCTTCTCTTCCATGATTCGGATGGCTGACCAGAGAGCGGTTTCGATGTTATGACTCTGCTCGGCGGAGAAGACCTCGCCGGTGAACGAGTGTCCGACGTGACAGCGAAGCTTGAGCGGCTCGTCGTCGCCGATCTGCCAGATTGCTCCATTGCAGTCGGGGCAGGTATACGTCGTCCGCTTACCGATCTGCTCCACGCTGTCGAGAAACTCCTTCGTGTTCATGACCTGCTCCGCGATGTTCGATTCGATCTCGATC
>DASVLC010000060.1:0-2228 GCA_036385045.1 Thermoanaerobaculia bacterium | reverse complement strand
CTTCGGCAGGCCTCGGAGACGAAGTCGAGGTTTCTGTCGCACATGAGCCACGAGTTCCGTACTCCGCTGAACTCCATCCGCAGTCTGGCGTCGATGCTGGCTTCGCATCTCGACGGCCCCCTCTCTGCCGAGCAGCAACGCCAGGTCGAGTACATCCGCAGGGGTGCGGATGCGCTCCTCGAGATGGTCGACGATCTGCTCGATCTCGCGAAGATCGAGGCGGGCAAGGTCGAGCTTAATCCGGCGGAGCTGACCGTGGCGGAGTTGTTCGCGACTCTGCGTGGCATGTTCCGGCCGCTGATCACCAGCGATGCCGTCGTGCTCCGCTTCGGGGATGTCTCCGGCATTCAGTCTCTTTGTACCGACGAGTCGAAACTCTCCCAGATCATGCGGAACCTGATCTCGAATGCCCTCAAGTTCACTGAGCGCGGCGAGGTCGAGGTCACAGCGAAGGCTCTTCCCGACGATCGGATCTGCATTGTGGTCCGCGATACCGGCATCGGAATCCCGCCCGAGCATCTGAACTCCCTTTTCAGAGAGTTCGTCCAGATCATGAATCCACTCCAGAAATCGGCGAAGGGGACGGGGCTCGGGTTGTCTCTTTCGCAGCAGCTTGCCGTGATGCTGGGCGGAGGAATCGAGGTCACGAGCAGCGTCGGGGAAGGCTCTACCTTCACGGTGACGTTCCTGCGCGATCTTCGTCCTGCACCCGAGCAGATCCATCGACCGGTCGAGGCTCCCTCGAGAAGCCTGAATGAGACGCCGGTGGTTTTGATCGTCGACGATGCCGAGGCGGATCGTTATGCTCTGCGGATCCTGATGCCACCGTCGTGCGAAGTGCTCGAGGCATCGGGAGGTCTGGCGGCTATGGATCACCTCGCACGACGGCTTCCGGATGTCGTCTTCCTCGATCTCGCAATGCCCGACATGAGCGGCTACGACCTGCTGACGGCGATCAAGAGCGCACCTGACACGCGTGACGTGCGGGTGATCATTCATTCGTCTCAGAAACTGACGGGCGAGTTGCGCGCGGACCTGCTTGACCGTGGTGCGGAATCAATCATCGAGAAGGGGTACACCGACATCGAAACGATGCGAAGGCGCGTAGCGGAAGTGATCGACTGTTCCGATCCAGCCGCCCACTGGAAGGAGCACTGAGATGCCCACTCGAATCCTGGTTGTTGACGATGATGAGGCGGGTCTTTACATAGTCTCGCGGCTTCTTCGCAGCCAGGGTTTCGAAGTCATCGAAGCTACTCGCGGGCAGGAAGCGATCGAGCTGATGGAGTCGAGAGGCCCCGATCTCGTTGTGCTCGACGTAAACCTGCCGGACATCAGCGGCTATGACGTCTGCAAGGCGATCCGGGATGACGCGGAAAAGACGCATCTGCCCGTGCTGATGCTTTCGGCGACCTCGGTTACCGGCGAGGATCGCGTCCGCGGCCTCACCCGTGGCGCAGACGCCTACCTGACCGAACCGGTCGACGCGAGCGAGCTCGTGGCCGTAATCAATGCTCTTCTCAGGATGCGGCGTGCCGAGCGAAGTGTCTTTGAGCTCAATCGCTCACTGAAGTCCAAGGTCCAGGAGCTCGAGACGATTATCGACACACTGCCGATCGGACTCGCGATCGCCAATGACCCCGAGTGCCGGCAGGTACGCCGCAACGCCGCGATGGCCGCTCTTACCGGCACGGATGGGGGGCGAGACAGTTCCCCTCACGGTAACGAACTGCCTCATTTCGTGATGAGGAGCGGCGGCGTCGACGTTCCGGCGAACGATCTGCCACTGCGACGTGCCGCACGCGGTGAGGTCATTCGCGATCAGGAGCACGAGATCGTCCGTGCAGACGGCAGCTCGGTCTTCGTCTACGGCCACGCCTCTCCGCTCTACGATGCAGATGGCCAGTTGAGCGGATCCGTCGCGGCGTTCATGGATCTCACTGAGCGTAAGGCTGCCGAGGCGCGACAGCGGGTCTTGGCCGACATGACTGGTCTGCTTGCCGAGGCGCTGGACTTCCAGCGAACGCTTGAAGGCACCGCACAGCTCGCAGTACGGCATCTCGGCGATTGGTGCGTCATCGACATGGTGCAGCCGGACGGAACGCTCCGGCGCGTGACGGCCGCACATCGCGATCCGGAGATGCAGTCCTGCGTGCAGCGCATGTGCGATCTCCCGATCCCGGCGGTAGGAGCGGAAACAGTCTTCCTCGCGCTCGAATCGGGCAGGC
>DASVLC010000059.1:0-29281 GCA_036385045.1 Thermoanaerobaculia bacterium | reverse complement strand
TGCGACGACTGAACCTTAATCCGTCGTAACCCTCGCCCCTCCTCCCCCGTCCCATCCACATCCCGGAAGAAGAGTACGTACGGAGGGTGATGTGCAGCGAATGATCCATCTCGGACTCGTGGCGATCCTTTTGGTCGCCGTTCCACTTCAGGCAGCCGATCTCGTGCGAGGCGTCCGCAGCAAGATTTCAGCGGGCGATCTCGCGAGCGGCATCGCCGCGATCGAAGACTACAAGCGCGCGAACGGCACCGACGCGGAGTACCTGAATGCAATCGGCTGGATTGCCCGCGGCGCGGCGATGCTGGGGCGCGGCGATCTCGCTCGCAGCTACGTGAACGAACTGCGGCGCGACATTCCGGAAGAAACGGCCGAGTTGATCGTCCCGCTCGGCGCCGCGATCGAAGTCGAAGGACGTCTGCTTGCCGCGAGTGAAGGACGTGGAGCGGCGATCCGCTACTACGAATCGGAGCTCGAGAATGCCACGGCCCCCGCGCTTCGATCGCGGATCGTCAAGAACATCAACCTCCTGTCACTCGAAGGACAGCGGGCGCCCGCTCTCGACGAGACGCTCGCAATCGGAAGTGGGCCTTCCTCCCTCGCAGAAGCCCGCGGGAAACCTGTCCTGCTCTACTTCTGGGCGCAGTGGTGCGGTGACTGCTCGGCGCAGGCTGCATCGCTTTCCCGTGTCTGGCAGAAATACGAGCCGCTCGGCCTCTCGATGATCGCAGCCACGCGATTCTACGGAACAGTCGAAGGCAAAGCCGCGACTCCCGCCGAAGAGAAAGCACGCGTCGAAAAAGTATGGAATGAGACCTACGCCGGACTCTCCGGCGTCACGTCGATCATCAGCACAGAGACCATGGAGCGCTACGGCGCCTCCGCAACGCCGACGTTCGCGCTCGTCGACCGGAAGGGCGTCGTGCGCCTCTACACGCCAACGCGACTCTCCGAGGCGGAGCTCTCACGCCAGATCGAGATACTGCTGGCCGAGAAGGAGTGAGGCACTGCGCGCTGGCGGCGTGCTGGGTCCCTGGGCGGGCGAGGACGCCCGGGTGGCCGAGGAGACAGAGCTGAGGTAGCTGTGGATGCACCTGCACGCCACACGCGCTCTGGATCGCGCCGCCAGAGCGCGCAAGGTCGTCTGATCGCTGCCATCGAACAACCGCCGGGAAGCGCGGCGCCCACCCGCCCCGTCGCGCGAAGCGCATTGGAGTGCGCGCGGCCGCAGCCGCCGCTTTTCAACAGCGTGCAGCCGCCAGAACTGGTCAGACGAGCCGCTAGCCGTCCCTGCATCCTTCAGATCATCCGTTTTCACGCTGGCCATGACCGCGGATCGCGACTCGCATGCATACATGCGAGGAAGACGGATTTCCTGCGGGTCAATGACGTAGAAGAGCAGGAACGGGAAGCGGTGAACGACTGCTCGCCGGATACGGCCGCGAATGAGCTGGTGTGCCCGGGGATTTGCCGCCACGCGCCAGACCGCTGCATCGACCTCGTCGAGGAACTCCTGGCCGAGGCCGGGCCTCTGCTCGTCGTACCACTGGGACGCACTTTCGATGTCGCGTTCTGCAGCGGGCTTGAACTGAATCGGCTGGCTCACTTCTTTCGGAGCCGCTCCCGAACGTCTTCCCACCGAGAGCCTTCTTCAGGATGGGCTTCGTGCCATGCAAGCCGGCGGTCGAGCTCCTCGGCTTGTTTCGGTGTTAGGGGCAGATGATCGGCATCGGCGGCAATGCTTTCCCAGAGCTTCTCCACGATCTCCAGGCGCTGAGGCAGAGGGAGCTTGCTGAGTTCGTCGATCGAGGTGCTCATGAGATCTCCAACGTACACCGGACACCGACGAAATTCCAGCAAGCGGTGCTATCCCTCTGTCGCAAAGCCCTTCGCTTCTGCAAGAGCCCTGACTCTCTTCAGCAACTCGAGAGCGGCTTCGATGAGACCGTCGAGAAGTTTCTCGTCGATGGAAGAGATCCCTTCGTATTCGGTTGCATTTCGTTCACGGTGACAGCGATCGAGAAGCCGCCACGTCGGTGTGTCGACACCGAGCGTGTGGGGTAACGCCTGAAAAACGATGTATCGCTTATCGGTGCGATAGCCGTGGAGCCGAAGGGCAGCGAGTGCGAGAGCGTGTGCAGCGTTGTATGCGAGGTCGAATCGACTCTCGGGCGCGTTCGTCTGCTTGCACGCGTCTGTCAGCCGGATGGCCGCCGTGTTCACCAGCCCGGCGATCTCCTCACGGCTCCATGACTCGTGCTTGAGGATTCCTGTCCCGGCGAGCCTTTCGAGCGGATCACTCTGCGTCATCATCGCTCCCGATCACGAAAAGTCGAGGCTGCGCGGCGATCTTCGCTGCGAAAGAGTCCTTCCGTGCACGTTTCTCCTTCCACTCGGCCCGAGTGTAGACGGTTGGATTGATTGCTCGCCCCAACGTTTGCTCCGCCTCGGCGATCGCGGAGTAAACATCCGAGTACGCCAGCCCATCTGTCACGATGAGAAGATCAAGGTCACTTCCGGCGCGCTCGCTGCCTTTCGCGATCGAGCCGAAGACGAAGGCGACTTGAATCTCTGCCGCGACGGGTGCGAGAGCTACTCGAAGAGGCTCGACGACGCCGACGGTCTTGACGACCAGTCCATGCAGCTCAGGAAAGACCGAAGCATCCTTTCGTGCTGCGTAGTATTTCTGATTTCCATCACGGGAGATGGTGACGAGCCCCGCCCTCTCGAGACGCTGGAGTTGCCGGTGGACGGCACCGGTCCCGCTCCCGGCGAGCCGGATCAGCTCGGCGCTCTGAAATCTTCGGTCCGGCTGTCCGAACAGAAGTCCCAGGACTCGCTGCTGGACCGGCGTGAAGAGAGCGGATGCCACCGCACTCGTCACACCTGCTGCCTTCTTTCCCATTTCGGGAACGATCATACCCGAATTGGGAATGCAAGGTGGCAAATCGCGTCCCGAAACGGGAGGAACCGATCGTTAGCGCCTGTTGGCTACAGCAGGCAGCGTGGAGCGTTCGGAACTGAAGGTCGAAGGCGTGTCCCGTTTTCTACGCATGATCTCGTCGAAAACGAAGAGACGCGTCTCGAGTTTTGAACGCCCAAAATAAGCCTGTCATCCCGAGCCGCCGCAGCCCCGAGGGTGGGTGTGAGGGTGGGAGGGGCGGAGGACGGAGAGGGATCCCTTGCCGACGACCCACCCAAGTGCACACGCGCAGTGCCATTGGAAGCCGCCGGAATCCCCGATCGAGTGCGTCATCCCCTACGTCGTCGTTCGCGCGCTCTCGTGATCAACGCACGAACTGCGCTTCATCGCGCGGTCACTACTCTGAACCCCCTCATGACTGCCCTCAATGTGGCCGGCCAACCAACACGATGAGCTACGGAGGACGGAGGCTGAGGAGGACCGCTTCCGCCTCCATTGCAGCGTGATGCACACGTCCGTCGATGAGCGGCTCGCGTTTCGCGCAGCCTCAGGCCTCGGACCCTACACGCGATGGGATCTCATGCGGGGAGACGTCACCGTGCAGGCCCCTTCCCGCGCGGATGAAGAGCTGCTCCCGCCCGAGGTCACGATCGGGTGCCGAGGAGACAGAGCTGAAGTAGCTGTGAACCTGCACGGCCACCCTCGATCTGGATCGCGCCGCCAGAGCGCGCAAGGTCGCCCGATCCCTGCAATCGAACAACCGCCGGGAAGCGCGGCCCCCCGTCGCGCGAAGCGCTTTGGCGCGCGCGCGGCCGCAGCCGCCGCTTTACAACAGCGTGCGGCCGCCAACCATAGTGCAAATGGCAAGGCGCGGTTTTGTAGCCGCCGATCAGGCGACCCCAACAACATATGACATTCGGAGGCCCGCCCCGCTTTCACTTCCCCTCGCGGTCTACGCGGTCTCGCAGAACGCGCGCGGCGGCGAGAAGCTGAGGCACGTGCTCTGTAGCCACGCCCCAGATGATCTCCGCGTCGACCGCAAAATAGTGATGGGCGATCAAGTCCCGGAGTCGTGCGGGTCCGGCTCCGCTCATTCCCGGCACCGACTCACGGACCTCTTCAGGGAGTTTCTTGATCGCTTCGTCGATGACCTGCAGATTGAAGAGCACCGCGTCGAAGAGAGCCTCGTCGGCGATGAGCGACTCCAGGGTCTGACCGGTGACGAAGCGACTGATCTTTTCCGCGCTCGCAATCAGATCGTCGAGATAGAGCAACCAGTTACGCGACACGTACGAGATCCTTTTCGACTACGCTGCGTGCGCGCGGCTTGAGTCCGCGCTCGGTCACCAGATCGACGCGCCTTCCGAGCATCTGCTCCAGATGGTCGCGCAGGCCAACGTAGCGCTCGTACGTGGCCTGGCCTTCGAAGGCAACGAGAACGTCGATGTCGCTGTCGGGCCGCAACTCATCTCGTGCAGCCGATCCGAACAACGAGAGCCGCTGCACGGCATAGCGCTCCTTCAGCTCAGGCAGATGAGCACGCAGCAAGTCGATGACTATCTTTCGTTCCATCGCTATTCCGGGGCACGCACCAACGCCGTTCATTCTCCCTCAAATGAGCCTGCTGTGCTGAACGGAGGAGAAGCCCGCGATGCGCGCGGCCAAAGCACGTCGTTGTCCCGTCGAGAGGCAAGCGTCGCGTCTCAAGTCTGAACGCCCAAAATAAGCCTGTCATCCCGAGCCGCCGCAGCCCCGTGGGTGGGTGTGAGGGTGTGAGGGGCGGAGGACGGAGAGGGATCCCTTGCCGACGACCCACCCAAGTGCACACGCGCAGTGCCATTGGAAGCCGCCGGAATCCCCGATCGAGTGCATCATCCCCTAGGTCGTCGATCGCGCGCTCTCGTTATCACCGCACGAACTGCGCTTCATCGCGCGATCACTACGTTGAGCCCCTCATGATCTGCTCTCATTGTGGCCGGCCAACCAACACGATGAGCTACGGAGAGCCGGAGGCTGAGGAGGACCGCTTCTGCCTCCATTGCCGCGTGATGCGCACGTCCGTCGATGAGCGGCTCGCGTTTCGCGCAGCCTCAGGCATCGGACCTTACACGCGATGGGATCTCATGCGGGGAGACGTCACCGTGCAAGCCACTTCCCGCGCGGATGAAGACCTGCTCCCGCCCGAGATCACGACCGGGTGGCCGAGGAGACAGAGCTGAGGTAGCTGTGGATGAGCCTGCACGGCCACCCTCGATCTGGATCGCGCCGCCAGAGCGCGCAAGGTCGCCTGATCGCTGCCATCGAACAACCGCCGCGAGGCGCGGCGCCCACCCACCCCCCGTCGCGCGAAGCGCTTCGGAGTGCGCGCGGCCGCAGCCGCCGCATTTCAACAGCGTGCAGCCGCCAATACAGTGCAAATGGGTATCCGCCGATCAGGCGACCAACAACGCAATAACTATGGTTCCGCCAGACGCCGATCCCATCACACTGGCAACCCTATACGGACGAGTGACTTACGAACAGCCGAAAAACGAAGGTGTGACCCCACTCCTCTTTCCCGCTCGTGCTGATAATCATTTGACGAGCGCTAGTAGCTTATGATATTCACGTGGTCACTATTATAGTGATCGTTGTAGCTTTAGTAGATATGTCGTACTCTTATCGCTGCCACTGTCACTTTAGTTGATATGGCCTACTCGATGATTACCAGGCACGATCGCGCCGTCTTTCGATCCCTTGCTGCGGATCTCCGCTCGGAGATAGGAATTACGTCTTTGACGGTGGACCCGGCGGACGTCGCCGCGGTGATCGAATTGTCTTTCGAAGACGTCCCGGGCGTTCGGTTGATTCTCTCGGGCAGCGCGCTCGTCGCCGGGATGATGGACCGCGCGGAGAACCACGTAATAGTCGCGGGCGACATCCGTGCGGACTGGAAACGTCTGACGGCGCTCCATTTGATCGGGATGACGTTGCTCAGTGACGCCCAACGGCACGCCGATCGGGCCATCACCGGCGGTGAGCGTGTTACGGCCGGGCGTCACGACACTGAACTCGCAGCAGACCTCCTAGCGATCGAGATTGCCGCGCCGGCGGATCTCGTGGAGGCGGAGTTTCTTCGCCGCTTCGGAGCCGCGGTTCGTGACAGCGCCGATGTGAACGAGATGGCGTCGAATCTCCGCACGAAAGTTCCCGACACGATCACCGCAGAGGAACTTCATACGTGCGGCTGGATGCGGCGGGCGATGCTCATTTCTTCCGCGACGGGCTACGGCGTGCGCTCATTCGCGCCCCTACACGCAGCGTTCGGGATCTCGGCGACCGCGATGGCCGTGCGTCTCCAGGAACTCGCGCTCGTTCGTTGAGAGGGTGACCATGATCTACCAACGCGAGACTGGCGGCCGCATCTTCTACATGATCGACGACGACACATTCTGCCTTGAGATGTGCGCAGGCGAGCAGACGATCACGATCACACGCGCTCTCTCGGCAGGATGTCTCCTCACGTCGAAGTGTAACCGGTTCTGTCCGCACTGTTACGGCGACGACGAATCCTTGCCCGAGGGTCATTTGTCGGCGTCCGAATGGGGCGCAATTTTCAGGCACCTGCGGAGTCTCGGCATCCTTCGGGTCGATCTTTCCGGCGGCGAGCCGACCCTGCGTAACGATCTCGCTGATATCGTTGCCGAGGCGAGGTACGCTGGCCTCGCCGTCGTGCTAAGCACCAACGGAACGCGCCCACCTGAGTTCCTCATCGACGTGCTTCCGAGGGACGTTCGCATTCATGTGAGCATCGATGGCAGCACGGCAGAGATCCATGAAGGCAACCGCCTTCGTCACGACAGCCGGCCGTCGGCTGGCTCCTTCGCCGTGGTGTGTGCCTTCATCCGGAAGATGATTTGCGCCGGCTATCGTGTGCGCGTACTAACCGCGATCGGTCAGCACAACTCCGGCGACGTTCTAGCGCTCGGCGAGTTGCTCGTGTTGCTCGGCGTCACCGACTGGAACATCTCCATGGTTCTTCGCGCCGGCCGGGCAATGAGTGACTACGACGATCGGTGGACGGTCGACGCCGACCGCGTTGTCGACCAGGTCAGTCAGGTACGCGCGGCATATCCACACATGAGGATCGGCTTCTCCGACCGCACCGATCAGAAAGGTTACTTTTTATTGGTTCAGAACGACGGTACGCTGGCAACGCAGTTCACCGACGGGACGGACAAGCGTGTCATCGGCTCCGCGCTCGACGTCACCGAGTCTGATCTTCGCGACCATGCGGAGTTCGACCTCGACGCGCACGTTGCGAAGTGGATCGGACATGTCATCGCCTGCCAACGCCTCGACTGTCCGTGCCACTCCGCGGCACCGGCGCAGGTCAAGCGCGCCAGTAGCGCGATCTGGATCGACGAACGAACGACCGCGATAGCCCGTCTTGACGGCTGCCTAGTGATTGCGCGAGAAGAAGACGGTAAGGCCGATCTCTGGCAAGTGAGCCGAACGAACGGCCCGCTTGAGATGATTGTTTCGATCAGCAGCGACGTTCTGGTGACCAGCTATGGTGACGCGGCCCTCGCGATCTGGTGGCATGACGCGGGAAACTACGTGCTTGACTCGATCGTGCCGTACGCCAGCACGTGGGGCCCCGCGTGTTCAGGGTTGTACCTGCCGGACCGGGAGGTGCTGGTTACTGGACACCGCACTGGCCTCGTCTGCTTCTGGCGTCTCCGCCAAAACTCCTTTATCCCGCAGCGGTCGGTGTCGATGTGCTCTCCCGCGCCGGTCGCGGCTGAGTCGCCAATCTCGGATGTGCGTGCGGTCGCACGGTGGCGCGAATGCTCGATCGTCACCGGCTCCGAGGACGGAGATCTCTGCCTGGTGAATATCGATACCGGCGCGATCACTCACCGCCAGCGGTACAATGAAGATGCACGCTGCGGCATCAACAGTGTCGCGGTCAAGCAGGACTACCTTCTGGTCGGCAACTGTGCCGTCGGCCCGGACGATGGCAACATCTGGTTGTATCGGATCGAGGACGACGCATCGTTGACATTGCTCGACCGCTCTCACCTCATGGCCTCTACCGAGAAGGATCAGGTCTTCAACTTCAGCGTGCAATTGATCGAGCACGAAGGCCTGCGCTTCTACGCCAGCACCGAGGAGGGGTACGTCTGGACGGGCCTCGTTGTCGATGACGCGTTGGTCATCACCGGCTCCTGCAAGCTCGAGGATGAAGGTGGGCTCGTTCTCGCGGCGGCGCTGGACGGTACTCGGCTTCTGGCCGCTGGGAAAGACCTGCATCTTCTGAACTCCCTGGAACTGTAGCATGATTTTTTGCGCGCACAGTATTTTGAAGATCTATAATTGTCGCCGTGGAGTAATCATGGCCAAAAAGACAACTAAGGCGCGATTGACCTACGATCTGCCGCGCCTTCTTCAGCAGCACCTTCGGTGGGTTATCGTCCTCGCCAAGCTGCGCGAACTCGACCGCGGCGGCGCGCACGTCGGCGTCGTCAAGCGACTTTCTGAGTTCCCCCCCGTACTGATCGATGCGATCATGAACCGTTCCGCGCTGAACTCGAGCCAGTTCACCAAGAAGGACTGGGACAGCTGGTTTGCTGCGCGGAGCGGCAGCCCCGTGAGCTCGATCTACGAGTGCCGTGGCTTCTACGGTCTCGACAGTCCGAACAATCTCGTTCAGCGTTTCGAGCGCGCGGTGCGCGAATCCGAGGGCGACGAGCGCCCCGCCGCTCGTACCGGACGCTCGGCATACGAAGAGGCGATAAACGAGTGGGGCGACTATGCGCTCGCCCTAGTCCGCGCAAACGGTGGCCCCCGTCATTTTTTCCAGCTCGACTCACTCGAACGGGTTATCGACATTCAACCTGACAATGAATCCAAAACACTGGCGTGGAGAGGCGGACACCACGCAGACGTGGAGACATCGTTCGTCCGCCGAATCCTCAGCCTGGACGCCGATCGCTACGTCCAGATCCTTCTGCCCGCCGTCGGTGTGTTGTGGCCGCTGTGGTTCCTAAAGCTCGACAGGACAGACATCCTACTGCGCGAGACTGCTGACGAACGGCTTCTCGGACCGCAGCTTTCGCTGGACTCTATCCCCTATATCGATCTCGTCACGACGATTGGCCAATGCGCGGGCCTGCCGTATCCGTTCGGAACCGCCGACAAGGCGCTCCGGCAACACGCAGACGAGAACGGCACGACCGTCGAGACGAACGCACCGTGGTCCTCCCAAGCGATGATGGTCGTTGCGGACGCATTCTCGAAAGCGCGGTGGAGTCCTCCGGTGCTTTTGTCCGGGCGCGGCGATCAGTGGTCCGTACATGAGCAGCCGGGACGGATGAACAAGATCGTCCCGATCGCGGCCGTGTCCGAAGCTTCGCCCATTTTCGGGAGCTTGTATGTCAGCCGCAGGCGCAGCCGCCTCAAGGCGAATAAATACCGCTCCGCGAAAGTTGCGTATGAGGCCAAGACGTGGGGTGAGCGATTCGTGCAGCGCCTTAAGCTTGAGGCAAGCGCCGTCCGGCTGTCGCGAGGCGAGTTCATCAACGTTCGGAGGCACCCATCTGAATACGATCTGATTCTCTCGTACTACCCGCTCGACCTTCTTCTGAACATTCCTAGTGTTGAGCGGGTGACGCCGACGGAACTCGCCGCGAGCATTGGCGTGCAGGCGGAAGAAGTCGAATACATCTTGCCGAGCACCATTCTCGCGGCCGGCGCACTGCTCGGGGAGCAGCCGAAGATGCGCACGCTGATCATCAATCTAGTTCGTGTGCTCCATCGCGCCGTCGAGCTAGTACACCACATCAGACCTCGCGGCGAGGTGATATCTAGTCAGCTGCGGCGCCTGCGGTTTGTCAAAACGGAAGCCGAGCGAAAGGCGGAGGCGGTGATCGTGGAGCAGCTCTGCTTGGCGGCAGCCTCGCGCGCGGCATTCTCTGCGCCGCATATTCACGCCGATTCCGTTCCGACGTGGATGAAAGCGATCGGCAAGGACATGGTCGAGACTCTGATTCCGGCACTACACACGGGTGAGCGAGCGGACGCTGTTCACCTTATGAACGAGTGGGGCTGGGCTCAGCTCCTGGAGTATGTCGTCACGACATCGATTTACGTCTCGGTTGAGCTGTTTTGATGGAGAAGTCATCATGCGAAAGAACTTGTTCCCTCTGGTCGTGCTGGCCGTGCTGGCATGCTCGCGCCCAGAATCCCCGCATCCCATGGCAGCGACTTCGGCGCCAGCTCCGTCGTTGCGGGGCGCGTCGTCGTACACGCCGTACGACGCGACGGCCATGATGTGGGCGCGCAGCGACTCGCGCCGGCAGATGCTCTGGGTGAACTCGGGTGCGGACGCGGGCAAGCTGCTAGAGTCCTCCGCGAATCCCGCGCAGCGACCCGACTGGATACTATGCTCGCAGGGCGTTGTCGCCGCGCTCGCCGCGCGTGGTGAGTCACCCGTGATCATTGCGACCGTGCATCGCTCTCCCGACTCGCTGCTGCCGCTGTTCAGGAAGCCTGTGAAGCCCATCAAAGGCTCGCGCACGCTGATCATCCCGCGGAGCAGCATCGATTTCGCCTTTAGTAATCTCATGAAGCGTGAGGGCGTCAGTCGCATGGACGTCCAGATTCCGCAGGTCGAAAAGGCGGATTTCTCATTGATCTCCTCCTTGCTGGGAAAGCCCGCAGGCGACCCGAACGCGCTCGATTTCGCGATTCTGGTCGAGCCGTTTATCACGAACGTGATGACCGAAAGTCCGGGAGCGTTCGATGTCGGAAAGGGAGGGGTGTATGACCTGCACTACTCCGTTGTCGTCCGCCGTGAGGATCTCCAGAGCCGCCGCGCTGACTTCGTTAAGCTGCTTCGTGAGCTGCTCGCCGCGAACCTACGCTTGCAGGGGATGCCGGATGTTCTGTATTTCGAGGAACTATGGGGCCGTCAGAAGGGCGGCCGGCCAGAAGTCCTTCCACGTCTCTTCACGTATCACCGAGATCCGGCGGGCATGGGCCTCGACGCAGCCGCGCTGCGTGGCGCATTACGCGACGAGCTGCAGTATCTGACATCGACCTATCCTCAAGACCTAAGGATGCCGGATAACGTCGACGCGTTGGTCGACGAAACCCTATTCAGAGAAGTTGCGCCCGATCGTCTGAAATGAACTCGAATGGGAGCCTTTGGTTGCGCGTGCCACTCGGAATCGCCGGGTCGGTATTGGTGCTTGTCACGCTATGGCAGACGGTCCTCCGTCCCTTGCATTGGCCGCCGCTCGCGATGGTCGGACGCTACTTCGTCGAGTCGGTCGGATCATCCGACACGTACAGGGCAGTACTGATGACCGGCATTCGTGCCCTGATCGCCGTCGCGATCGGTTACACACTGGCGATGGTGCTGGCGATCGCCACGGGTCGGAGCTTCATCGGATGGTGTGCGTTCTTCTTTCTCCTGCTCACTCTACAGAAGATACCGGCGATTGCGATGATCGACGTTCTCGTGAAGTCGAGACTAGGGATCGGTCTCGCAATGACAACCACGCTGGCAAGTACGGTCGTGCTCACTTTCACGTGGCTGGTTCTGCATCACCGCGCAGCGACACTCGACATGCGCGAAGTGTTCGCGTTGCGCGTGGCCGGATTTCGCCGATGGCAGGTGCCGTTGTACGGTCTCTTACCGCATCTCGGCGCGGCGATCGGCGGGGCGGCCCGCCTGGCGATGTCGATCGCATTGGTTATGGTGATCCTGGGCGAATGGCGAGGCGTCTGGGCCGATAACTCGCTCTGGCAGTACGGAATCGGCGTGGAGATCAGTAGATCGATCGACTCGTATGACGCACAGGCGAGAATCCTCGCGTCTTGCCTCTGGCTCGGCGCCCTTGGCATCGTTCTCGACCTGCTCGTGCAGGGAGTCTTCAACTCCATAAGCCGATTTGTGGGCGTAAGGTTCGACCGTTGAACGAGTCGATCCTCGCGGTACGCGACTGGACTTTGCAGCGGGACACTTTTCGCTGCGGGCCGCTCGATCTCGACCTGCGCGCCGGCGAAGTGACCACAATTCTCGGTCCGAGCGGAATAGGAAAAACGCTGACGATGCTCACCGCGCTGGGCTACATCGAGCGCGACTTGACGGTGCGAGGTGAGCGAACGCATCGAGGGAAACCGCTGGCAGACGGGAAGATCCCACCGCGCGCCCTATATATCCCGCAACAGTCCCCGTTCAATCCAAACTGGCGTGTGCGCGGGTTTCTTGCGCGACTGCCATGGGGCAACCCAACTCTGTTCGACGTGATCTGGCCACTCAACCGCACACGCGCACAACAAGTGGACGACGTTCTGGAGTCGCTGGGACTGGCAGAGCGTAGAAACGCGACGGTCGCGGAGCTTTCGGGTGGCGAGATCCAGCGTGCGGCTCTGGCGCAAGTCTTTCTTCTCGAGCCGCAGCTGCTCGTCGGCGACGAGTTCATCTCTGCGCTCGATCCGGGCATTGCCCTCTGGATTCTGGAACAGTGCCGCGAGGCCCTTTTGCGCACCGCGGGCACTGCGCTCTTCGCACTGCACGATGTCCCTTCAACGCTGCGCATCAGCGACCGGTTGCTTCTGCTCTTTCCCTCACGCATGGAGATGCACCCGTGGGAGGTCCGCCGCGGCGACGCGGGTTGGCACGTCGGCATCATCCATACGACTTTGTGCGTCTCGAGATGGTGCGTGGACGAAGCTATACCGATATCCTCACTGCGGGTTCTGCTTGCGATGCTGCGCGAATGGATGCGCGATCCAGAGGCTATCATAGCGTTACTCAACACGTACAAGCACGTGGACCGTCTCTGGATTCTTCGGGATGGATCGCTGAGTGCGGAGCGTTCGGTGGAAGTCACCGCGGCGATGGCGGGATGGCTCGACATCGCGCCGGTTGACGTGGGACGTGATGCGGCGAGGATCGTAGGCGTTTCTATCCCTCGGCCTGGTTCGAACGCACTGCAGATCGTGATCGGAGCGGGAAGGTAAATTGAGAGTTCTCCTACTAGGTGGTACGGGCGTCCTTGGACGCGCGATCGCCATCGAGGCCTTGAAGCGCGGACATGAGCTCGTGACGCTGGCCGATCACTCCGGGATATTTCCGCCGCCAGCCGGCGTCGTTCGGCACTTGACTGTCGACCGCGAAGACGACGGAGCGATGCGCGCAGCGTTCGCGGGCTGGGCGGAGAATGTCACATGGGACCTTGTCGTCGACGCGATCTGCTACAGCGTTAAGCAGGCGGCAATTCTCAATTCGCTCATAACCGGTCGCACAAAGCGCCTGGTTGTGATCACATCATCGATCGTGTACAGCGCGCATCAGCTGCAACCGATCGAAGAGAATGGACGCCTCGAGGCCCCGGAGGCGTTCGGTGAATACGGTGCGGCCAAGCTGGCGATTGAGGAGTTCTGGCTTGGTCGCTATCCGGAGTCCGACATTGCGCCGACTGTTGTCCGGCTGCCTCACGTCCTTGGCTGCGGCGCGGAGCTCGGCGCCGTTCCGCTGCACAACCGAGATGCGTTTCTCGTCTCGCGTCTTCGGCAGGGAAAGTCGCTTCTTCTCGTCGATGGTGGACGTCAGCTTCTGCAGGTCGTCTTCAGTGAAGATGTCGCGTCGGCAGTGTTTGATGTCGCGTCGGCGCCACGCACACTCGGTGAGTTGTACAACTGCTGTAACCCCGACATCGTTACGGCGCACGCGTACTATTCGGAGATCGCGAGGCTCCTCGGCACCAATCTGAAGGTCGTTGGGATCGAGTACGAAGCCATCGCCAAGTCTTCATGGGGTTGGCTGCCAACCGCGCACTCGCGAATCTTGTCGGTGAACAAAATGCGAGAGCACGCAGGCGTGTCGTGCAGAACGCCGCTGGCCGTCGCTCTGGAGAGGACACTGCGACCTCTACTGCAACGAGAATGCGCACTAGATCCTCTGCAGAACCAGCTAGAGAATATCGAGCGTCTAGCGGCGACCGGTCGCGAGGACTTGGCCGCCGCCCTTTCGCATGCCAGCCACCTGCGCAGTCGAACCGCCGTAGATCGACGAATGAACGGGTAATGCTCTCGACGTTTGCGATTCAGACGCCAAAGAGCTAACTTGCGGAGCACATCTCTCTGGGTCACCCCATCGCCGCGGTGCACATGAATCTGATGGCTAACAGCCGCTCCAGCTAAATAAACCACGGCGTTGTTTCGAGCGTCGGATGCAACGCGAAAATAGCTTTTTGGCGTAGGAAGGCGGCGGTAAGGTAGGCGATGTCGCCGGCATACTTGGTTGTGATGGGCTCTCCTGTCAACGCGTCCGATGAGGACCAGTTGAGCTTCGTGAGGGCGAGGATCTGGCGAGCGAGCGCGTGCAGATCGGGCGGTGTGCTGGCCTGTCCTTTGGGCCGGTAGACCCAAGTGTTGATCTCAAGTGGCAGCGGCGTTCCAAGCGTTTTCCGGTACGGGTTGTATCCCGTCGTGCTGAGGAGAAGTTGGTTGTTTGCGGTTGCGACGTAGGTTCCCCGCGCCAGGCTGCCATCACTCTCGGGGCGTTCATCGTAGAGCCGGATCGGGTGGTGCGAGTTTATCCAGATGAAGGAATACGTACCCTCAGGCCGCACCCTCCGAGCTGCGTTCACGAGTGCAATGCGGTCGTCGTGGGAGAAACGCGCGGAGTAGTGGAAGTACACATGGGGCGTCTGGGAGAGGTCTTCGACGCGTCTAAGTGTCTCCTCCACGAGACCTGCCAATCGCGTCGTCCGCTCCTCGAACGCGAATGTTTGCATATTGCCGGAGTAGAAGAGCCAGCGACCGTAACGGTTAAACACGTTCGCGTAGCCCATGAGTCGCTCGTCGGCCTTGCCGCGATGCTGCGTGTATGAGAGGCCGACAAAGAAGTCGGCGTCGGGAATCCCTTCGGGAAGGACCCACGGCACAACGCCACACTTTGCCGCGATGTTCAGGGCTAGGTTCAAGTCCTTCCATTCTGGATTGACGAGCGTCGGTGTATCGACCATCTGGCAGGGCACGCCTGCTTCGAGGAGAGTACGTTTGGTCGTGTAGTATGGGGCCTGCTCATCATCGAGCGCGAAGCCCACCTCCGGCGTGTGAACGAGGAACAACCGACGGAGGCTCGCATCTCCGCACCACGATGGGTGTTCCTCCACCAACCGCGAACAGGTAGCTTGGACACTCTCGCTCGGTTGGATGCCGACGATGGAGTTGTACGTGAACCCGCGTTCCGAACGTGCGTTCAGCTCCCTTGTACTTATACTTCCCGCCCTTCAGTCGTTCGATGAGTGCCTGCATCGCACCACGGTGTGTCTCCGCCACGATCGGCACGAGTTCGATCTCGCTCGCCCCATGACTGTACGAGCCGAACTCGGTGATTCCTTCGCGGATGTTGCTCGTCTCCTTCTGCCGACCGAACACCACGAGTGGCTCCGCGAGGGTTCGCGCGACGAGGCCAGCCCCTGCGTCCAGGCGGACCGGGTCGGGGAGAAGGCGGATAACGATGCCGCCAACACGGAGTGGAAAGATGCCTTCTGCAAGACCCTCGGCGGTGTCTGTGTGAGCTCCGCGCGTTTCCGCGCAGCGCCGTGAATGCTTGCGAGGCTGCGCTTCTTAATTTCCGTACTGAGGTCGAAGGAGACTCCCTCAAGTTCGCGCCGAATATCCATGAGTCCAAGATTCGGGATGATCGTGTCCAATACCAGCTTCTCAGTGCGCGAGTGGTCGCGGACGATGACTTCTGCCCCTGCCTCATTCGCACGGAGGATCTTCACGTCCTCCCAGCCGACGCGGGTCCGAGCGACCGCCCACCGATCCGCATATACGCCGACTTCACGGCCCCGTCGCTGGAGATCCGCGAGGGTGAGCACACTCTTCACTTCGACTGTGTAGTCGATCACGAGGTACGGTCGGCCGTGAAACTCACGGAGCGCGAAGTGGTAGCCCGGAAATAGACGCACGACCTTGCGGACCGCTGTCGGGAGTCCGACATCCTGACCTTTGCTGTGCGCACTAATCCTTCCGTGCGTGAAGCGATCGATGAACCATCCCTCTGCCTGGAGTCGGTCACGGAGTGTCCCGATGATTGCGTGACGCCAGTCCTCGGTGCGCGACTGCGTTCACAATTGCTTCATCCACCGCCGTGAAGGGAAGCTCCGGCTCTTCTGTGAAGCCGCCGTCAGCGCGACGAACGTGGTAGACGCGAATGAGTCCTGATTCGCGTAAGAAATCACGCACACCCAACAACTGATGCGGGAGCGATCCAGTGAAGGTTTTATCGAGCGAGAGGTCGCCGTGGTCGGTGTCCGTGGATAGGCTCTCGTAGCGCAAGATCCGGATGTGCGCCGACGGCAGTACGCGCTGCGGGGTTTACTTCACCGGCGGCACTCTAGACCTCGCAACACTTTACCGGGAGGGACCAGCCGCCTACACTCGATCGGCGTGAGCAGCCAGAGGATTGCGGTACGTCTCGTGACGGACGTCGTGCTCGCGCTCGCTATCGCTCTTCTGGTATCGGCCGTTGCTCATCGCACGGGACTGAACGCCGCTACCGCGGCACTGGTTCTGCACACGACCGTCCTTCTTCTTGCAGCGTGGAGAACATTTGCCGCGGGAATTGCTGCATCGCTCGCCGCGACCGCAAGCTTCACCTTCTTTCTCGATCCTTTCGGAAGCTGGAGAGTGGACGCGCCCTCGAACTGGATCGCACTCGTCTCGTTCCTCATCGCTTCGACTCTGACCTCTCGCCTGGTGTCGCGCGCACGCCACGAGGCAGCGCGAGCCGAGGCGAGGCGTAGCGAGCTCGCGGCACTCTACCGGTTGAGTGTCGAGCTTTTCACGGCGACCGACGCGGAGAGTAAGGGTCGTGACACCGCGCTCGAGCTTTCGTTGGCGGCGCTGCAGGCTCGGGGCGGAGGCATCGTCGCCATCTCACCCGACGGCTCGGTCACTCGCGAGCGATGGCACGGCGTCGAAGATGCGCATCTTCTGAGCCGTTGCCGGACGGCACTGCAGCGGGCTAATCCGGCTTCGTTCCCTGCGCCGGCAGGGTCGACGGTCTGCGTCCCACAGAGCGCCGAGGGCTCGCTCCGACGCGTGTTCGTCGCTGTGGAGACGCGGGCAACGCCACGGGCAGTGGAATCCGTCGGCGCGTTGCTCGCGCTCGAGATGGAACATGATCGTGCACTCGCCGCGAGCGCGCACGCCGAGGCGCTCGAGGAAAGTCATGCACTCAAGACTTCGATCCTGCGCGCGGTCTCGCACGATCTCAACACGCCGCTCACGGCAGTCTCGCTGGAGCTCGACGCCCTCGCACGCGAGCTGGCGGAGGACCCACAGGCGATGCAGCGCATCATGTCGCTGCGTGAGGACACGACGATTCTCCGCCGGCGGATCGAGAACCTGCTCGCGATGGCGCGGCTCGAAGCCGGCGCGATCGTCCCACGGCCGGAGCCGGTCTCGCCGGCCGATCTCTTTCTCGGTGTGCGCCGCCACATGGACCTCGCGACACCGGGACGTTCATTGTCGATACAGGTTGAAGAGGACTGCCCCGAGATCGACGCCGATCCTTCGCTGCTGCTGGAGATTCTCGTGAACCTCGTCGACAACGCTCACCGCGCCTCGCCGTCGGAGGAGGCCATCGAGATCCGTGCCGAGCAGATCCCGGACGGCGTGCGGCTGACGGTTGCCGATCGCGGCATCGGGGTTCCGCACGGAGAAGGCGCCGGAGAGGAAGTGCTGCTTCAGGATCTCCCGTCGCGGGGGCTCGGCCTCGAAATCGCGCGTGCGTTCACTGCTGCCAGCGCGGGGAAGCTCGCGTTGCTGCGGCGCGAGGGTGGCGGAACTCTCGTGCGGATCGACCTTCCCGCATGGAACGAGGCCGAGGCGAGCACATGAGTCTGCGCGTCCCTCTGATTCTGTTCGTGGACGACGATGCGAGGCTCCGTTCGCTGGTCGCCGCGGAGCTCCGTTCGAACCGGTACGAGGCGATCGTTGCATCGAATGGGCGCGAGGCACTCGAGAGGTTTCGCGATGTCACGCCGGACATCATCGTCACCGATCTCGCGATGCCCGAAAGCGACGGCTTCGATCTGATCGAGCAGGTACGCCGCGAGAGTCAGCTTCCGATTATCGTCCTCTCGGTGCGCAACAGCGACACCGAAAAGATCCGCGCTCTAGACCTCGGGGCCGACGACTACGTCGTCAAGCCATTCTCGATGCCGGAGTTGCTCGCGCGGCTTCGAGCGCAGCTTCGCCGCCGACCCGCCGAAGCGCACAGCATCCTGCGCTTTCCAGGCCTCGTCGTCGATATCGAGCGCCGGCGCGTGATCCTTGATGATCGTGAGATCCGCCTCACGCCGACCGAGCTGGCACTGCTCGAGCTGCTCGTGTCGAACGCGGGCAAACCGGTCACGCTCGCTCAGATCGTCCGACGCGTATGGAAGGGAGCGCCGGGAACGTCGTTCGACACCGTCCGCGTGCACATCCGCTCGCTCCGCCGAAAGATCGAACCCAATGCCGCCACCCCTCGCTATATCGCGACGGAACCGTGGGTCGGATACCGGTTCATCGCCGAGCCCGAGGAGGAGTGACGGTTCCTCGGGGTTCCTCGGGGTTCCTCGGGGTTCCTCGGAGTTCCTCGGTTCCTCGGTTCCTCGGAGTTCCTCGGTTCCTCGGTTCCTCGGGGTTCCTCGGAGTTCGTCGGGGTTCCTCGGAGTTGCTCGGGGTCGGCCAGATCTGCCTCCGCGTTTTCGCGGCTGAGGATGAAGGCGGCTGAGCGGGGAATGCTGTGCATTTTCCACGACTCAAGTTTGAGCCGTACGCGCCCGTACACGTTTCGCTTGTTCAATCACTCCGAGGAACTCCGAGGACTCCGAGGAACTCCGAGGAACCCCGAGGAACTCCGAGGAACTCCGAGGAACCGTCTTTAGATCTCCTTTAGAAACCATTCCCCTCCTCTTCAGCCGGGACGAGGGATTCTTCCTCCGTGCTCGATCCGCAGGCGCTCATCGAATGGGGAGGTTATGCAGGACTCGCCCTTATCGTCTTCGCCGAGACCGGTCTGCCGGTCGGATTCTTCCTTCCGGGCGACTCGCTGCTCGTCACGGCAGGATTGTTTGCGGCTACCGGTCACCTCGATCTGCTGATTCTCAATGTAGTCCTCATCTCGGCCGCCATTGCCGGAGACGCGACCGGATATCTGATCGGCCACCGCCTTGGCCGGACGTTCTTCGCCAACGCGAGCAGTCGCTGGTACAACCGTACACACCTGCTGCGGACCCAGCTCTTCTACGAGCAGCACGGCGGCAAGACGATCATCCTGGCGCGGTTCATTCCGATTCTCCGGACCTTCGCACCGATCGTCGCCGGGATATCCGGCATGACCTACGCCCGCTTCGCGCTGTTCAATGTGGCAGGCGGGTTCGTGTGGGTCATCTCACTGACCGTGACAGGGTTCGCGCTCGCCACCCTGATCCCCGGCATCGGCGGCAGGTTCGACCTTGTCATCCTTCTGGTCGTCGCCCTCTCCTGCGCTCCGCCACTGCTGAGCGCCTGGAAGGAGAAGCGCCGGAGAAGACGCCGGCAGGCAGCCTTCCGACAAAGCATCATCCATCTCGCGAACGCCGTTCGAGCGACGCGATGGGACTGGAGCCCGAGCGAGATCCGCCGCATTCTGCGCACGCTCACAGCTGGCCGCGAAGCGACGGCGATTCTCCGTGACGACGATGGCGGATTCGAACCTCTCGTGCGGGAAGTGGCGGATCGCGTTCTCTCGATCGACATCGTCGCGTCGAGCAGCCCATCCGGCGCTTCGATGTCGGAGGCGGCACGCGAGATCGCCGCGATGGAAAGCCATGATCGGTTCCATCACGCCATCGAAACGCTGCGCGAGCTTGCCGGCGCAGATGTCCCTTACGCCGGCCAGGAGGACGATGACCTCTCGCCTCCGGCGGCCTGGCCACTCGAAGGCGCGCTGCTCGTCGTTCTGCACCGTAGACGTGGTGATCGCCACGAAGTCTGCCTCCGCATCTGTCCCGGCCGGAGTGAGGGCCGGCGCTCCGCATGACCCCCTGGATCGTCTTCAACGTCTTCGTGCTCGCGATGCTCGCGCTCGACCTCGGCGTGTTCCATCGAAAGGCACACGCGGTGTCGTTGAAAGAGGCCGGTACGTGGAGCGTCGTATGGGTCACCCTCGCGATGCTCTTCAATCTCGGTGTGTGGAAGGTGCTCGGACCGCAGCGAGGGATGGAGTTTCTGACCGGCTACCTGATCGAGAAGGCGCTTTCGGTCGACAACATCTTCGTCTTCGTTCTCGTCTTCTCGTACTTTCGCGTCCCGGCGGCCCATCAGCACCGGATTCTTTTCTGGGGAATCATCGGTGCGCTGCTGATGCGCGGCGCCATGATCGGCACCGGGGTCTGGCTGCTCGAGCGCTTCTCCTGGATCGTCTATGTCTTTGGCGGATTCCTCGTTCTCACCGGAATCCGCATGGCGTTTCACGACGAGACTGACATCGAGCCGGAAGCGAATCCGGTCATCCGGCTTCTTCGCCGCGTCATTCCAATTGTCTCGGGCGAGTATGGCCAGAAATTCTTCGTTCGAACGGATTCGGATCAACCGGGGCACCGGCCGTGGCTTCCGTGGGCCGCGACTCCCCTGTTCGTCGTCCTCGTCGTGATCGAGACGACCGATCTCGTGTTCGCTCTCGACTCCATCCCGGCGATCTTCGCAATCACTCGTGATCCGTTTCTCGTCTACACCTCGAACGAGCGGTTTCACTTTCTCAAGCTCGGACTCTCGATCGTGCTCGTGTTCGTCGGCGTGAAGATGCTCGTTGCCGGGATCTATCACCTGCCGATCGGTCTCTCGCTCGCGTTCATCGCACTCGTTCTCGCGACCTCGGTCATTGCCTCACTTCTATTTCCACGCACCACGGCGGCGCACTCGCCGGTCACGCACAGTGCGACCCCGGAAGACACAGCGGGATCCCGGCTGGAGACCGGGGATTCAACCCAGCCGCCTCACATGGGGTATCGATGACGCAAACAGAGCGCTGGGGAACGCGAGTCGGACTGGTCCTCGCGATGGCGGGCAATGCCGTCGGCCTTGGCAACTTCCTCCGCTTTCCTGCGCAGGCCGCTCAGAACGGCGGCGGCGCGTTCCTGATCCCGTATCTCGTTTCGTTCCTGCTGATGGGAATCCCGCTGCTCTGGGTCGAGTGGGCGATCGGGCGTCACGGCGGCCAGTTCGGACATCACTCCACTCCTGGGATGCTCGACCGTCTCGGTCGCTACCGATGGCTCAAGTACCTCGGCGTGTTCGGCCTCTTCACGAATCTCACCGTTGCCGCCTACTACTGCTACATCGAATCGTGGACCCTCGCGTACGTCTGGCATTCGCTGAAGGGAACGTTCCGCAGCACCGAAGCGACCGAGTTTTTCCCGGAGTATCTCGGCGTCACCGAGGCATCGATGTTTGCGCTGCCGGTCGAGGCGCTGCTGTTCTTCGTCATCACGCTTGCGCTGAACGTCTGGATTCTTTCGCGCGGACTCGCAAAAGGCATCGAGCTCGCGGCGAAGATTGGGATGCCGCTGCTCCTCCTCTTCGCGGTGATCCTCGTCGTTCGTGGGTTGACACTCGAGCCGGGAGTGGGGGGAGTAGTGGAGAGCCCGTTGAGTGGTCTGAACTTCGTCTGGAATCCCGACTTGTCGGGCCTCACGAATCCGACGACGTGGCTCGCCGCTGCCGGCCAGATCTTTTTCACGCTTTCGGTCGGCATGGGCTCGATCCACTGCTATGCGTCGTACCTCCGCCGCAATGACGACATCGCCCTCAACGCTTCTTCGGCCGGCTGGCTCAATGAGATGGTCGAAGTCGTTCTCGGTGGCTCGCTTCTGATTCCGATCGCGACTGCCTACCTCGGTCTGGCAGCCGTGCAGAGTGCGACAGCCGGGGGCAGCGGCTTCGCCCTCGGCTTCCTCACGCTCCCCTCTCTGTTCAACCACTGGGGCTGGTTCGCACCGATTGCCGGGGCCATCTGGTTCGGCCTGCTCTTCTTTGCCGGAATCACCTCGTCGCTCGCGATGGGACAGCCGATTCTCGCTTTCCTCGAGGACGAGTTCGGCATTGCACGGCGCAAAGCCGCGCTGCTGTTCGGTGCCGTAGTTTTCGCACTCGGCTTTGTCTGCGTCTGGCTCTACCCTGGTGGTGCGTTCGACGAGTTCGACTTCTGGACCGGCACGTTCGCACTCGTGGTCTTCGCGCTCGGTGAGGCATTCATTTTCTCGTTCATCTTCGGCATCGATAAGGGATGGGACGAGATCACTCGCGGCGCCGACATCTCGATCCCGCGATTCTTCCGCTTCGTGATCCGTTGGATCACTCCTCTTTTCATCCTCGTGGTGTTCATAGCCGCCATGATCAAGCCGGAGGGAGCCGACTGGGGTGCCGCACTCGCCGGGCTAACCTCAGGTGACGGCTGGTCCTTCGCGAGTGACAGCGTGATCGGAAAGGTTCTTCACAGCGGTGAGGGTGAATACCGCTGGATCGAAAACGGTCAGCCGACGGCGGCGATGATCCAGGATCTGACGCGGCTTCTTCTCCTCGCGGTGTTCACCGTCTGTGCATTTCTCGTGTGGCTCGCCTGGAAGCACAAACGTGAAAGAGGGGATCAATGACTGGTGCTGCCTGGATCATGTTGATCGCCACCTGGTCGATCATCCTGTTCTTCACCATCCGCTACTTCCTTCTCGTCCTTCGGAAACCGGAGCGAAAGGACGACAGGGGGTAACTGCGTGAGCAGACTTCGCAGCGTACCGCTGCATGCTCGAATCCTGCTCGGACTCGTGTCGGGCGCCATGCTGGGTGGTCTCTGCCGGATCATGATGGCGCCAGAACCGCTGCAATGGTTCACGCGGCAGATCGCCGAGCCTGTCGGACATCTCTACCTTCGGCTACTGATCCTTCTCGTCGTTCCACTCGTTTTCTCGTCTCTGATTGCAGGCGTGGCCGGCATGGGAGACCTCAGGCGGCTCGGACGTGTCGGACTCCGATCGCTCGCCTACACCATTGTCGTGTCTGCGATCTCGGTTCTCATCGGCCTCGGATTGGCGAACCTCGTGCGCCCGGGCGAGCGGCTCGATCGCGACGCGGCAGCCCGCCTGAAGAGCGAGCATGCGCAAGATGCTGCGTCCCGAATTGAGGCAGTAGCTGACACGCGAAACGAGACACCGCTGATGAAAACGATCAGGACGCTGATACCGGCGAATCCGTTCGCCGTCATGGCGAAGGACCCGCCCGACATGATGGGTGTGATGTTCTTCGCGCTCTTCCTCGGCGTGGCCCTCACGGGCATTCCGGCAGCACGTTCTGAACCGGTCGTTGGTTTTTTCGAGGGACTCTTCGCGGCCACGACCCGCTGCGTCGAGATCGTGATGCAGTTCGCACCGATCGCTGTGTTCTGCCTCCTGTTCTCGATGACGACGAAGTTCGGCTTCTCCCTGCTGGAACTTCTCGGATGGTACGTGGCGACCGTAATCGCCGGCCTCGCGATTCACATGTTCGGCGTCTACTCCCTCTCCGTGTCCCTGCTGTCGCGAATTGCTCCGACCGATTTCTTCCGGCGGATCCGCACCGTGATGGCTACCGCCTTCTCGACATCCTCGTCGAACGCAACGCTGCCCACCGCACTGCACGTCGCGGAGACACGCCTCGGTGTGCCGCGGCAGGTCAGCAGTTTCGTACTGACGATCGGGGCGACGGCGAACCAGAACGGTACCGCGCTGTTCGAAGGTGTCACCGTGCTGTTCCTCGCGCAGCTCGCCGGCGTCGAACTGACGATCGCCCAACAGCTCGCCGTCCTCTACCTCGCGATCCTGGGAGGAATCGGTACCGCCGGCGTCCCCTCCGGATCCATCCCATTCGTCATCGCCGTACTCGGAACGATTGGAGTGGATCCCGCGCTGATCGCGATCGTACTCGGAGTCGACCGTCTGCTCGACATGTGCAGGACCGTCGTGAACGTCGTCGGCGACCTGACACTCGCGACCTGGATCGCACGCACGGAACGGGTGGAGGGGACCAGCGTTGACGCCGACCTCCTCCATTCCGATCGGCCGGTGATGGAGTAGGTGGCGGAATCACTTCACCCTGGCAGAGGCACGGGGTCAATGGGGTTACCGCCCTGCCGGCGCCCGATCGTTTCGCGGATCGTTGCGCCGAGTCGTGCGAAGTCGAACGGCTTCCGGATCGTAGGGATGGAAGCCCTGCTCACTACCTCCGGAACATCTTCGTCCGCGAATCCGGTCATGAGCATGACGGGCATTCCGGGTCGGAGCGAGAGTGAGGCTTCCGCCAGTTGATAACCATTCAACCCAGGCATCTTCACGTCGGTCAAGAGGAGATCGATCGGACGACCAGTCTCGAGAAGCATGAGGCCTTCGGAGCCGTCGCCGGCCTCGAGCACGTCGAACCCTTCACGCCGCAGCGTCAGCGCCACGATCCTGCGCAGCATCGGCTCGTCATCAGCGACGAGGACCACAGGTCGCTCGAAGCTTCCGGGATCCGCGGGAAGTGTCATGCAACCTCCTCTGACATGATTCGATGACGGGGAAGCAGAATCGTGACTGTCGTTCCGCTGCCCGGGGCGCTCTCGATTTGCAGGTGGCCGCGCGAGTGCCGCGCAAACGCAAAGGCGGTACTCAGACCCAGCCCGGTTCCTTCGCCGTGCGGCTTCGTCGTGAAGAATGGTTCGATGGCTCTGCTGCTGACGTCACCCGACATGCCGATCCCGGTATCCCGCACGCGCAAGGCGACATAGTCTCCCGGCTGGAGTTCCCCGGCTTCCGGCTCGAAGCCCGGCAGGTCGACGGTCTCGATCGTCACCGTTCCTCCATCGGGCATTGCGTCGCGGGCATTGATCGCGAGGTTGAGGATGACGTTCTCCATCTGATTCGTGTCGCAGACCGTCTCCCAGGTCGACGAGAGAGTCCAGACGACCTGAACGTTCTTCCCCACCGAGTGGGCAATCAGTTCCTGCATTCCACGTGCGATGTCGTTGAGGTGCACGGGGATCGACGATGGGGGCTGGCGGCGCGAGAACGAGAGGAGGCGCCGTACGAGATGACCAGCGCGATCGGCAGCGAGCTCGGCGTTCACAATGAACTCGTCGGTCTCTTCCCGTCCTTCCGGACGTGTCTGCCGCAGCAGATGCAGGTTGCCTCGGATGATGGTCAACAGGTTGTTGAAGTCGTGCGCGACACCGCCGGCGAGTTGTCCTACCGCCTCCATCTTCTGACTCTGGCGCAGCGCTTCCTCCGCTCTGCTCCGTTCTTCCATCTCGGATTGCAGCATCTGATTCGTCTCTGCCAGGGTGACCGCGCGGACCTCGAGCTGTCGGTTGGCCTCGTGGAGGGTGCGCTGCAGGGTTCCCATCAGGGCGACGAAAAGGGCCGCCATGATCGCCAGCAGCATCATGGGAACGTGCCGTGCGATGCGCAGGGACAGCGGTTCCTCACGTTCCCGTATGTATACGTAGCCGATCGCCTCCCCTTCATGCATGACGGAGGTGTGAACAGTGGATCCGGGACCCGACGGCTCCGATTGTCCCGCGGCAGTGGTCGTGACGGAGCCGGTGCCGATGCTTGCGATCAGATTCCGATCGCGGTCGTGAACGCCCGCGGCGGCAACTGCCCGATTGATCGCAAGTGCGCTGACGTGCTCCTGTACGGTCTGGCTATCGTCGAAAACCAGAGCTGCGGTCACGCTCGCCGCGAGAATCTCGGCCTGAACCGTAAGCTCTCTCAGACGCTGCTCGTGAAAGGTCCGGTCCTGATAGATCGACGCCACGATTCCCGCGAGGAGCAGTACGAGCGCTCCAGCGAGGGCGTGCACCGGCTGAAGGCCACGAGCTGGAGCCACCTTCTGCTGTCTCATTGCGAACCCGCCAGAGGTTGGCCTCTCACGTTGCGCGCCAGCGCGAGGAGTTTCGAGCTGATCGACAGCCGATTTCGCGCCGCGGCTGCATTGTCGATGTCGAACGTCACGCGATCGTTGGTGATGACGAAGTGCACGATGCCCCTGTGGGGACCGAGGGTTGCATCGGTGACCGTCAGGGTTGCGGTGCGGTCGACAGCCCGCAACGCCTCCGCTGCGCTCTGGACAGCCGACCCCGAAACGAAGACGGCATGACAGCCCGACTGCCTGTCGACCGAGGCGAGCCTTCGCAATGCGATCGGCCGGCTCATTACCGTCTGACCACGCACCGCGTCGTCGAGAAGCGCGCCGAAGGGATCAGTACCGACGACGCACAGCCGAAAGGGCGACGACGGAGTGTCGAAGGCTTCGGCAGGCCAGGTGACGAATGGCGCAAACTTGTAAAGAAACGTCGCTTTGACTGCCAGCTCGAGTTGACGGTCGGCGGCAAGAGGCAGCGAGAAGCCCGCGCAGACGATCAAAGCCGCCATCAATCGCAGCAGGTACCCGCTTCGATGGACCGGCGCGAAGACGTCGCGTGACGAATCTCCACCAGGTGGCGGCAGTCTCGCTGGCGAAAGAAATCGCATCACAGTCACCGTGTCCAGCGAAGGGTCATGGCGATTGACCGCGGGACCAGAACTGGACCGATCGATGAGTTGATGAACTCCACGTGACTCTCGTTGAGCAGGTTGTGTCCGACAATCGCCATCTCGACCGAACTGACCGGCGACCACCCGATCCTCGCGTCCACCTCGCTGTACGCATCGACCCGCGGCGACTCGAGCCGGCTCACGCGCCGCAGTCCGATATCGATCTCCACCTCCCGTGGCAGATCGAAACTCGACCGGATGCTCCAGTGATGGCTCGGATCGTTCCCGGCGAACTCCACGCCGAAGATGTCGCGGCTCCCGGGAGTCAGCCGCAGGCTCTTGCTGAGAGTCGCGACTCCCGCACTCACCCGCCATCGGTCCGTGACGGCGAGGTTTCCCCACGCCTCGACTCCCGAAGTGTGACCGCGCATGCCGTTGCGGATCACGAGTGGAAAGACCGTGGGGCCGGATGCTTCGACCGTTCGGAGATCGTCGTAGTCGTGATGAAACAGCGAGAGCGATACCGACGCCTTCGAGCCGATGATGCCGCGGTAGCCGGCTTCGTACGCGATGAGACTTTCCGAGCGGAAGTCCGGTCCTCCGTTCAGGATTCCGGGGTTGACCAGATCGGTGTCGAAGCGGGAAGGGATTCGAACGGCACGCGCCGCCGATGTCCAGAGCATCGCATTATCGGAGAGCGACCAGGCGAGGCGGACGTCGGGCATTACCTCCAGTCCGGTGTACGTGTTGTGCTCGAGCTTCGTTCCGGCGGTGATTTTGAGCCGTTCGCTCACGGTGAACGTGTCCTGAACGAACAGACTCGCGAACGAAAGCTGGCGTCCGGCCGGCTCGAGCAGAACAGTTCCGGGTCCCCGCGTGAATTCGTCCTCGGTGAGTCGCAGGCCGCCACCGAGAACGACCGCATGCCTCGCGCGCGGCGTGACGTTCCACTGAGTCTCGACTGAATACTGCTCCAGCTGTGCCTCGATCCCGCTGGTCAGAATCCGGCGCGTCGTGTCGACATAGGTCTGCACCTGAAGCGTCGAACCGGGCGAGAGGTCACGCTGCCATGTAGCGGAAAGGTTCGCCCCACTGAGCTCACCACTACTGCGGACGCCGGGGCGTCCGATGCCCGTTCCGCGATAGGCGTCTCCCTGAAGTGTCAGGCGCTGCTCAGCCTTCTGCCAGTCTGAGCGAAAACCGCCCTGCAGGTGGTTCCATGAGTCCTCAGCACTCGCCCCGGAAGGCCTCTCCATCGCGCCGTGTCTCATCCCGAAACCGTAGACGCGAACGCTCCCGTCGACTCCCGCGCTCGTTCCCAGGCGGCCGGCGAGCCGCCGGTCGAGAGTTCCCGCCTGAGCATCCACCATTGCGCCACGCGTCCGGATCGACTCCTTCGTGATGATGTTGATGACTCCGTTGACGGCATTGCCGCCCCAGAGTGTTCCACCGGGCCCGCTGATCACCTCGATGCGGTCGATGTCGGGGATGAAGGTCTTCTGCGCATCCCAGAATGTGCCCGAAAACAGCGGTGAATAGATCGCACGACCATCGATCAGCACGAGCAGCTTGTTGGCCGTGCCGCTCGAGTGGTTGAACCCGCGAGCCGAGATCGCATAGGTGTTCGCGTCGAGGCGTGCGACGTGGAGGTTTGGCGCAAGCCGCAGAATTTCAGGCAGCGTCGTCGCTCCCGAGCGCTCGATCGTCTCGCTCGTGATCACGAACACCGCCGCGGGCGCGCGATTCAACGGCTCTTCGGTGCGTGAGACCGAGGTCACCCGGATCCGCGCCAGCTCTTCGATGGACAGGCGGTTGAGATCCTCGGCCGACGCGATCTGCTGCTGCGCGTCTGCGAGCGGAGCGTTCACCAGACAGGCAGCGATTGTGAGCGCCACAACGCCCACGGAAAAGGGAACCCTGCTCCGCATCGTTCGTTTATCTCACACCCTATAGACACGCGCAATAGTCGGACTTCACGTTCCAGTCGTCTGTAAGCCGGAAGAGCACGCCACACAGACGTCCCGCGAGTGCTTGCAATAGCTATGCAGAGCTCGGCGAGAGTTGTCAGAGCCTAACCACGCGCCTCCCGAGCCGGGCCCGGCGGCCGCGCCTGAGGGTGAGAAACTGAGATTCGGCTCCCAGTGAGCCGCGTAGCGGCTTCGGATGGTAGCCGGGGGTCTGAGCGCCACGCGCTCAGACCCCCGGTCAACTTCGCAAGACAGTGTGCCGCATCGCGGCACCGGACCACCACCATGCCGGGTGTTTGTCCGGTGCCGCTACGCGGCACACTTTTTTTCGGATCTTTCCGGGGGTGCTCCGCTTCCGCTTCGCACCCCCGGCTACCATCCGGCTGCCGCTACGCGGCGCTGAAACCCGCACAAACAATTGGGAGTCTCTTGGTAGCAGCCGCCGGAGCCCCGTGTGCGGGTGAGGCCAGTCCCGTTGCGCGCGAAGGCGCGCAGGACGATCGCGTTTCTTTTCCTCAGGCACGCCGCAGGCTGGCGTCCTTTGCTTCCAAGAAACTCCCAGTGTTTATGCGGGTTTCAGCGTACACGCATGAGCCACGTGCGCAGGCCAACCCTGACGCGCATTCCTCCGCGGCGCTCACAGCGTTGGGGATTCCATCACCCGACTTGTTGCCCCTCTCCCCGCGATTCTAGCGGGGAGAGGGTGGCCCTGAGCGAAGCCGAAGGGCCGGGTGAGGGGCTGTGCCATCGGCCACTCACGTGCAAGTTGCGGGTGCGGGGGGCGAGACGCCCCGTGCGGACGAGGACGTCCG
>DASVLC010000058.1:0-3933 GCA_036385045.1 Thermoanaerobaculia bacterium | reverse complement strand
CTCGGGATGACAGGCCTGTTTTTCGGCGGGGCAGACGTTGAAGGCCTGTCCCTGAACCGCTGTGTCCCTGAACTCTGAACCGCTGCCCGAACCGCCACGAACCGCGGCCAAAGTGGCCTGTCATCCCGAGCGTAGCGAGGGATCTGGGTGGATGGGTGGTGCCATTCACGTGCATCGCACCGCCCGCCCACCTGGCGCTCGAGGAGGGGGTCCTTCGACCGTCCTCCACCCCTCCCGCCCATGCCCCCACCCCCGGGGTTCCGGCGGCTCAGGATGACAGGAAGGGGGTTGGGCACTTCATGACCGAAAGCACGTCGCCCCCACGCTCCCCGATTTTCAATTTTCACTTTTCAATTCCAAAAGCAAACGCCGCCCGAAGGCGGCGCTAAATTGCCGAGGGAGACCCGTTGGATCTGCGGCCAATGTCACGGGAACGGTGCCCAGCCGAGCACATGACAGAGAGGCTTACATCCCGACGGAAAGGTGAGGAAGCACGCGAACGCGGGAAGCGAACCACGGCACACGGCGGATCTCCCTCGGCAGTGCGACGGAACTGTAGTGCTTCGACGCGTTCACAGAGTCAGGCTAGTTCCGGGCGGTCTGGCCGGGCATGACAGCAGTCAGCCGGGCGAGTGACGTCGATCACCTGAAGGGGTTCGGACTCGACGCTGGCCGAGAACTACGACGCCATCGGCCGCACGTAGATCTCGCGTCCGATTTCGTCTTCCACCGCGAGCGACGTCGGACCGCAGGCGAGGACGACACTCGGCTTGCGTTCAACGAGTCGGATCGTCGAGCCGGGGACGACGCCGAAGGCGGCCAGCTTGTTGAGACGCGAGACGGATCGTGGTGCGATGAAGACGACTGATCCACTGGCACCGATCGGCAGATCGATCAGTCGTGTGATGAGAGGGTCGACCTTCTTCGAATAGACCTGGCAGCAGCTGCCCTGCGGGATCGGGTGACCGTGGGGGCAGGCAGGCGGATGTCCGAGGAACGTGCAGACGCGGTCAACGACACGCTCGGCGAGGATGTGCTCGAACTCGCAGGCGCTCTGTTCGGCGTCTCCCTGGTCGACTTCGAGCACCTGAGTGAAAAGGATCTCGGCCAGGCGATGACGACGGACGATTCCACGCGCGCGCTCCTCGCCATCGCGGGTGAGCTCGATCCGCGTGCCGGTCATGCGTACGTGTCTGGAGGCGACGAGGTCCTCGACCGCCTTGATAGCGTCGCCGTTCAGCTTCAACGCATCGATCGAGTCGATCGTACGTTGGTCCTCCTGCGCGTACCAGAGGCGCTCGAGCACTTCATCAGCGGGTGGATGTTGCATGGCGATTTCTCCTGGTGAAGATCCTGCGGAAGAAGGCAGCGAGCTTGCCGTCGGGGACGAACTCGTAGAAGCAGCGAGGGCAGCGGACCATCGCACATCCTCCCGACATCGGACAGGCCGAGTGACAGGTCGACCCTTCGAAGCCGAGGCTGCAGAGGGGGCACTCGTAGTTCACAGCGTCACTCCGAGGGCGCGGAGGGTGTGATTCATGACTGCGCCGATCCCGAAGGAGAAGACGAGAATGAATCCGGCGATCGCGAATCCGGCGGCGCGGCCGCGCTCCTTGAGAATCACGAAGAAGTTCGCGATACAGGGGATGAAGAGTGTGATCGTCGTCAGTGCAACGACGGTCTGAACGCCATCGAGCTGCCCGTTCTGCTGCATCATGAACAAGCCCGCAGCTCCGTAGTCGCGACGCAGGAATCCGATCACGAACGAGTTTGCCGCCTCGGCGGGCAGACCGAGCGCCGTCACCACGAGCGGCGAGAGTGCGCTCTGCACCGCGCCGAGCAGCGCGAACGCGTCGAGCAGGTACAGCAGTACCGTCCCGGCGATGAACAGGGGAACTGCTTCCTTCAAGTACCACTCGGTCCGCGCCAGCACCTTGATTGTGATGTTCGAGAGTTTCGGAATACGGACCGGAGGGATCTCGAGAATGAAATCGCCCGCCTCACCGGGAACGACCTTCGAGGCGAGATAGCCGACCATGAAGATCGTGCCGATGATCACCGAGAGCCAGATCATGGTGGCCGTCGGGGCGAGCGGTCCGAGCATCGCCATGATCACACCGAGCTGCGCAGAGCAGGGAACGCCAAGAGCAAGCAGCAACGTGACGATCGTCGCTTCTTTCTTCGTTTCGAGAATCCGCGTCGTCAGCGTCGCCATCGTGTCGCAGCCGAGTCCGAGCACCATCGGCAGCACCGCCTTGCCGTTCAGCCCCATCGTCCGGAAGATACGGTTCAGCATCACTGCGAGACGCGGAAGGTAGCCGGAGTCCTCCAGCACACCGAAGAAAAGAAAGAACGTGATCACGACAGGAAGGACGATGGCGATCGCGTAGGTGAGCGCCATGGTGACGATTCCGAAGGGTCCGACGAGGATGTCGTGGAAGAACTTCGAGACGAGCGCGATCCCGGCAACGGGACCGGTCACCCCGTAGTCCGGGCTGAGTACGCCCTCCTCGACCTCGTGCACATGTGGGAACGGTGCGACCGTATCAAGGCCGCGGATCACCCAGACGTTGACATGCTCGTTGAAGATCTTCGACTCGAAGAAATCGACGAGCGTTCCGGCACCGAAGTTCCCGACGAACAGCCAGGCGACGTAGAGGACGAGGGCGAGAAACGGCACGCCCCAGACCGGATGCATGCTGATGAGGCCGAGCCACTCGCGCACCCCTCCGCGGCGGAAGTCCGATCCGTCCGTGGGAGTGCCGAGCAGACGGTCGACCGCGGCGACGCGGGCGTTGGCGATCGCGATGCTGAGCGGCTGCGAGAGCGTCCGCTGGACGTCTGCGCGAATCCGGTCGAGATCAGCAAGTGCTGCGGACGGCAGGAATGGTTTGAGCGTTTCGTCTCCGGCCAGCACCGACAGCGCGATGCCTCGTGACGGTGTGATCGTGCTGCCGGCAGCATCGAGCACTTCGACGATGCGGACGACGCCCTGCTCGATGGCATCTTGATAGCCGATGCGAACCTTCGCATGCGCCGGCTGCAGAGCGTCACGACGGAGTCGCTCGAGGTTCCAGCGCCGGAGCGCCGATGTTGCAACCACAGGCACGCCGAGCATGGTGGCGATGGTCGCCGGATCAACCTCACTGTCGCGCTCCCGCGCCTCATCGCTCATGTTCAGACAGAGCGTGAACGGCACGTCATGTTCCGCGAGCTGAAGCGACAGAAGCATGGTGCGGCGCAGATTGCTCATGTCACCGACCTGCAGGACGTCGGCCCCAGGTGAGTTGAGCAGCATGTCGCGCGCGACCCGCTCGTCATCAGACTGGGGAAGCAGACCGTTCGTGCCCGGCGTGTCGATCACGAGTCGTGGCTCACCGGCGATCGTCGCCCGCGCGGTGGTGATCTCAACCGTCGTTCCAGGATAGTTCGAGACGGTGACGTAGCGGTTCGTCAGACAGCCGAAGAGGAGCGACTTGCCGACATTCGGATTGCCGATGAGCAGGAGCTTCCGCTCGCCGGCCGGCGCGTCGTCGTCGAGGGGTAATCGCTGGAGGGCAAGTTGAGACATGGTCGCAGAAAGGATCATTGGGCCGGCGAGGCCTGGGACAGATGACTGATGTCATATGGAGGTGTGATGGGGGTCACGGAGGAAGAGTGAAGAGTGAAGGGCGAAGAGGGAAGGGTGAAGAGGGAAGAGTGAAGGTACTCATCGACGCCCTTCACTCTTCATCCGTCATCCGCCTGTCATCCCGAGCCGCCGGAGCCCCGGGGGTGGGTGTGATGGGTGGAGGGGCGGAGGACGGAGAGAGACCCCCTCCCCGACGACCCACAAGCGAACGAGTTACAGGCGAATGAGTCACATAGGTCGTGGCGCGGTTTTCGTCGTGCGTCAGAAAGCGGCGGGTGCTCCCGGGTGGGTCGTCGGGCGGG
>DASVLC010000057.1:0-1739 GCA_036385045.1 Thermoanaerobaculia bacterium | reverse complement strand
CTCGGGATGACAGGCGCGTTCTTGTCATCATTCTCAGTCGCGGCGCCCGCCGTTCCATGGCTCAGGATGACAGGCGAGCGCGAGGCGCGCGCATTCTCAATTCTCAATTCTCAATTCTCAATTCGCGAAGCGGATAAACTCCCGCCGTGGTCAGAACGCGATTCGCACCCTCTCCAACAGGTCATCTCCACGTCGGCGGAGCCCGCACGGCGATCTTCAACTGGCTGTACGCCCGCAGACATGGCGGGACGTTCATCATCCGTGTTGAAGACACCGATCAGGCGAGGTCGACACGCGAGTCGGAGCAGATGGTGCTCGACGACCTTCGCTGGCTCGGACTGGCGTGGGATGAGGGGCCGGATGCCGGAGGCCCACACACGCCATATCGGCAGTCGGAACGCCTCGAGATGTATGGCCGCGTCGCTCATGAACTGATCGAGAGGGGCGCTGCCTACCGCTGCTACTGCTCCGAAGAGGAGCTCGAGGCGAAACGGAAGCAGGCCGAAGCGGACGCGCGGCCTCCTCACTACGACCTCACATGCTGGCGCAATCGTCGTGACGATGATGCGCCGCACGCCGTCCGGTTTCATGTTCCGGATGATGGCGATGTCACGATCCACGATCTGATCCGTGGCGAGGTGACCTGGCGGAAGGAGTCGCTGGGCGATTTCATCATCATCAGGACCGACCGGCACGCCACGTACAACTTCTCTGTCGTCGTCGACGATCACGATATGGAGATCTCACACGTGATCCGGGCCGAGGAGCATCTGACGAATACACATCGCCAGGTGCTCATCTATCGGTCGATGGGATGGGCTGTCCCGCAGTTCGCTCACGTTTCACTGATCCTCGGCCAGGATCGCTCCAAGCTGTCGAAGCGGCACGGCGCGACCTCGGTATCGGCATACGCCGATGAGGGCTATCTCCCCGATGCGATGCTCAACTACCTGACTCTTCTCGGCTGGTCGTCACCCGACGGGCTGGATGTTTTCTCGCGTGAGTATGCCGTCGACCACTTCTCGTTCGACCGCGTGAACGCAGCGCCTGCGGTCTTCGATCCGAAGAAGTTCGAGTGGCTGAATGGCCAGTACATTCATTCGATGAGCGCTGGTGAGCTCGCGCCGCTGGTAAGGCGTTTCTACGACGTGCCGTGGCTCGAGGAAGCGATCGATGTCGTAAAGACGAGCACTCCGAAGTTGACCGATTTCCGCGAGGCGTTACGATTCGTCGCGGAGTATGCGACTCCCGAGGTCGAGCGCGGTTTCGTCGAACAGCTCGCGGAGGAGCTTCGCGCTCATGGGACGCCGACCGATGAGCCGGCCTACAAGGAAATGGTCGAGAGGCTCAAGGTCTCGACCGGCACGAAGGGGAAGGCGCTGTTCATGCCGTTGCGCCTGGCGATCACCGGCATGGAGCATGGGCCCGAGCTCGTCCGATCGATTCCTCTCCTGCTGCACGCGAGTGAGATCGATTCTGCCGTGCTCTCGCCGCTCGCACGTGTCGAGCGCATTCTGGCGAAATGATCTACCCGCTTCTGCGCCGCCTGCTTTTCCGCCTCGACCCGGAGGCGGCGCATGAGCTCGCGACCGCTCAGATCGAACATCTGCAGCAGATCCCCATCGTCATGCGGATGATCGAGCGGTCTTGCCGGCCACCGGCTGCTGCCGCGCGCGAGTTGTGGGGGCTGCGCTTTCCCTCGCCCGTCGGCATCGCCGGAGGATTCGACAAGAACGGCA
>DASVLC010000056.1:0-4283 GCA_036385045.1 Thermoanaerobaculia bacterium | reverse complement strand
AGGATCGCGGTGATGTTGAGCTGCACGCCGGCCGCGGAGAGGCGGGCAATGAGAGGGATCGACGATTCGCCCCTCGTGTTCGTGATCGGAATCTTGACGAAGACGGCCTCACCCCAGTTGGCAATCAATCTCGCCTGGCGTTCCATCTCGTCGAACTCGTCGGCAAAAACCTCGAAGGAGATGGGAAGCTCCCCGACAGAATCGAGAGCCTCCCGGGCGAACGCCTCGAAGTTGGCGACACCCGACTTTCTCATGAGCGTCGGATTGGTCGTGAATCCGGCAACGATCCCGCTTTCCCGCGCGGTGACCATCTCGCGCACGTCGGCACCGTCAGCGTAGAGATGAATTCGGAGGCGTGACATTGGATCCTCGATTCTCCGATTCTAACAGGGCCGGTTCGACACGCCGGAAGATGTACTGGCCGTCCCGTGGGCGGGCAAATACGAGCCTGAAGTGGGGATCTCGCTGAAGGTTCGCCAGGAACAGCCGGTCTGCTTCCGGCAGAGCACCTCGCGCAATGAAGCGTCTGGCCTGGCTCAGGTCTTCGAACTGATCGTGTTGCCAGATCATGCTGTAAAGAGAATCGAGCACCACCCAATCGACGTCGGGAGGAACCGGCCTGGACTCCGATCCCACCGGAATCATTCGAACCTCCCGGTCCAGTCTCTTCCCGAAGAGAGGGTGTATCCATGCGCCATAGCGTGCATGCACCGCGATCGTCTCGTCAGCGCCCGCTATCTGATCGGCCACGCTTGCCGCATTCCGGGGATGGAACGGAATGACTCTCCGCCCCGGATGCGTCGAAGCCCACAGCACGTAGTCGATCGGGGTGAACGTGTCCTCGGCGGCCATCAACGTCGCGTACGCCGTGAACGTAATGGCGCCTGTGATCAGCAATGCCTTGCCGAAGGCAATCCGCGCGCGACGCACGGCAGGCGCGATGGTCCATGCGAAGACGAGCGGAGCGAGGAACAACGCATATCGCGGGAGCGAGATGAGAAACATCCCGTGTGGCCAGAATCGCACCGGCAGCATGGCGAGAAACATGGTCAACGCCGCGACAGTGACCGCGACACGCTCGTGTCTTGAACCGGGCTCGTCACGCCGGAAAAGGACGAGTGCGACAGGCAAAAGGATCGCGCAGATTGCGAACGGCAGGCCGAGCTCGGAAAAGAACAACTCGTAGCGTCGCCAGAACCATGGAGCATCCTCCCACGGTACCGCCAACTGCCACGAGTTAGTGGAGAACGGCGCTGCGATCAGTACGAACGGGCCCTGCCAGAGGTTCACCCAATCGCCGTAAGCCGGCACGGTCACCACATGCTGCGACGCGGTCGCCACAGACGCTCCTTCCGGTACACCGCGCATGAGGTTGTATGCGTAGGGTGCCCCGCCCAGGAGCGCAACGCAGCAGAGCCCGAACGCGATCGTCGCTGCGAACTGCCGGGCTGTGACTCGAGGCTTCCAGAGTCGATATGCGATCCACGGCGCGAGCGCGAGCACGAGGGCCGCGGGCTGCGGCTTCGTCCCGCAGGCGATTGCCAGCGCCGCAATCGCGAGCCATAGGGCACTCACTTCCCGCTCGCGAAGGAATCGTCCTGACCAGACCAGTGCGGCAACGACGAACGCCGAAGCCATCACATCGTTCTTGTCCGCTCCGGAGTGAAGTAACAAGACCGGAACGCCGGCCGCGAACAGGAGCACGGACGCCGTAGACAGGACGTTGCGCCACCATCGCTCCGCGAGCGCTGCCGATGCTACTAGAAAGCCGATGTAGAAGAGCACGCCGAGCCACTCGGTGAGCGCGTCGCTCCGCTCGAGTGTCATGAGGTCAGCGAGCAGCAGTTCGTAGTTCGCCGGAAGCGAACGTACGTGCGGTACGAAATCGGAAAGATACGCGAAGCCGTGGAGCCTCGAGAAGAAGATGGCCTTCGGCAGGTGGTACGAAAGCGCATCGTGATTGAGAGGGGGAACGATCGCTCCACGCCAGAGGATGAAGGCGATCCAGACGACGATAGGCACGACGACGATCAGAAAATATCGCGGGATCTCGATGCGATTCGGCGGGTGAGGTCGTCGGGCGAGCGAGAGACCGATCGCGACCGCCAGCACGATCACGGTCCGAGCAATCAGATACGGCCGCTGCAGACCTCCCGTGAACGAGAGTATCCAGAGCGAGGCGATCCAGATCGCTGCACCAATCGTGAATACGGCGCAGGCACGCTCCCACGCTCCGAGTGTTTCGCCCTTCCATCCACGGGCCGTCACCTCGAGACCGAGAAAGAAGAACGCGAAGGCGGTCAGAACAAAGAGCATCAGCTGGCCGGCAGCGGATCAGCGATCACGTTCATACCCTTCAGAGCGCATCCGCGACGCGCTGGGAGGTGGGATGTCTCGAGTGGCCGGACCTCCGTTCGATCATCGAATGGCCGGCCCTGGCCGTTCTGACTCAAAGGATCCTTTCTCGGAAAGGCTCGCCGATCCTCCCTCCCGTTCCGAAAGAGCTTCACTGATCGCGATGTGCCGGATGATGGCCGTCAACTGTTCGGTAACCCTCCGGTATCGGAGATACATCAGAAAAAATCCGACGAACATGACGAGAATGGACGCGTACAGCAGAAGATCGGTGCCACGTCCGATCCCGAGCGCATTGGCCAGAAACCCGAGTACCGTCGGAAATGCCACGGCGATGCTCGCCGCGGCCCAGAGCATCATCCAGGCGAGGCCCCATCCGCGAGCGAGAAGTGAACGGGTCACGGCCACTCCGGTGGCGATCATCACCAGCAGGAGCAGCGGAATCACGATCCACTGGAACAGGGTCATCGGAGCCATCGCCTGAGCAGGTAATCGAACATGATACGGAATGCTGCGAAACCAGACTGCCCTTTTTTCCGTGAGTAAGCAGAATAGCGGATCACCACCGGCACTTCGACGACTCTGAGCCCGTTGATGTGGATTTGATCGACGATCTCGCTGGCGTGCGCCATGCCGTCGAGAGTCAAATGGATCCGCTGCGCAGCGCTACGGCGTATCGCGCGCAACCCGTTGTGGGCATCGGTGAGACGCACTCTCGAAGTGAATCGCATCACGACGACTGCCAACCGCAGGAGCAGGCCACGGGGGAACGGGACGTCGCTTCCGATACCGAGGAAGCGCGAGCCCACCGCGATGTCGGCGTCCTCACGCTCGAGCGCACCGAGCAGTGCGCCGACGTCTTCGACCCGGTGCTGGCCGTCCGCATCGAACGTTACGATGACCTCTGCGCCTCGGAGCAGGCTGTACTCGATACCCGTCTGCAGCGCCGCTCCCTGCCCGCGGTTCATCATGTGGCGGACCACGGAGGCTCCGGCCTCTCGCGCTTCCTCCGACGTCGCATCCGACGAACCATCGTCGACCACGATCACACGGTCGTATGTTTGCCGCAACCCCGATACGACCTCGCGGATCGCACCGGCCTCATTGTAGGCAGGTATGACGATGAAGACAGATCGAGACATTCGGGACGATGCGGCTGGATAGCTGATTCCTTTTCGGCATTGTAGCGGCAGGAACGTGCCAGGGGCGAGAACTCCTGACAGAGGCTGTGCCAGCCAGCGCAGCCGGCCGTGCCGGCTGGTAGATCGCCCCATTCTCCAGAGCCTCGGCGCAATACATCGAGGCCCGTCAGTTCATCGTTGGGTATACTCCGGCACGGCTCGCGACTGCACCCATCGGCGAGGGCATCCTCGCCGAAAGCCCGGTTGCCGGCGGCGAATGCGGACCATGCCGACCACACCTCCGCTCACTGTCTTCACGACGTTCTTTCGCCCGGACCGAGAGCATCTCGACGAGGCGATCCGCAGCGTCCTTGCGCAGTCGTACACGACCTTCGAGTACCTCCTGATCAATGACGGCGACCGCGAGGAAAGCGAACGAATCCTGGCGGCGTTTCCAGATCCTCGCATCCGCATTCTCGACAACGAGAGGCGCCTCGGGCTGATGCGATCTCGCCAGCGGGGTCTATCGGAAGCTCGTGGTGAGCTGATCGCACTCCTCGACTCCGATGACATCGCCGCACCCGATCGACTTGCCCGGCAGGTCGCTTTTCTTGGCGACCATCCCGACCACGTACTGGTGGGCTCCTTTCTGCGCTTCGTCGACAACGACTCCCGAACGATCGGTCATCGACGTTACCCGATCGACGATGTCGAGATACGGCGCCGCATCCTGGAGTTCAACACCATTGCGCAACCCGCCGTCATGGCGCGCCGTCTTCCGCTTCTCGCCGCCGGCGGCTATACACC